>JANXMS010000418.1 GCA_025354525.1 Acidobacteriota bacterium
CACCACACCCAAACTGATGTAGTCTGTGATTCGACTTCCCGCAGGCAACTGGGCAATGGTTCGCGACATCCTAAAGCTCTCCTGTTCTAAAACAGAATAGCATCAGAATGTTTCTTAAATGACGAGTATTGGGTTTAGACCCTCGGCTGACATGGATCTTGGCAAAGCTTAGCACCGTAGGGTAACGCAGGGTGGGCACAAAATCCGGCACAGTGAAACGATGATCGCAGATACCCAGAACCTTCGCGGTTGTCTCTGCGACGAGTCCCGGGTTGGTATCGAGACTTCCGGAGCCCCTACAGTGGCTTCGTCCGTATTTTATTTGTCTTTTTCCGGACCGATCTCGTATAACTCCCGTGTTTGCATAATAAGTTCAGAAAAACCAGCTCGAAAAAGTGGCTTCGTTTGTATTTTTGTCAATGCGCGGCCTTCGGCTGCCCGCCCGGCGTGCTTCTGCCTGTTTCTATTCGACATGCGATTTGTCTCCCATGTTCAAAATACTTGGCGACGGCGAAAGAACTGATTCGTGCCGCCTCTCCAAAATGCTCCAAAGCGCCGTCCCTATTGGAGCTGAGGCCCACGAACTTTATTTTTTTGTGTTGTGAACGAGGTAGTCGAGGACGAAAAATAGCGCGGTTCCCTGTGGAGAACCTGTCCTGCCTTGACGGGCTCCGGGGTTGAGGGGCCGAGAGGATGTAGAGGGCGGAGGCGTCGATGGCCAAATTCAACAAATTGTTGGATTTCAATGCTTCGGCGACTTGCATGAATCGACGGATTCCGCGCCTTCACAGGAATCCGTGGCCGTCAAAGCGGCAGATTGTGCCGATTTCAGGTTGGACGCCGCAGACTGCCCTGGATTTCTTGCACGTGGCGGGGTCTTCAAATGCCGCAATTTGCGGGATGTCAGCGACCGAGCCCTTCGGCAGCCAAATTGGCGAGTTTCAAAACCGACAACGTTGTCGAATTTGAAAACAGACACCGTGTCGGGTTTGAAAACGGAAACGGTTTCCGATTTGGGGGCAGGGGAGCAATCAGTGCACCCGGTAATGAACACGTGCGGCCTCGAGTAGGATAGTCAATTCATGGGCACCCGCGTAGACAATGAATTGTGGGCAACAAGGAATGCTGCCTTGGGCGACTTGGAAGTTGCGCTGAAGCCGGAGTCGGAAATGGTGCAGGAGGTCTTCCAGGTACTGCGTCTGATCCTTCACGATCTTGACTCTTTTTTCCAGCCCGCTCCGGGACTGCCCTTGCTCAGTTTGCTAACAGGCATCAAGGGGAGAAACCTCCTCCATGCGTCCTACGGTCTGTCGCTTGATGGGCTTGCGCAGGAAGCAGGAGCACTGCTCCGCCCGCTACTTGAGGCGGTGGAATTGCTCGTATATTTGCGCACCGTTCCGGGCGCTATCGAACAGGGCGAATCCTTAACTCTGCCGAGCGCGGGAGTACGCGCAAAGGAAATTGGCGGCGATTTTCACAAGTTGCGCGACCACCTCAACAAACACGCATGTCACGTAAATCTCACGGAGGAGTCCCTTCGGCACCTCTTCGATGCTTCCGCCGGTCGGACGCGAATTCAGCAACCGCATCGAATTGATGTTCTCCGCCAGAACCTGCTTTCCTTAACTGCGTTTGGCACCAGCCTGGCCGTGGAGACCTCCTCATGCTTTTCGGAGTGCGCTTTAGTAAGCGGCAAGGCCCGACATACAGCCGAGGCTCATCGAAACAAGGTCGTTCGTCTCGCGGAAAAGGCACCGGCAGTCTTCAAAGTAGCGCTCGACTAAAACTTCGCCTACCCCTTCGTCCCCCGCTTCCCCTTCTTCGCCGCCGCGTCATATCCCAGCCCTGGATTAATCTCCACGCAAAGCCCCTGAATCTCGCCGAGCACGCCCGGGAAGTCCACCGGGGTGCCCTCAGCGTGCGCCTCGCGCGCGGCGTCGGCCTTCGACCAGATGGCGGTGATGTGTTCGAGCCCGATGTCGCTTAGCTCGGCGGCGGCGTCCCAGAACACCCTCGCTAGGTCCAGGCGGTTGGATTGGGCGGCGAGACGGCTAAGACCTACGAGTACATTGGTGTCGGGCCTCGTACCGGATTCGTAACGGGCGACCGAGCTCACCGCTAGCCCCAGCTTAACGGCCAGTTGTTGTTGGGTGACGGTGATCGCTTTTCGGAGATCTCGAATGTGTTCAGCGAAACTCATTTTTGCCATTGACTACTCAGCATGAGTAGTTTACTTTGGATTGAACTACCCACTAGTGAGTAGTTGGCGTGCATCCTAGTGATTGTAAGCCATCGGAGGATTATGGGAAAGCCTTACCTGACGCCCGAAGATTTGCGCGAGCTCTTGCCGTACTCGCTTCCGGTGATCTACCGAGAGTTGAAAGCGGGCACCATACCATCGATACGGTTGGGGCGGCGCTACATGATCCCTACCGCCGCCTTCGATGCCTGGCTCGCCTCGTGCGGCCCGCCCCGCTCCGCCGCCTAACGTCGGCTGTCCTCTCCAGCTTTAAGCCGGTATTGACGACGGACCCTCCATGTCCCAATTTTCAGCAATCCAATTGCAAGCGAACCCGCGCCCGTTGCGGCCGCAAACCGAAACCCAACCTAATACGGAGAATACGATGCCAACGAAAGTAAGCAAGGTGGCTGTAGACGCGAGCGCTGCACTCGTCGATAGCGTTGCGCCCGACGAATCCAAAAGGCCGATGAACCCCGAGGAACTAACGGCGTGGCAGGCAAGCTTCGAATGCAAAATGGGGTGTCACATTCACCGGCAGCATTATTGTTTATCCGGCCGGGCCGGGCTTAGCCGCGATCGCGAACGCAAGGCCAAAGCGATTCTGGAGGAGATAGGCGAGTTCGTGGACTACGACGATATTTGTATTCTCGGCATGGCGCTGGACCTGTTGAAAACCGTTCGAGGCGGGCCCATAACCGAGCCGCTGGATGATGGCGATTTCATCGGTTCATTGATGGCGGTGTTAAACGACGACGAGAGCAAAGTACGCGCCGCTATCGAGCAGCCCGTTCTGACGTAGACGACGAGCAGGAAGTTCATCTCGCTTCCCGACACATTCACCCGCGTACCCTCCGCCCGGCTGCGGTCGGAGTATTGCGCCCAACCACACCAACGAAAATGAGAATTTGAACATGTCAAAAGCACGGAAATCTATCGGCCTCTTGGCCGCAGCGGTTGGCCAAGCTACGCCGCTCCAACAGACGGTCGAGCCACTCGAACCCCTCTTCGGCATTGGCGAGCCATGGCCAGAGCCAAAATATCCGGAAGCCAACGACTGGCGTCTGTTGACCTACTCGGAAGACGGGAACCTTGAGGAACTAATCCTCACACAATCGGAGCACGCTGCGGGCCGTGCGCTCATTGCAGAGCGCCGAGCGGCTCAATCGAATGGAATATCCGCGTTCGCCGTCTCACCCCGCGCTGCGCTGCCGAAGTTCGGCACCGCTGAACCTGAAAGGCCCAGAATTGAGTCCCCTTTCGACATCCCCGACCGGCCGCCCCAATTGGGTTGGGACTTGACGACGATGGGCGAAAAGCTTGCAGATGGCGCTCTGAAAGCCGCTCTAGACCTCGAGCTGGCGTATTTCAAGGCCAATGCCCACGAACTTGACGTCTTTTCGGTAATTGAGGCTATCCGGTTGGCGCGACGGACCTGGGGACCGGACGGCTACCAACGCGGTAATTTCATTGCCGCGTTTTGTCGCGTCCTCGGCTTTGACGGTCAAAACGGATCAATCCCTGCTGACAGGATATCCATCGTGGACGCCGACAGCATCAGCGAATCCCAGTAGCCCTCCAGGGGCCGCCTCACCGCGGCCCTACCCAGGAACCCCATGCCACTCGACAAGTACCTTTCTCCCGAAGCCATCGCCGCGCCTCTCTCTATACGGGAATCCGCCCCCCATCGCCGCCGGCCGTTCTTCCGAGAGAGGGTCCGATGAAATCCTTCCTCTTCGACGTCGACGCTTGGCTCTCCTCAACCGCCGTTTCAGCCATGACGGCGGACGAGGAGCGCGGATACTTGCGCCTGCTCCTGCATGCCTGGAAACAGCCGGATTGCGGCCTTCCTGACGACGATGGAACCTTGGCTACCCTGAGCCTCATCGGAGCCCGCTGGAAGCGCTCAGCGGCCAAGCTGCGGGCTTGCTTCCAGTCACGCGAGGGCAGGCTGTACAACCGGCGTCTGCTCGAAGAGTGGGAGTACCAGCGCCGTTACCATTCCGAGCGGGCGACGGCGGGGGCGAAGGGCGCGGCGAAGCGCTGGGGGAACCGGTCGGAACCGGATAGCTCAGCTATAGCTGAGCCATTGGCTAAGCTATCGAAAAACGTCGAAAATCGATGGCTGTTCGATGCAAGAGCGAAGAGCGAAGAGCGAAGAGCTACAGCGGCGGCGAATAGTCCGAGCAGTCCATCGCCGCCGCTCGATGCCGATTTGGCTCAGATTGCCGAGGCTCTGCATGGCTGCATGGCTCCGGGCGCTTTGCCGCCGGACGAAGCCATCGTTCGGCAGATCGCCGCCGCCGTGCCGCATGCCAGCGCCGAGGACGTGGCGGAGTGGGCCCAGCGTTTCCGCCGCCGCCGCAAGCCGCCGGAGAGCTACGGGTTCTTCGCCGCCATCGTGGCCGAGGAACTATCGCCGAAGCGCCTGGCGCTCATCAGGACAGCTCGGCCAATGCCGGAGGACCCGAAGGCAGAGGAGGAGCAGCGGGCAGCGCTGGAGCGGGATCTGGCCGCCGAGGCGGAGGAACGTTTGCGGGTTGACGCAGAGATTGCACGGCGGGAGGCTGCCGGGACGCTTGAAGCCGATCTGAAGCGGCACGAGGGCGAGGCGAGGGCGGCTGATCCGTTGTGGGATCGGAAGCCGGTGGGGTTGCGGCGGGAGGTGGCGTTGGCGGGGGTGCGGGGGGAGTTTACCCGTGAACGCCTCAGTCCGCTAGGGCTTCTGGTTCTCAATCGTTAGGCTGATTCGACCACCTTCCTGCGTGTAGGAGATTCTAGCCGGGGAGAGAGAAAGTGTCGTATTGGTGCTCTGCGTTGCTAGGTGTCCTGAGTCCTTGGACTCCGCGGACGAAGCGGTTTCGTCCGCCGGATCGTTTTCTTCAATATCCTCTACGAAATACTTTTGGTAGAAATCGATATCGAAGAGGTTTGCGGTTTGGACGTCTTTCAATGGAATGGTCACGACGAAATCTTCGGAATCGCGAGCAGGGTCGTTCAAGGCGTCTGAATAGAACGTTGTCGGGACCGCTTCCAGCGTGTCCTTATCGCGGTATCCGCTCATTAGCGGCAGAATTCGAAAATACAGTTCATGCGGGCTTAGGTTGGGCGCTTCGGCCACAAGACCTACATACCACTTGCGGTTTAAGAGAGAGATAGAGATTAAGTCGCCTTCCTGATCGGCGCAGTAGAGGAATCTCGTAAGTGTATTGCCGTGCCGGTGGACTTCCCATCGCTTCGCGGTTTCTCTGTCAACTACGACATTGATGGCGAGAGCTAAAATCGGGCCAAGGAGCACCGCCCACGCTGCCGTATCCGCGTGCTCCCACGGAAAGAGTTTTGGCCATTTTTCACCAGCCCAGATCCCAATATCCATGCAACCTGTCCAGTGAACAACCAATCGTGCGAAAACGCCGAGCACGGTCCCGGCGATTGCCGACTCAACCAGCAGCCGATATCCATCCACCCTTTGCGCGTGAAAGCGAAAGAAATTATTCAGATGAAGGAAGAGAAATCCGCCAAGCAGCGGGAAAAGGAGCAGATTATATGGCATCCTCGCCATTCGTGGTGTGCGTCCGCCGCTCCGATTCGGCCTTCCGAACCAATTGCGCGACCTTCACTTTGGCCACTTTCTCAAGCATTTCTTGAACCCTTGGCTCACGGATTAGCGCACGGGTGTTGACGATTGTCCGTCCATCGAACGTCACCCGAGAAGTCTTTTCCTTTGACATGGTTTTCATACTATACTCCAAAGCCATACAGCGTGGCTCCATACATTAAGCGTAGTTCCCAAGCCATCAAAAGAGCAACCGGCTGGTCCAACGATCAGATCCCCAAAACCACTTCCTGCGCGGTCCGGTTAATTCCGTGTCCTTCAAGCATCGCCTGGCGAACCGCGTCGGTGAACATCTCGCGGTTGTCCATAAAGCTGCGGTTGTCGAGGGTGCTGAGATTGACCTGCACGTTGATGCTCCGCAAATCCCCCCGCGAGTTGTAGTCAAACCCACCGCCGCGCGTGTCGAAAGCGTAATCGAGCGGCTGTGTTTCGTTGTAGCGGGAGTCAGATACGAGCCGGTCCAGCGCCCGGTCTCGGTTCTTTTTGGGATCACCGATCAAGGCAGCCGTCGCGACAAGCGCGAGCGCTATGCCTGCCATGATTGGGGCGGCAGGGCCGCTAGCGGGAGACAGCGCAATAATCGTCGCCGCCGCACCGGCGATAGATGACGCGCCCATTAAGTTTCCCTGCGCACCACCAGCCTTGAATCCGTTTATCGCGCCCAATGTCCCCGCCAATGCCGCGCCCGCGTAGCCGACGCCCTTGTTGAGCGCGGAGACCTTGGGGGATACTGAAAAATTCTGACCCGCGTTCAGCACCGACGTCCCCGGCACGCTCGAAACTTGGCTCATGTCGCGACCGAACGAGCCCGTTACGTTGAGAGCATCGAAGCCGGGAAGGGAGCTAGCTGCCATCGTGCCCGAGCCCGTGCCCGATCCAGCGAAGAACGCCGAAGACGGGATGAACGCCGCCGGATTGCTCCGCGTGAACGCCGACAATACCCCGCCAATGCTCGACGCAGCCCCACCACCGCCGCGCACGAGCAGCGCAGCAGTATTCGCCGTCGTCGCCGCCGTGTTCGCGTCTGTGGCCGTCTTCAGTGGGTCGCCAGAGTTCTGGGGGTCGAAGAGCGTGCCGCCGAGGACGCTGCTGCTCAGCCCGCTCGCCTTGCCCAGCCGCCCCAGGAAGCCCCCGGCGTCTTTCGCCAGCTTCTCCGTTAAATTCTGCGCGACGATGCGGCCCTGGCCGAGTACGACGGATTTGCCCAGCGCCGTGATACCACCAGCGCCACCTGACACCAATGCATCGAAGGCGCGGCCTGTCGCTTCCCGGCCCGCGTCGCGCCGTTTCTTGTCCAGTTCGGCGAGTCCGATAACACGCTCGCGCTCGATCTGGTTTTGCCGGTCTCGGACGTTGAACATCTCCAGCGACACCGATGCCTCTTCCTCCAGTGCCGCCAGCTTCAGCTTGGCAATGGATTCGATAGCCGCGCGTTCGCCGCCGGGGCCTGTGAGAAGCTCGAGCTTGCGCGTCAGGAACGAAAGCTCTTGCTGGTTGGTCTGAAGGCGGCGGGAGCGGTCGCGTTCGTCCTTCGCGTTCATGCCTGCTAGGAATGCGGTCGAGCCTTTAGTGGAATCGTCGCCGCTCGGCACGCCAGGAATCTCGAAGACGCCAGGGGCTGCCTCGCTCGACCTGCGGAGGGTCGGAGCGTTCGAGCCTAGGCCGCTGGTGATAAATTGATCGACGCCCATCGCGGCCTTGCCCCGCGCTAGGCTCCGAAACGAGCTGCCCTCGTTCAGTATTCCGTTTACCCGCTCGCGTTCCGCGTCTTTTATTTGGTTGGCTTGGCGTTCATCGAATAACCCGCCGATGCTCGAAATCTGCGACGGGCGGAGGTCCTTATTCTTGCCCTCGCGGATAGCCTTTCCTCGGTCGCCGATCTCGTCCGAAATGCTCTTGTACGAGCCGCTCAGGATCCTGCCGGAAAAGAGAGCGAAGTCGTGGTCGAACTCGCGCTGCTGGTTTGCTATCTTCTCGCGCAACGCGTTCTCGATGCCGAGCGCTTTAATGCGAGCTTCGATCACTGATACCGACTTGGTTTCCGTAGCCACCAGATCGGCAAAACTGGCCTTCTGCGATGTATCCGCATCGAGAAACAGCTTTTTAGCCCGCTCCAGCGCTTTCTCGGATTGTCCAAGCCGGGAGCGAAGCCCGTCCGCCGTGTTGTCGGGCGCTGAGATTATCGCATTCGCGGCTTTCAAGCTCGCAGAACTGCCAAGCGAACGAAGCGCAAACCCGCCAGTGTCCTTGTTCGTCAACTGCTCCCCTAGCCGCTTGCGGGCGTCCAAGGTGAACTGTTCGCGGTAATCGAGATCCGTAGGGAGAGGCCGGAATCTCTTTTCGGACTTCGGCATGAACGCTGGATTATCGCCAGAAGGATCGAAGTCCGGACCCTGAACGTTTACAAACCCGGCGCTATCCTTTGCCGCCTGCCTAGCTGCCTTCGCAACGTCTACCGTAAAAATAGCCAGCTTGATCTTGCCGCTTTCAATAAAGTTGCTTAGCCCGTCGCTCAGATCGTCGAACGGGTGGAAGTTCCTTAAAATATCCACCATGCCCTGCAACCCTTCTCGCGTGGGGCCGTCTAACTGGGCCGAGAATTCTTCAGCACGCTTGAGCTGTCTGACCAATCGGTCGTCGATTAAGCTAAGCGCGTCGCCAGCGTTCTTTCCGAATTCCTTTACAGCGACCTTGGATCTGTCAATTGGATCGGCGATGCCCGACAGTCGCTTGTTTAGCGCATCGACCTCATCGACGGACTTGTCCGAAATAAAGTCCAAATTTCGGTTGGTCACCTTCGCCGCTCGCTTGATCGCGTAGGATGACCCAAAACTACTGCCGCCCTCCGCCGCGTGCATGGAGGCATCTAGCACTTTGTCCGCTTGCTCCCTTGCGTTGCGGATTGCGGCCTCGATCACCAGCCCTACCCCTATCGTGGCAGCGGTGCCCAGCAGCGCCCGAGCCCCAAACGCCGCCGAAGACGCCAGCCGCGTCGCCCGATACGTCGCGAGAGTACGGCTAAGCGCAACGTCAGAGCGCATGGTCGCAGCGGTGAACTTATCGACAGAGCCAGCAAGAACGTCAAAGATTTCTTTTGTAGCGACAACACCAGCTCCGATGCCTATGATGCTGTTGCGGACGCGGTGCCCGCCGCTCTCAGCGGCGGCAGTCAGACGCTTGATAGCCGACTCCTGGTAAGCCAGCGCGTCCCCGGCCTGCTTCGATGTCCGGTCGTACGAATCAGCCGAGCGCTTCTGCGAGCGTTCCGTCGTGTCGGCTAGCTTATTTACCGCCTTCTCCAGGCGCTGCAGTTCGGCATCGCCGCGCGAAACGGATTCGACGATCAGTTGGTATTTATCGGTTGCGCCCATGAGGACCTCTCTTTGGAGCGCGGAGTAAGTTCGTGCGCCTGTGTATGTTATCCCATGTTAATGAAATAAGTCAATTAGACTGAACGGCTTAAGGGGGACGTCGATGGGTGTCTTTCCTGGGACAGGTGTCCTGAATGCGGCACACTGGCTACCTTGGTATAGGACATGAAATATTACTCGGGTTGACTAGTGATTGATATTTGACTGTTGCATAATAGAGATAGCCGCCTAGCCTGATCAGCGAACGCCGGATACCCTGTCCGACCGGCGGCACAATCCACTCCAGGGGATCGCGAGGGAGCGATGGAAATAAAGCATTTTTCCTTCAGTCGCAGTGCTGAGTCGTACAACCCAGACTTAGGTGGATTCATTCGCAAATTGACGCCATTAGCCTTGGCCCGTTTGGAAGCCAAGCGTGCCCGCTTTATGTCTGGATTCATCCCTCGACTTGAAATCGAGGCAAATAGGGGCCTCCCGAATGATCTTTCGCTTCTGAAGGAATTGAGTGTTCACCACTTTGATGCTTTGGCGGCGGAGATACTTCAAACCTGCAAATCAGACGAGGAATTCAGAGAAGCTTTGGCTGGTGATATCCCACATTTCGCGCACCATGCAATAGACCAATCGCCTATCCTCTCGAAAGATATGCGTGAAGAACTCGTGAATGCCTTCGCCATGGCTTGCCTTGGAGAAAACGCCTGGGGCTAGACGTCCCCGAAGACGAGAGAGACGTGGTTTGGCACGTTGGTGCGATTGTAGGGCAAGCTATCGCTCATGCTGGGCTGCGGTGGCGGGCAGAGAGCGCGGAGTACTTTTTAGAGCGGGACACTTGCGGAGAACGCAAAGAGGAAAGCGCAGCGCCCTCAAAGGCGGACGAATTCACAACCCCTTCCCGTAAATCGTTTCTATCTCATCATGCCAAGCGATTGGGCTGGAATGCGGGCACTTACGCATACGCTAAACTACTCGACCTTGATTACAAGGTCTTTGCAGCGTATCGCGATGGAGTGACCAAAAGGCCAGGCCACGATACGCGGGCGAAAATAGCGAAAGCCCTCGGCGTCCCATTGTCCGAGGTTCCGCATTAGCCGCGAAAAGCCGCTTTCCCCGAAAACTCCTCAATTCCCCTGAATTCTCCTGAGTTTCTCCCTGGATTCGAACATATGGGATCGCCGAATCTGTAGTTGTGCAACAGAGCACAACTACAGGAAAAGGGGATCTCAAGATGGAAATGAATCGCGACGGCGGGCAGTCAGGCCGCCTTTTGAATGAACACGAAGTGGCCAACCTTCTGGCGCTGTCGGTTGCCACAATGCGGCGCTGGCGGTTGGTTCGCCAGGGGCCGAAATGGGTGAAACTCTCTTCTGCCGTTCGCTATCGACCGGAAGATGTTTGCGCATATGTAAATGGCCTGTCGGCTTCTTCCACACGGGAGGCCGCGTAAAACTGTGCCGAAAAAGAAAAAGCCCCCCACCGTTGCCGCGGCGCGAGGCTCTAAAAACACTTTCAAGCCCCTCCAGAATAGCCGACTGCTCCCGATCCGCGCAAGGGTGATTTCAATGTCGCGGAGGGTTCGATGAGCCGCCCGCGCATCAACGGGTTCGACCCGACGACCAAAAAATACAAGCGGCTGCAGAAGCGCATGGACATCGCCAACCTGAATGGCGTCGTGCGCGTCCTCAAGCGCTTTGGCGATCATGACGCCCTGGCTGCGGCATCGCTGGCGATGTGGTGTATCGCGGGACCTGCGCGGGAGAAGGCAAGGGAGGAGGCCGAATGAGAGCGGCTGCGATTGAGCCGCGCATCGCTGATCTTAACATCACCTCCGTCTGGTCAGCGTTGGGAGGAGACCGATTGCGTTCGAATCGCGGACGGGCCTTCTGGCGCGATGGCGATGGATTTAACGTAGCTCTGGACGCTGGTCGATGGTTTGACCATGCCGTCGGAACGGGGGGGGGGCATCCTGGCGTTGGTCGAAACCGCTCTCGACTGCGACAAGCGGGCCGCACTCGATTGGCTCTCGCTCAACTTCGGGATCGAGCGAGGCCAAGCAACCTTGGAGCAGCGCCGAGCCTATGCTCAGAACATTGACCGAGCGCGGTCTCAGGCTGCCGCGCTAATCCGTCGCCGCGATGAGCTTCTGGTCGGTCTTTGGGCCGAAGCTGATGTTCTCTTCGTTCGATATCACGATCTGGTGGGGCTGGCCTATCAGCGGGAGGACATCGAACTGCTCGGCGACTCCATTGGAGTTTGGCGAACGTTTCAGGGGCTCACCCGTCAGTATGAGGCGCTGAAAGAAGCGCCGGGGAATAAACTGGCCCAGATGATCGCCGGTTCAGAGCGGGAGGCCTCATGAGCGCCAGAACCGAAACGCAGATCACGAGCGACCTGATGTCGAACCACTCTTTCGGGCCGGAGGCTGCGGCAAAACGCGAGCGGCGGGTGGAGCCGAAGCCCTTGACTATCGTTAGCGGCTATCAGATCCTTCGAGGCAATTACCCGCCCCCTGTCTTCCTTTTCGAGAACCTGATTCACAACGGCGTGACTATCTTGGCGGGTCGGCCCAAGGTGGGGAAAAGCTGGCTTGCTCTTCAAATTGCAATAGGTGCCGCGCTGGGTCAGCCCGCTCTTGGCAGGTTCTACTGCCCTAAGCCGCATGGAGTTCTCTATTTCGCACTGGAGGAATCCGAGGGCAGGACCCATAACTGGCAAAAACGGTTCATCACCGCGGGCGCGCCGAATGCCATCTTTACCGACAACATCGGTATGGTCTACGACCTGGAGCCGCTTTCCCGAGGAGGAGTGGAACAGATCGACGCTGCGCTCTCCGCAAAGCAATACGGCCTGGTCATCATTGATACGTTCCTGAGGGCTCAGGGCGGCATCAGGAAGCCAAAGAACGGCGATCCGCTCCAGGAGGACTACGAGAGTATCAAGCCACTCCAGCAACTCGCGCAGAAGCATAAGACCGCCATCTTGTTGATCCACCACAGCCGAAAGATGGGAGCCGAGTACGCGCTCGACCAGATCGCCGGAACGACCGGGCTGACCGCTTCGAGCGACTCCAACTGGACACTGAACCGCACCGCGCAAGGCGTAACGTTGACGATTCAAGGCCGCGATATGGCAGACGCCGAATGGTCCCTACGGTTTGAACAGGATGACCCGTTGACCTTTGGCTGGAGCGTCGCTGGAACGGCTGATGAGGCGCGAACCAGCGGGGAACGGCGGGCTGTTTTAGATGTCCTGAGAGAAAACGGCGGGCTGATGAAGCCAGCGGAAATTGCGACCGCGTTGGGACGCAACCGCGCAACTGTTCGCGGCCTTCTGGCCAGAATGCGGTCCGATGCGCTTATCTGTTCCGAGAATGGCGACTACCGCTTACCTAAATAACTATAAACACCTTAAACACATACAACAGCCTAAACACCCTCAACAGGGTAAACACCCTCAACAGGGAGCCGTTTAGCCTGTTGACCCTGTTTACCTGTTTTAGCTACGCGACGAATCGCCACCCAGCAACCGCAACCCATAGGAGATTCACATTGACCCCCAAAAAACGACTCAAGAAACTCATTCAGCACGCCCGCAGCCTCGAACTCGAGGCCGAAGCCGTCGAACTCGAACGGCTGGTCGGCGACAAATTCTGGATCGATGGCGACCGAGAACGGGCGGGACGCTGGGGCGAGCGATGCCGAGGCCGACTCGAAGCGATCCGGCTGCGCCAGCAGGCTATTGCGACCGAGATCGCCGAGCTTCAAGCCCAGCCGGACGCAGCCATGGAATCAAGGGAGGAGACCTTTGCAGCCTAACGCCCCCGTCACTGCGGTCGACGCGATGTTCGTCGCTCTCGAGCACGCCTTAGTCAGCAGGCAGAAGGTCGTCGAGCAGCTCGCAGAGCTGACCCCTGCCCTCGACGGGTTGCAGCGGGCCCTCGACGAGTCCCGGCGCTCCTCACCGGCCTCTGATCCACCCGCTGTTTCAGAGTCGCACCAGCCCTCCGCCGAAAATGCCAAGGCGACGCTCGCGACGCTAGAGGGATACATCGCGCTTCTAGGAACTGAACTCACCCATCTCGACGCGGTCCTGACGCGCGAGTTCCCCGGCATTGAGCGTGTGTTCCTTGAAGCCTATGGCCACCAACTCAGCCTTTACTGGGCCGCCGGTGCAATCGTGCAACTGGCCGCTACGCCCCCGACCTCGCCCCAACCAACGGAGACGATTCAATGACAACGCCCAACGACCTTTCGGTTGAACGCTTCACCGCCGCCCGCGCCATCGCCAATGCCGAGGCCGAATTGAAGACGCTCCTTCAACGAATTCACCAGAACCCGGCGTGCCCGAAGTTACGCGCACGCCTCGCCGAAGTCCGAAACATCCTGGCCGGTCGCCCAAAGATGGGCGCGGCCTTCCACGTCAACCTCTAACCCCCAAGGAAACCAACATGAA
The DNA here is from genome assembly GCA_025354525.1 of Acidobacteriota bacterium. Classification (GTDB taxonomy): domain Bacteria; phylum Acidobacteriota; class Terriglobia; order Bryobacterales; family Bryobacteraceae. The sequence goes on from JANXMS010000418.1 coordinate 13,676, forward strand.
ACTATTCAAACGAGAAACCCCCTTCGAAAGCACCGTGGCCGCCGTCCGCGCCACGATTGCCGAACGCGCGCACTTGACCGCGTTGATCGAAAACGCGCACGGCGAACTGGCGGGATGCCAGGCCAAGCTCGACAGCATTCGCGTCGGGCTGGAAGATGCGGAGGTCGCCGCCGTCCTCGGCACCGGTGGATCGACTGATGGTCTCCGCACTGAGCTCGCCGGGCTGTACGCTGCAGGAGACGCCATCGAAGCGCGCATCACTGGTTTGAAGCGCCGCCTCGCGGAGTCCGACACTCAATTGGAACGCAGCCAAGCGACCCTCCAGGTTGCCCGCGCCGCATGGAATCTCCAGCAAATTGTGGCCTTCGAAGAGCGCTATCTGAAAGTGGTTGACGAGTTCCGCGCCATCACCCGCCAAGCGCTGGCGCTAGGGGTGGCTCTCGGTGAAGATGCCCTCCAGGTCGCCGCCTGCGGTAATTGCGCCTTCGGCCTGATGGGCGGGGCGAGCATCCTGGAAGAGACCCGATACGCCCCTTACGCCGCCGCAGACAGCTCGCCCAATTGGGAGGCCGACGCGAGGGCCAAAGCTTTTTTCGAGGCGAACAAAGGGCCGCGCCTCATCGATCAGGAGTTGAGTAAGTTGATTGCAGATACACGCTCCCGGCCCGCGCGGGAAGCATGGCGGGCGAAGGAGAACGCGGTGCGTGAAAAAGCGGAACGTACCATCAGTGACTACAAATTGCAGGAAAGCCAAGACGCTCGGCGGATTGCCTAGGCCATGTGGATTCGATTCGGCGGTGACGATCAACGCGTGAGGACTTCGTACCACGAGGCCAGCCACGCTTGCATGGCGAGGCTCCATGGGCTGCCGGTTTACGAATGCTCAATCGTTCCGGGCCCTGGAACCCTCGGCCATGTGGCGTTGCGCGCCAACAGCCGACTGCCCGAACCAAAATCGCCGTACTGCCCATTCCCGCGAGGGTCCCGAACTCCGCTCGATCAGTACTGCACGACGGCGACCGAGATCGAATACATGAAGGCCCGAGTGAGAACGTCTCTCTCGGGCGCGCTTGGAGAAGCCCGTTCCTCGTTGGGCCGCCCGCGTTGGGGGAGCGACCGTCGCGGGGCTGCTCTTGCCGCCTTGATCACCCTTGGCGGACGGTGGCAACGATCCGTCGATGTTCTTCGGACTGAACTTCCCATCGTCCGCCGTCTCATCGCCGATCACCGGCTCTATGCGGGGATAGATCGGCTGGCCCGGCACTTGCTCCTGGAGCCCGTCGTGGGGCAGGAAGTCGTTGATCGCTGCATGAACGGAATCGATTGCGAAGCCGTTCTTCGAGACGCATGCGAGCCCATCGACAACGGAGAGCAAGGCTTAGCACCCCCCGGGGGCATTCGGGTCCTTGGCTAGCCAAATACTACAAAGGTAGAGTCTCTGTCCACGAGGGGCAGTCACTACCCCCAAAAAGCACTTTCCGCTTATAGAGCCATATGAGAACTAAATCCATTACGAAAAAGACCGGCCTCACTCGGCAAGGCGTCAATTTCAAACGCCGGAGAGGCGAGTCAGACGCCGAGATCATCGCAGGCCATGGCACGTCCGACGCCTCCGGCGAAACGCTAGCCTCCGCGCAACTCCGAAAAGAGAAAGCTCTCGCCGACCTCCGTGAGCTCGAAGTAGCACAGAAGTCCGGCTCCCTTGTTTCCCTTGACCACGCCGTGCTTGCCGGTGCCGCGATGGCGCAAATGACGCGGCAACGAATGTCGACGATCCCTGGAGCGTTGGCCGGAGTTCTCGGCGCAACAACCGACGAGCGGGAGATTCGCACTATCCTAGACGCCGAGATTTCTCGGCAACTCGAACACCTCTCAAACGATTTCCTTTCCGCTGCTGACGAAGGCATCGCGGACGGAAGGTCGCCCCAAGGAGCGCCTGAAGACGATGAAACGCACGACGCTAAGCCCATCACTCCCAAGCCCAAAAGTAAACCCCAGCCCGCCACCGGCGGCCCACACAAAGGAAAATCATGAACTTGTTCAAAACCAAGACCCCGATTGATTCCGCCATCGCGGAGATTGAAAACGCCATCGAACAGCGAAGCCAGCTGCAACGCCTCCTGGTCGCTGCCGAAGCGGATAGCGAGCAGGCCCAGGCGCAGGCCATCGCCGCCCGGTCCCGGTTGGATGCCGAGGAGGCCGAACTCGCCCTCTCTGGCTCACCCGGTCCCAGTGGGAGCAGCCGGGCGATTACGGAAGCTGAAGTTCGGCTGGCGTCGGTTGAAGCGCGGATGCGGGGGCTCAGCGTGAAGCTGGCCGAGAACCGCGAGGCGCTGGCCCGGCAGCAGGGAGGACTCACGGCGCTGCGGCGGGACTGGAACCGCGAGCGGATCGCCGAACTGATGCCGGAGTATCTGAAGGCGGCGGCAGCCTTTGCCGCGGTTAACCGGAAGATGTACGCCCTTGCTCTTGCGGTAAATGACGAGACCGCGAAGAGCGCTTGCCAGGTCGCGGCGGCACTCTCCCCTGAAACCGGCGTGTTCCTTTTGCAAAGCCCGGCGGACATGGTGGCGGATGGCTATCCCGACGGATGGCACCAGAATTGTTGGTCGCCGGACTGGAAGCGAGATGCGAAGGCCGTGGCTGTTTTCGAAGCAAACGCGACGCCGCTTCAACTTGCCGAGAAGGTGACGGCGGCACTGGAGGACATCCAGAACGAGGAGCGCCAGGTTCGGGAAGCCGAAGCCGAGGCGGCCGCCCGCGCGAAGATGAGTCCCGGCCAACAATTTGCTACCGATCAGGCCGAGAGTGCGCGGCTGGCCCGCGAGCGGGAGATGTCTCGTGAAGATCGGCTGTGGCACGAGGCTCAGCAGAAACGGCGTGAGTTTGAAAGTCGGCGGGTGGCGTAGCAGCCAGACGGGGAGGAGGGCGGCCTCCCCGATTTGGCCATAATCGTTGACGGTGGTTGAGATCACCCGAAGGAGTAATGCAGATGGCAGTCTACAAGCGCGGGAACATGTGGTGGTACCGCTTTGTTTGGAACGGCGACGAGATTCGCCAAAGCTCGAAGCAGACCAACAAACGAACCGCAGAAAAGATGGAGGCCGCCCACAAGAACCGTCTTGCCTTGGGCGAAGTCGGCATTCGGGAAAGGGTGAAGATCCCCGCTTTGAAGCAGTTCGCGGAGAAGGACTTCCGGCCCTTTATTCGCCAGCACTGCGCGGACAAGCCGAGGACACTCGCCTACTACGAGGGCGGGCTTGCTTCCTTGCTGGCCGTTCCGACGCTGGCGAATGCCCCTATTGACGCGATCCGGCAGGAGCAGATTACGGCATTCGTTTCGGTACTTCGAGAGAAGGGCTTCGAGGTCTCCAGCATGAACCGGAAGCTAGAAGCCCTCAGGCGGATGTTCAAGTTAGCAACGGAATGGGAGAAGGTGGGAAAGGTTCTCCCCATCGTCCGAATGCTCCCGGGGGAGAAGAGACGGGAGCGGGTACTCACGGGCGAGGAGTGGGCCGCCTATCTCGCGGCGGCCGTCGCCATCGGCGACGATGCGCTGACGGCCTATGCACGGGCGCAGGCTGGCATTCGGGCGACGATGCGGGGCGAGACGCCAGCAGCTCCCCGCGATCCCTATATACTGCGGGATGCAGCGCTTTTGCTAATGGAATGCGGTCTCCGCCCCGAGGAGTGTCACCGGCTGCGGTGGTGTGAGATTTCCGAAGGGGCCCTTCGCATTGCGCATGGTAAGACGGAGAACGCGCGGCGGGTGATTCCGTTGAACGAGCGATCCGCGAGCGCGTTGGAGATGCGGCGGACGATTACGGGTGGGTCGGAGTGGGTATTCCCCGCACCAACCAAGAGCGGCCACATGGAGCAGTCCAGCATTAAAAAACAGCACGCCGCGGCGTGCGCGAGCGCACAGATCACTTTCTTGCCGCCGTACACGTTCCGCCACACTTGTCTGACCCGCTGGGCGGCGCATATGGACCCTTACACGTTGGCTTATCTTGCTGGCCATAGCGACTTCACCACGACAAAGCGGTATGTTCACCCGCAGAAAGAGCAAGTACTCGAAGCCATGCGAAAGGCGAGCGAAGCGCAGAGTCCGCACAGAATCCGGCACAGTGACGATTCACGGCAGATTCCCGATACCCTCGAAAAATCCGTAATCCATTGATTGCGGATGACTTAAATGGTGCGCCCGGAAGGATTCGAACCTCCGGCCTTTTGGTTCGTAGCCAAACGCTCTATCCAGCTGAGCTACGAGCGCACAAACGTCGTAACAGAAATTAGTATAGCACGCCAGAGTGGCTTTGGGGCCGTCTGTCGACCTTTTTTCAATCGGCGATCCGGCCATCCTCGCGCAGCCGCAACGTCCGGCCACCCCATTCCACCGTGCTCCCCCAAAGGCCGTTCACCCAGATCGCCGCCCCCCACAAATCCCGGAACGGCACCAACCCAATCAGCCAAAGCACGTTCTTGTCCTCTAACCCTACCAAACCCGCCACCACGGCAACGTTGATCCGCATCGCCACCAACAATATCGCCATCCCCCAGTTCCCCGTCGCCAGTGCGACCAGCGCCCATACCGTCGCAAATGTCACCGGAATTCCCAGATACCCAATCACCCCGCCCCGCGAAACCCGAATCGTCCGCGCCCAACGCAACTGGTGCCGGTGGGCCGCCCCCCAAGTCTTCGCCCCTAAACTCGTCTCCACCACGGCCGTACTCAAGTGGATCCGCTTCCCCAACTTGCTCACCTCCAGCCCCAGCTGGTAGTCGTCGGCAATCTTGTCGGCCAAAATCTCGAACCCACCCAGCGCCTCCAAATCCGCTCGCCGCAACAGCAACGTCGCCCCCATCGCAAACTCAGCCACTCCCACGAGCGGTGCCACCAACGCACTCGGCGCAAAATCCGTCGCGACGCCCAACGCTTCCATCATCCCCGCCACATGCTCGGCTCGCCCGCGATACAACGCCGTCACCAAACCCACGCCAGGCTGCTCCAGCCCACCCATAATGATTCGCAGGTACTTCGGCGGCGCTAAAATGTCCCCGTCGTTCACCAGCAGCACCTCGTACTGCGCTGCCTTCGCCAGGTCGATCAATGCCCCTACCTTTCGGTTCGGCGAAATCGTCTCCCGTTCCAGTAGTCGGATTCGCCGCTCTGGAAACTCGGCGATCAATCGCCGAATCTCCGGGATCGCCGGATCCTCCGGGCTCGCCACCGAAAACAAAATTTCAAAGTGCGGGTAGTCCTGCGTCGCGTGCGACCGTATCGCCGCATAGAACCCAGGATCGGTCCCGCACACCGGCTTCAGAATAGAAATCGGCGGAAACGCCGTCGGCTCCGGATCGGTCTGGAAAAGGCGCTTGCTGCTAGCGATCAGAGCGATCAGCTGATAGGCAAGGGGCACCCATAGGACATACTCCATCACAGCGCGATCAGGTAAACGCCGCAAGCAACCAGCGCCGTGCCGGCCCAGCGCGTGGCCGTTACCCTCTCCTTCAGCAACAATCGCGCTAGGATCGTCTCGGCCACCAAACTCAGCGCCGTGGCCGGTACCGCAAAGCTCAAATCGGCCACCTGGAGCAGCGCGAGAAAAGCATAGAATGAGACTGCCAGAAACACGACAGACGCGATCAGCGGTAGCTTCGACAACAGCGTCTTCAGCAAGTGGCCAATTCCGAAATTGGTCATCTCCCCCTGCCGCTTCATCTCCCAACTTTGCAACAAGTCGCTCACGACCGTCGACACCACGATAATCGCGACATAGATCCAGGCGTTCATCGTTCCGTCTTCGGTGCCGTCAGGCCCACCAACACCGTTCCGCCGACGATGCACACGGTTCCCGCCCACCGCAGCGCGCTGATCTTTTCGTCCAGAAACACGGCCCCCATAATGGCATTCAAAACGAAGCCCACCGAAGTGACCGGAATCACATAGCTCAAATCCGCCCAGCTCAACAGCGCCATCCGTGAAAGCACCCAACCCGCCAGCAAGCCAATCCCGACGAGCACCCAAGGGTTGAACACCACCAACACAAACGAAAGGGGGCTGCCGTCGAGCGCAGCCCCGTGTTTCATGCCCCAACTGAGCGCGAAGTTCCCCAGCACGTTCGTCACAACGACGATGCTGGCGAACAGTCGCGTCTTCCGGACTAGCCGATTACTTGACACCGGCGAGCGCGGCTTCTTTCTGTTCCTTCACGAACTGCTTCCGCTTGCTCCGCAAAGCCATATATTCCCGGGCTTCTTTGTACAGCCGCTTGCGTTCGGTCGAGTCGAAAATCGACTTCCGCACAATCCGCCAAGCCGCTTTCGGCCGGAAGTAGTATTCGCTGTAGAACCGCTCCACCGATTCCACCAACTCGCCACGGTCAAGGCCGGGGTAGATGATGTTCGGCAACTGGTGACCCTTCTCGTCGGTCATCGCGTCCAGCGTGATCAGGTTGTTCTTCTTCACATAGTCGAAGAACTCGGTCCCGGGGTAAGGATGCGCCAGCGAAACCTGAATGGTCTCGCAGTCCAGTTCCTTGGCGAAGTTGATCGTGTTCCGGATCGAATCCCGCGTCTCGCCGGGCAGGCCAACGATGAAGTCAGCGTGAATCGTCAACCCCAATTTATGGGCGTTGGCAGTGAACCGGCGCGCCATGTCGATCGTCGCGCCCTTCTTGATGTTCTTCAGAATCTGCTGATCGCCCGACTCGTAGCCGACGATCATCAACCGGCCACCGGCGTCTTTCATCGCCTTCAGCGTGTCGAAATCGGTCGTTACGCGGGACGTGCAGGACCACGTGATCCCCACCTTGCCCAATTCGTTGCAAAGGGCAATCGTCCGCGCCTTCTGGTAGTTGAACGTGTCGTCGTCGAAGAAGACTTCCTTCAAGCCGGGGAAGTTATCCTTCACCCAACGGACTTCATTCACGACATCGTCAACCGAGCGCAACCGCCACCGATGGCCGGAATGCGTCTGCGGCCATAGGCAGAACGTGCACTGCGCCGGGCAACCCCGCGACGTGTACAACGCCACGTACGGGTTATGCAGAAAAGGCACGTTGTACCGGCGGAAATCCAAGTCCCGCTTATAGACCTTCGTCGCCCAAGGCAACGCATCAAGGTTCTCGATCACCGCCCCATCGGCGTTGTGCATGAACGAACCATCGGGCCGCCGAAACGAAACCGACGGAATCTCCTCGAGCGGTGTGCCCGTCGCATAGGCCACAATCGCGTGGTCGAACTCTTTCCGGACGATGAAGTCGATCGCCGGAGCGATCCGCAAAGACTTTTCCGGTTCCACTGTAACCGGCGGCCCGACAAAAGCGACTTTCAACTTGGGGTTGAGGTCCTTCATCATCTCGGCCATCTGCACGTCAACGTGGAAGCCGGGCGTTGAAGTGAACAGAACCAACAGCTCAAATTCCTTCGCCATCTCGACCGTTTGTTCGATCGAAATCCCGTGCGGAGGAGCGTCCACCACTTTGCTATCGGGCAGCATGCCGGCGGGATAGCAGAGCCATACTGGATACCAGTAAGACTCGATTTCGCGCGTAGCAGGCCAGCGCGAGCTGGCACCACCGTCAAATCCTTCAAAAGAAGGAGGATTTAGAAAAAGCGTGCGCATAGAACCTAACCTCTACGGTACGGCAACCCGCACCGAAATAACAACTGACGTTCAGTAAACTGTGCCAACCGGTCAGTGACTGGTCGCTACGGCCACTTCAGCGGCAGGCGGTTTGCCACCCGGCTGAAAGTTCGAGTAGTTGATGACCAGTTCTGCCTTTCCTGCGATTCGAGTCTCAATCACCGACTCCACTCGGGTCGGCAGCGCGACTCCCTTATGGACCGAGTAGTACCGCTTGAAGCTGACCTTCTTCAAGAACACCGGCGACGGAGACTTCGAAAACTCCCCCGCCTCCCGGATCGGCAAGGCCAATTCCTCGTCGATCCAGAGCTCACCTTTATACAGTCCAACCCGCTTTTTCCGCGGCGCAACTTCATAGACATGCACCCGCCGCCCTTCCTGCTCGGTCATCCGCTTGAACTTGAACTTGTAGTTCTTGTCGTTGATGCCGGAGTCGAGGGGTTTCGTGCTGTTCTCCTGCTCCCCCGACAGATACCGGGCGATCACGTGCTTCTTCACCGTGTCGTCTCCGGTGATCGATTTCACCACAAACGCCACGTGCCCGTTCTTGGCCACGTAGCGCAAGCCCGTCAAATGGGCAACCTTTCCCAGCTTCGGCAGACGAGCATCGAAGTCCATCTCCATCTGCAAATCGCGCGTCTGGTCGGCTTGCCGTCCGTTCGCTTCGAAATAACGCTGCAAGATGTCTTGCGCGGAAAGTGCAGGAATTAGCAGGAGGACGGTGAAAATAAGTCGAAGAACCAAACGCTACCTCAAACAAAGATACCTTCCCAGTGTAGCAACCGCCACTCCCGCGCTGAGCGCTATCCTGGGCTATGCGATTCATCGGTGCCGCCAGCTTGTTCGGCCTATTCGTGCTCGGCTGGATCGTCGCGGGCTGGTGCGGCCTCCATCAGGACGAAGCACTTTTTCTCAAAGCGATCGACGATCCGGCCGGTTGCGCCTTCTCCATCGGCAAGGGCAACATTGCTCTGATGATCATGCCCTACGTGGGCACGTTGAAGGCGGCGCTGTACCTTCCGTACTTGAAGATCGTTCCGGTCACTCCCTTCGCGCTTCGCTTGCCCATGCTCTTCTCCCTCGTCGCCATCGCCGGCCTGTCGCTGCGTTTCTGGCTGGGCCTCGGCTCCTTCTCGGCGGTCCTCCTCACCGCAATCCTCTTCATCGCCCATCCGCTTTTTGTTTTGCCGATCGTGATGGATTGGGGGCCGGTCGCCCTGCAACTCCTGCTCAGCACGCTTCTGCTGTTCGCAGTCCGGGGCACTGCTCACCTCTGGGTAGGAATCCTGGCGGGCCTGATGGTCTGGGATAAGGCCGTCGCCATTTGGGTTCTGGCGGCAGTGGTTGTCTCGGCGGCGATCTTCTATCCAGCTCGCGCGCGCCGCTTTTTCCATTGGCGCGTCGCGGTTGGATTCCTCCTCGGCGCAGCCCCTTATCTCTACTTCCGCTGGCAGGTCCCTCACGCAATGAGCGACCTGCGAACGGAACTCGTGTCGGATGAACTCTGGCCCAAGTTGTTTGCGGCTCGCCACTCCCTCGATGGCTCCGCCATGCTCGGCTATTTGTTTCCGGTTGACCCTCCACCCACGCTCCACGGCATCGTGGCCAGCGTAGCGTTGCTGGCGGTGGCCGGCATTGCTGTGCGCCGTCGCCTGCCGGCTTTCTTCTGGACCGCGACGGCGATGGCTCTGGGAGCTATGATGCTGACCGGCGGCGCCGGCGGCTCGATCCATCATCACGTGCTGGTGTGGCCTCTGCTGGCCGCCGCCGCTTGCACGACTCTTGCCGCGCTCCCTCAACCGCGCTGGGCCGTTGCTATCGCCTTCGCCTTCTTGGCATTTTCACAACTCTCCGCTTGGGTGCCCTATTTTCAAGCCGCCGCAGTAGGCCCGCGCCGCGAATGGACCGACGTCACCTCCCAAGTCGCCGCCGAACTCGCCCGCCCCGGTGCCTGTCCCGGAGGGGTTTTCGCGCTCGACTGGGGCTTGACCGATAACCTAACGGCTCTCGGTCGCGGTCGCTATCGCGTGCTGATGGGCGCGGACGACTGGTGGCGTCCCGAGCTTCCCCCGGAGCAGCGGACTCGCGCCGCCGCTCGCGCCGCGGATTCACAAACTTGCCTGCTGGAATGGGCCGATGGCCCGCCTTACTTCCCCGGTGTCCGCGCCGCTGCCGATGCCGCTTTGCGCGAACGCACGAGCCGCGTCTTTCTTGATCGCCGCCAGCGCCCCATCATTCGTCTATTCGGTCCGGCCTAAGGAACGTCGTAGACGACGATCGACTTCCCGGCGCGTTCGAGTTCCGGCACTTGCCGAATCCAATGCCACGGGTCGCCTTCGCCTTTCTGCACCGCGTAGCGAGACGTCAACGCCAGGATGCGAACACTCACCGCCACGCAACCGTGGCTTGCTTCCTCCCACCGTGGCACATCCCGAAAGCGTCCTGGATAAAGCTGGTTGCTATCCGCCGTGCCGAAATACGTCAACCGGCACGTCGCGATCCCCCGCCGATCCATCAGCCGAACCAGCGACGCCAAGTCCTGCCCCCAATCCAAATCGCTCTCAGCCAAAAACCAACTGGGCTCCGGCCGCGCCGCTTCATTGAACGAAGAAATATAGTCGGGATGGGCCAGCGCCGAAGCCACCACCAACCAGGCTGACAGGGGCACCGCCAGCCAACGACGGGCATGAATTATGGCCCATCCCGCCGCCAACGACAGCGGGACGTACAGATGCAGCGCGTGACGAATCCCCAGGTTGATGTTCACCGGCAGTAGTGCCGCTAAAAGCAGTAGCATCATCGCCACGGGCAACCATGCGGCTCTCCGCCACGCCAGCAGAAATAAGGCCAGCGCCGCCAACGGCGTCTTCACGGCCAGAGCTATGGGGAAGAATCTCCAGTCGCCCCCCACGTGGACATGTCCCAGCAAGAGGCTGAAATGTCCTTCCCGGTTGTGCTTCCTGATCTCTTCGATTCCCACCCACGCCGGCCAAAGAAACGCTCGCATCCCCGCTATCCGGTCCACAATCCCAGCCGACGCATTCGGCGGTTTGTCAACCGGGAATTCCTTCGCGAACCGGTAGGTGCTGGAAAGGACCACCAGTCCCAACGCCACGCTGAGCACGAGCGGCCATCCTCGGCGATAGATCACGACGAGTAGCCCCACCGCCAGCGCCACGAATAACAGATTGCTAAACTTAGCCGCCATCGCCAGTCCAAAGGCCAGCCCTGCCCAGACCACTCCCATCCGTGTCGGCGATACCATCCACGCCTGCGCCCGCTCCACCGCCCAAGCGAAGGTCGCCATCGCCGCCAGGTCGGTGGTCGCCAGCCCCGCATGGCCCAACACCGGCGGCAACATGCTGAACACCCCGACCGCCGCGACTCCCGCGTTGGGCCCGTACAGCCGTCTTCCCAGCAGCCAAATGGCCGCGCAACCCAGCCAGAAAAACGGCATCGTGCCGGCTCGCGCCAAGGCGAGATGCCGCCAGTAGTGCCCCCGCTCGTGCAGCAGGAAGTTCCCTTCGGCCACCGAATCTCCGTGGCCGCCCGGACGTACGCCCGCCAGATACGGCCCTAGGCCCACCAAGATTCTGGCAAGCGGTGGGTGCTGCCTCTCCCGCGTATACTCCTTCGCGGCCCACCACTGCACCCCGCAGGCGACGTGAAATGGCTCGTCGAAAGTCGCGTTAAAGTGCTGCCACGTGGCCGCAATGCGGATCGAGCCAATTAGGACGAGCACCAGGACCAACCAGTACTGCTTCATAACTCAAGGGACTATATAAACGACAATCGACGGCCCGGCGCGTTCGAGTTCCGGGAACTGCCGGAGCCAGTGCCACGGGTCGCCCTCTCCGTTTTGCATCGATTGCCGGGCCATTGGTCCAAGCTTCTCTACACTTACCGCCACGCAGCCTCGACTCGGCACCTGGTCGGGAACCCCGTCCGTAAATCGCCCCGGATATAGCTGATGTTGCTGTGGCGTGCCAAAGTAGGCCAAACGGCAGGTCGCAATCCCACGCCGGTCCATCAACCTAACAAGCGCAGGGAGATCTTGCCCCCAGTCTAAGTCGCTGTCGGCTACGAACCAGGCAGGGTCCGGCCTCGCCGCTTCGTTGAATGAGGCGATGTAGTTTGGATGGACGAGCGCTGACGCCAGTATGAGTCAAGCGGCTAAAGGCACCGTTAGCCAACGGGCCAAATGGACGAGGGACCATCCGGCCACCACCGAAAGCGGAACGTATAGGTGCATCGCGTGACGGAGGCCCAAATTAATATGCACCGGGAGGATCGAAGCCAGCAGCAACAGGGCCAAGGCAATCGGCACCCAAGTAGCGCGCCGCCAACCCAAGAAGAACAGCGCCAATACCGCCAGCGGTGTCTTCACCGCCAAGATTACGGGAAAGAATCGCCAATCGCCGAATTGGTTCACCTGTCCCATCAGTTGGCTCATGTGGCCGTCCTTGTTGTGCGCATGCACTTCCAGAACGCCTCGAATGATCGGCCCCAAGAACGGCACTCGGACGGACCGCTTCACGAGGTTCTTAATCGGCTCTTGCGGCCTCTCTTGCGGAACGGGAATATCTTGCGTGTCGTAGACAAACCGATAGGTCCCCGAGAGCACGACCAACGCCAGGAGCCCGCTCAGCAGCAGCGGCCATCCCCTCCGGTGCAAAACGATGAAAAATCCAACCACGAGCCCGACGAACATCAAATTGCTGAACTTGGCTGCTGCGGCTAATCCGAACGCCAGCCCGATCCAGGCGAGCCCCCACCGGGACGGCGCGGTGTACCAGTCATGCAGTCGATCAAGGGTCCAAGCGAAAGTAGCCACCGCTGCCATGTCCGTAGTCGCCAGTCCCGCGTGAGCCAGTACGGCGGGTAGCATACTGAAAATCCCTGCGCCTGCGAGCCCTACCCAATCGCCGTAAAGGCGTTTGCCCAACGACCAGACGGACCAGCACGCCAGCCAGAAAAATGGAAGAATGCCAGCGCGCGCCAGAGTCAAAGTCCGCCAATATTGCCCCCGTTCCCACAGAATCGCGTTCCCTTCATCGTCCATTCTTTCATGGCCGACCGACCGCGCTCCCGCCATATAGGGTCCAAACGCCATGGCGATTCGAGCGAGCGGGGCGTGGTGATACTCCCGCGTATACTTATGCTCGGACCACCATTCCATCCCGCACGCCAAATGCGACGGCTCGTCGGCCGTGGCGCTAAAGTGCTGCCAGGTCGAAGCGATACGGAGCGAACTGATCAGGATCAACGCCAACAGGAGCCAGCGATACTTCATCCTCCAGCGGAACGCCGCAGTGCGGCGAGCAGCTCCTCCTGGGACAAAGTGGTACTGATGAACAACTCCTGCCGGGCTCCCGCACTGAGCGCGATCGCCTTCCACCCATTCAAGACTGGCACCGTGATGTGTACCTTCAACGTCCCGCGCGCATCCCTGACCTTGGAAATCCGACCCGGCACCACGGAGCGTATCACGTCGTCGGGGTACTCGCGCAACAACCGCTCCAGCATCTCTCGCACCCCATCAATGATGGAATGCTCGATTTTGAGACGGTTGTTTTCGGCCCGCAGGCGCATCCGAGCCATCGGTTTAAGGCCTCTTTCGAGCGATGAGCAGATTGGACGGGATTCGGTTGAATCCGTACCCAATGTTGAACGCCAGCGACTTGACGGACGCCTTATCGGCGAACGCCTTCTGCAAATCGGGCTGCACCAGATTGCGGAAAGAGCCGTAGGGTTTGGTGTACTGCCCGTAGAGTTGGCGGTTCCATTTTGCGGGCTCATAGTACTTGAAGGGGATTCCGGAGTCGTCCTGGACAACAGCAATGCTCCGCTGCAGCACCTGCTCGCGAATCGCCGAGAAGTCCGCCCGATGCGGCATGTACGACGTTGATTTGAACATGCTCACAATGCGCGCTTGTTGTGCCAGAAAGCCCTTAAAACTCTCATTGGTTGCAAATCTCGAATTGCCCAAATTGATCGAGAAATAGTAGATCCGGCGCGGGTTCGTCTCCGACTTCATCGCGTAATCGATCGCCACACCTGATCCTTCAGCGACTCGTCCCGCGCGACCACGGTGCCCTTCGGGTCGAGCATAATTGGCGCCGTGCCAAGAATCTTCGCTCCTGATCGAACCAACTGCACAAGCATAATCGGCAGCAGCCCATCCGTCACCTGCCCCCGTAACTGCTTGTCCATTTCCTTCGTAATGAAGAAACTCTTGCCCAGTACATCGAACAGGGTCCGACGGACTTCCGGCAACTGCGCTTCGAGCGCCGCCGAACTGAGCCTTTTTTCAGTCGGCAACGTTCCGGGCGGTTCCAGCCCCACCATAATGTAGACTGGGTTGTTCGGGTAAAACGTCAAAAGATGAACGACGTCCGGCCCGCCGAACGGGTAAAATGCCGTCGCCGATTCGATCTCCGCCCCGGTCAACTCGGTCGCCTGAAACGCCGAGATTGGCGGTTGTCGCACCTTGGCCCAACGCGCAAAGGCCGCGTCAAAACCGGCGGCATGAGCCTGCCATTGTTTTTCGCCCTCCCGCTGCTTAAGCGGGCTTTCGTTGCGGCCCGGCATGCCGGCCAAGAACCGCGCCGCATCGTCGGCGTAGGGGTTCAGTGGCACCGCGAATCTCGCCGGCTCCTCTTTTTTGGCGGCGCCCGGAGCTTTCTGCCCACACCCCGCCATCCATAGGCTAAGGCCTATTACCGTAACTGTTGCCGAAACTCGAAACTGCAGAGACACTCCCGCCATTTTAGATACATAGGACGCCTGCTTGCTTGAATTGTTTCGGAATCCCCGAAATTATTGTGCTTCGCCCCAGTCGTACGCTGCGGTCGCCGACAATTGGACGGCGTATGTACCCAAGTTGTTTTGCCAGTGTCGGTTGTCGTTGATCGCCAAGCCCAGACGCCCCGCCCCTGGTGTTTTATAGACATACGACTTGCCGACGGCAAACGTCGCGCCCTTCGGGCCCATGCGTGCCACGAGCGCGCCAAACGGATGCCCATCAACTAGGTTCGTCTTGTAGGCCGGGCTGCCGGGCTTCGTCAATCCGTTCGGGTCGGTGGCCCAGCCGTCGTCTTTCCAGGACAACCGCGTAAACCCGCTGGCGGTCGCCGTCAGATGGGAACCGGCTCGGAGTTCGATGCCACTATCAAGATACTCAATCTGCGTCGAATGCCGAAGCGAGTGCACCAGGGTCTGTTTAACAACTCGTTTTTGCTGAACGGCCAAGGCCCGCACGCTGCCCCATGGAATCTCTCGCGGACCGACCTTCACCGAACCGGTCGGCGTCGCGACCCGCACCATTCGCCCATTCTGCAAACGCAGCAGCCCGAGCGATCGGTCAAACCCATCGGCCCCGCTGGGCATGATTCGTTCAAACAGCCGATAAAACGGCCGCGGTTCATGTTGGTCGGTGTCCTTGTAGAGATCGAGCAGAGGCGTCAATACGGGCACCCCGATGGCGACCAGTTGCTCGACTGCCGCGTCCCGTCCGGCGCGATCCTTATCCGCCTGGACGATCGCCAGGGCGTCTTTGATCTGCGTCGCTTCGGCGGGCGTGGCCGGAGCCGCGCTGTGAAACGACAGAATCTTCGCCACTCCGTGGCCTCCCAACGAAAAAGTGGCGGGGCCTTCGACCGTCGTTCCGTCGGTCAGTCGTAGCAAAATCGTGGCGGCAGCAAGAAGCAGCATGGCAGCAGTTATATCAGACAATAGAACCATGCGTCTAAAAAAAGACCACGGCTGGTACCTAGCCGAAGAGGTTCTCGAGATCCGTGTGGAAGGCGACTCTCGCAACGTCGTCCACGTCAACACCCGCCTGCTCCAGGCAAAGGACGGCGAACATGCCTACGCCCGCGCCACGGAGTTTGGCCAAGAAGCTGCCGACGATTATCTAAACCCGGATGGCCATCGGGTGACGATCACCTTTCGCGGCATTCGCGAAATCGTAGAGATGCAAGAGGACCTGACCGACGGAGGGGAGATTCGTTGGGAAGAGTCCGTCAACGTCTCTGAAAGAAAGCTTCGCTCGATGGTGCGGCGGGTGGACGAGGTCGCCGCCGTCAAGGCGTTTGAGCCCATTGATCATCCAGACTACCGTTGCGGCGAAGTGGTTGCCGAGGCCATGGCCCAACTCGTGAAGCGGAAATAATCGCATCCTCGCCGTTGCGTGTGAGCGGGGACGATCACGCGCAAGGCGGGTTTCGGCCCTTGGGCTTGTCGCGTTGGAATGGAGTTGGAATCGATCTGTAGGGCTCCGGAGAGTTTGGGTTTGAACGGGGAAGCGATACCGCGGCTCCTATTCGCGTGCAACACCAAGGAACTAAATAAGCCTAGCCGCCACCCACAAAATGCACGATCTCCACCTTGGCCCCGGCGGCCAGGGTGGTCTCCGGCCAACGCGTTGGCTTCAAGATGGCACGGTCGAGTTCGACGGCGACACGGGTCGGCTCGATCCCCAGCGCGACCAAGAGATCCAACACCGTCGAGCCCTCAGCAACCTCTCGCGCCGCGCCGTTTAAAACAATTTCAAGCATAAATGTTTAGATTTTCCTGCCCTTGTCGGCCAACTTGCCAAAGCGGTTCTTTGACTCGCCCTCGCTAAGGTCATTATAATTTACAGAGGGGCCTTTCCCCTCCTCTTCCCACCACCCATAACCGATGTTGCCAACGTCACTGCCTGAGTCTTATTTACCCGTCCTTCTGACGTGGATGTTTGCGATTACGAACGCGACGGGGATCATCGTCGTCGGCTACGTACTCGGCAAGAAATTCCGCAATCAAGCCAAAGATACGCCGTACGAATGCGGCATTGTGCCCACCGGCAGCGCCAGAGAACGCTTTAGCGTGAAATTCTATTTGGTGGCGATGCTGTTCATCCTCTTCGACATTGAGGCGGTGTTCCTGTATCCCTGGGCGGTCGTCTATCGCGATCTGAAGATGTTCGGGTTCATCGAAATGTTGCTGTTCGTTGTTTTGGTCCTCGCCGGGTTCTTCTACATCTGGAAGAAAGGGGTTCTCGATTGGAACCATGCCGAAGGCAAGGATATTCGAGAGATGGCCCTGCCGAAGGAAGAGGACGTGACTCATGTTGTCTGAAGCGCTGCTTGAGAACGAGACGATTGCCGGACTTGTCGCTGCTCACCCCACTGCTGTTCTTGGGGGCGTGACGCAGTTTGATGAGATCACCCTGACGATCGAGCCGGGCGAGATCGTCGCCACGCTAGCGTATTTGAAGTACCACCAGAAATTTGACCGGTTGTCGACGGTGACCGCGGTGGACCGCTATCCCCTGGATCCGAGATTCGAGATCGTCTACCACTTGCAGTCGGTCGGGCGGAATGTTCGGCTCCGCCTACGGGCTTCCGTGGCGACGGAAATCGCTTCGGCCACCATCGTTTATTCGGGGGCGAATTGGTACGAACGCGAGGTTTTTGACCTGTTTGGCGTCGTTTTTACAGGGCATCCGAACCTTGAGCGGATCATGATGCCCGACGACTGGAAAGGCCATCCCCTGCGTCGCGATTTTCCCACCCACGGCTTCAAGTACAGCTACGGCGAGCAGCAATAGAGACCCCCAAGGAATATGAGCGAAACGATCGTAGAGCATCAAGAGTCCGAAGCCGGAACCACCCGGCGCATGACTCTGAATATGGGGCCGCAACATCCGTCGACACACGGCGTCTTGCGTGTCGTGCTCGAACTGGACGGCGAGTTCATCCAGAAAGCCCGTCCCGAAATTGGCTACCTCCATACGGGGATTGAAAAGCAGTGCGAGGCTCTGAATTGGCAGCAGATCATTACGCTGACCGATCGCGTTGACTATCTGGCGAATCTGTCGAACAACCTCTGCTACTCTCTCGCGGTGGAAAAACTGCTTGGTCTGGAGATTCCGCCGAAGGCACAGTGGATGCGCGTTCTGCTCGCTGAACTCACACGCATCGGCAGCCACTTGGTGTGGCTCGGCACCCATGCCCTCGACATGGGCGCGATGACCATGTTCTTCCTCACTTTCCGGGAGCGGGAAGAGCTGATGAAGTTGTTTGAGATGATCAGCGGCCAGCGTTTGATGACGAGCTACATTCGCATCGGCGGCCTTGCGCTCGACCCGCCTCGCGGCTGGGAGAAGCTGGTCCGCGCATTTCTCGCTGATTTTCCTAGCAAAATCGATGAATACGAGACGTTGCTGAACAACAACCCGATTTGGCTGCGCCGCACGAAAGGCATCGGCGTAATTTCGGTGGAGTCGATGCTGGATGTCGGCATCACCGGGCCCGTGATTCGAGCCGCCGGAATTCCGCTGGACGCCCGCAAAATGACGCCGTATTCGAGCTACGAGAAGTTTGACTTCGCCGTGCCGACCTCCACCGATAACGATGTTTATGCTCGATACGCGGTTCGTGTGGCCGAAATGCGCGAGAGCTTGAAGATTGTGCAGCAGGCCATGGACGGCATGCCGGAAGGGCCGACCCGCGCCGACGCGCACCGCCTCGTTCTGCCGGAACGAGAAAAAATGAAGACGCAGATGGAGGCGTTGATCTACCATTTCAAGATCGTCACCGAAGGCATTGCCGTGCCGGAAGGGGAAGTCTTCCAAGTGGTGGAATCGCCGCGCGGCGAACTCGGCTACTACGTCGTCAGCGACGGAACCGCCAAGCCGCTCCGCGTGCACATGCGGACGCCAAGTTTTGGGAACCTGCAAGGCTTGCCCCGGTTGATCGAAAACCGTCAGATTGCTGACGCGATCGCCGTGATGGGCAGCCTCGACTTCGTACTGGGAGATTGTGATCGATGACCTTTTCGCCCGAGCTGGAAGCTAAATTCGCCGACTTGGTGACCCACTATCCGGAAGGCCGTCAACGGGCGGCGCTGATTCCGATGCTGATGTTCGGCCAGGACGAAATCGGCTCGGTAACGCAAGAAATGATGGACGAGTTCGGCAAGCGTCTGGGGCTGAGCACGATGCAAGTGGACGAAGTAGTGGGCTACTACTCCATGTTGCACAAGAAGCCGATGGGCAAGTTTCACGTGCAGGTTTGCACGAACGTGGCCTGCATGCTGCGCGGCGGGGCTGAGCTCTACGACCACGCTTGTCACAAGTTGGGTCTCGGCCACAAGCAGGTTTCGGCGGATGGCCGGATCTCGCTTGAAGAGGTTGAATGCATGGGAGCTTGTTCCTGGGCCCCGGCAATTCAGGTGAACTACGACTTCCATCACGAAGTCTCCACCGATCAGTTGGACACGATCCTGGAGGGGCTGCAGTAGTGAAGCTGTTTAACGAACCGAGTCCTTTAGAAACGCGCATTATCTCATTCCGCTTTGGGTTGGAGAACTCGGCGTCGCTCGATACTTATCTCGCCCATGACGGCTACAAGGCGCTGCGCAAAGCGCTGGAGATGACCCCCGACGACGTGATCAACGAAGTGAAGGCGTCGAACCTGCGCGGGCGTGGCGGAGCGGGCTTCCCCACAGGATTGAAGTGGAGTTTCGTCCCGCGCGCCTCGGAGAAACCAAAGTACATCGTCGTCAACGCCGATGAGTCCGAACCCGGCACTTGCAAAGATCGGCTGCTGATTCAGAACGACCCGCATCAGTTGATCGAGGGCGTTTTGCTTGGGGCGATCGCGGTGGGCGCGAAGAAGGGCTGGATCTACATCCGGGGCGAGTACAACTACCTGATCGCCATCATGGATAAGGCGATCGAGGAAGCCTACAAGAACGGCTTCCTCGGCAAGAACATTTGCGGTACCGAGTTCGAATTCGATCTCTACACCCACACCGGCGCGGGTGCCTATGAGTGCGGGGAGGAATCGGCGCTGCTCGAATCGCTCGAAGGCAAGCGCGGCGTGCCGCGGATTCGGCCGCCGTTTCCGGCGATCTCCGGCGCGTTTCAGGCGCCGACCTTGCTCAATAACGTCGAAACTTTCGCTTCCGTCCCCGCTATTCTGCGGATGGGCGGCGCGGCCTACGCCGATCTCGGCGTGCCCAAGAGCGGCGGCACCCGGATGGTCTGCATGTCGGGCCACGTCAACAAACCCGGCGTCTATGAAGTGCCCCTCGGCTTCCCGATGATGAAGTTTGTCAACGAGATCGGGGGCGGTATCTGGAAGGGTCGGCAGTTGAAAGCGATCATCCCGGGTGGCTCGTCGAGCCCGTTGTTAACGGCCGAAGAGTGCGACATTCCGATGGATTACGACTCGATCGCTAAGGCTGGTTCCATGCTCGGTTCGGGCGGCCTGATGGTGATGGATGAGACGACCGATATGGTGAAACTCGCGCTGCGGATCATGCGTTTTTATCAGCATGAAAGCTGCGGCTGGTGCATCCCCTGTCGGGAGGGCACAACGTGGCTGAAGAAGATGCTGCAACGGGTGACGGATGGCCACGGGCAGACGCGCGACATCGATCTGATCGGGGACTTGGCGCAGAACATGTTGGGCCGGACGTTCTGTCCGCTCGGGGACGCCGCCGCGATGCCGACCATTGCGATCGTCAAGAAGTACCGGAACGAGTTTGAAGCCTACGTAGCGAAGAATCCTTTCGCTGCTTCTGAGCTCGTCTCGATTTCCTAGGAGAACCATGGCACTCGTCAACGTCACCATAAACGGGGTCTCGGTCCAAGCCGAAAACGGCGCGCTCCTGATTGAAGTCGCCAAGCAAAACGGCATCGAAATCCCTGCATTTTGCTACTACGAAGGCATGTCGCTGCAGGCGGCCTGCCGTATGTGTTTGGTTGAGGTCGAAAAGGCTCCCAAGCTGATGGCCGGCTGTACTCTGCCCGTCGCGGAAGGCATGGTCGTCCGAACCGAGTCCGAACCGGTCGTGAAGGCCCGCAAGACGACGCTAGAG
This sequence comes from Acidobacteriota bacterium, assembly GCA_025354525.1. GTDB lineage: Bacteria > Acidobacteriota > Terriglobia > Bryobacterales > Bryobacteraceae. Next base: position 34,194 of record JANXMS010000418.1, read on the forward strand.
TTTCTGCTGTCGAACCACCCGCTCGATTGTCCGGTTTGCGATAAGGGCGGCGAGTGTGAATTGCAGGACATGACGTTTAAGTACGGGGTTGGCGAGAGCCGATTTACCGAAGCCAAACAGCATGTGCCAGAGAAGCAGTGGAGCCCGGTTGTCTTCTATGATGCTCCTCGATGCATACTCTGTTACCGCTGCGTGCGTGTTTGCAGTGAAGGCATGGGCGTGGGCGCGCTGGGCGTAGCCAACCGCGGCGTCTACTCGGAGATCATCCCTTCGCACGGCGACCATTTGGAATGCGACGAATGCGGAAGCTGCATCGACATCTGCCCGGTGGGTTCGTTGACTTCCGGGATCTATCGCTACAAGACGCGGCCCTGGGAGATGGAGCACGTCGGCACCGTTTGCACCCATTGTTCGAATGGCTGCAAGACGACGCTGGGGGTCCGGAATAACGAAATTGTTCGCGGCAACAATCGGGATCGCAGTGGCATCAACGGCGAGTTCCTGTGCGTGAAGGGCCGCTATGCGTTCGACTTCAACCACCATCCCGAACGGCTGCAAACGCCGCTGATTCGCAATGGGGACGGCGTGCTGGAAGAAGCCAGTTGGAGCCGGGCGTTGAAGCTGGTGGCCGAGAAGTTCAAGGCTCTCGCCGGGCCGAAGTTCGGCGTCATTGGCTCGACGCGCACGACGAACGAAGAGAACTTCCTGTTGCAGAAGTTCGCTCGTACGGCTCTGGGCACGGCGAATATCGACCATCATCGTTCGGGTGACGTCGTCACGTTAGTCGACTCCCTGAGCGGCAAGTCCGGCCAATTGGCGACCGTTGCAGACGTCTATACGGCCAAAGCGGTTCTCGTAATTGCGACGGACCTTTCGCAGCAGCATCCGCTGCTGGCGAACAACGTCCGTGCCAACTTCCGGCATCACAAAGCGGCGGTCTATGCCGTGACTCCTGGTCCGGTTCGCGAAGACAAAATTGCGCGGAAGTTCCTGCGGTCGGCCGAGGCCGATTCGATTGCCGCGGTCGAGCAATTGCGCGAGGCACTCTCGAAAGCCGGGGATCTCGTCATCCTGTTCGGCGACTCGATTCAGGGTGACAAAGTTCGCCAGCTCGTCGCGTTCGGCGAGTCGCTCGGCATCCCCGTTAAATACGTTTGCCTGGTTGATTACGCCAACTCTCGCGGCGCGATGGACATGGGCATGCTGCCCGACCTCGGCCCTGGCTACCACGCCACCGCGCCGGGCTTGAGTCTGCATCAGATGCTCGCAGCGACGGACCTTTCCGCGCTCTGGGTGGTCGGGGCGAACCCGCTGAAGGGTGGCAAAAAGCTGGCCAGTGTGGGTGCCTTCGTCGTCGTGCAGGACCTGTTCCTAACGGAGACGGCGCAGCGTGCTGACGTCGTTTTGCCGGCCGGTTCGGCGTACGAAAAGAATGGCACCGTGACCAACGTTTGTGGTCAGGTGCAACGGATCAAGAAGGGCATCGAGACGGTGGGGTCGAAGGCTGACCTTGCTATTTTTGGTCTGCTCGCGCGGGGCATGGGCATCAGCCTGGGTGCCGTCGACGCCGACACGATTTTTGCCGAAATCGCGGCCACGGTCCCCGGCTACAGCCAGTTGCCCATGCCGATTATTCTGACCGGCGGCGCGGCGCAAACGCATCCGGTGAACGGTCGCGTGCCGGCGAGTACTGTCCCGGGTAACATTTCCAGCGCCCGTGACACCCTATTCACCACTGGTTCGCTCACGCGATATTCAAAGATCCTCAACGAAGTGCTCGAAAAACCCGGAGCCCTCTACCGCTAATGGACTTCATCCTCCTCTCGATTCTGAAGACGGCCATTGCCGCCCCCGTGCTACTCGGGACGCTCGCCTATTTGGTGTGGATCGAACGTAAAGTCCTCGCCCACGTGCAACTCCGCATCGGTCCTTCCCGCGTAGGGCCGCATGGACTGCTGCAGCCCATCGCCGACGCGATCAAGCTGCTGACGAAGGAAGACTTCATTCCCAGCTACGTCAACAAGTTCTACTATTGGCTGGCCCCGTGGTTAGCGCTAATGTTCGCCGTCACGGCGATTTCGGTGATCCCGATTGGCCCGGTCGTCGAGGTCTTCGGCATCAAAACGAACATGGGTCAGGCGGATATCTCGATCGGCCTGTTGTTGATTCTGGGCCTGACCGGCATGGGCGTTTACGGCATCGCGCTCGCAGGGTGGAGCTCGAACAACAAGTACTCACTGCTCGGCGGCCTGCGGAGTTCGGCGCAGATGATCGCCTACGAATTGCCGATGGCGATGGCGATCGTGTCGCCGCTGCTGATCGTCAACACGCTGAATCTGCGGGAGATTGTAAACGCGCAAGCCGGGTACACGTTTGGCATTCTGCCGAACTGGAACGTCCTCGGAGGCGGCCTGCAGATCTTCAGCTTCATCATCTATCTCATCTGCGCTTTCGCCGAAACGAACCGCATTCCGTTCGACCTTCCGGAAGCCGAAAACGAGCTGGTCAGCGGTTATAACACCGAGTACAGCTCGATGAAGTTTGCGGCCTTTTTCATGGCCGAATACTGCAATATCATCACGGCATGTTCGGTGGCGACGACGCTGTTTCTCGGCGGTTGGCACCCCATTATTCCGAACGAACTGGGCGGCCAGTTCATTCCGACGCTCGTTTGTGTCTTCTTCGCCGGGGTGCTTTTCTATCACGCGCTGAACCCGTCCCGGCCTTCGGACCGCTTGTCGATGGGCGCTATCGGCGCGGTCATTCTCGGCCTCGGCCTGATGTTTCAGGTTCCCGGGGTTAAGGATTTGGCGCAGCCGCTCTTCTGGTTCGCTTCGAAAGCGGGCTTTCTGATCTTCTTCTTCATCTGGGTCCGGGGCACGGTGCCGCGGTTCCGCTACGACCAACTGATGCGTTTCGCTTGGCTGTTCCTGTTCCCGGCGGCGCTCTTGAATCTACTGGTAACCGCGTTCATCGTCGCGCTCAAATCGAACTAACATGGACGTCATTCTCTTCACTTTCTTTGGCCTCGTCGCGATTGTCGGCGCGGTCAGCTTGGTTATTCAGAAACACCCGATTTCCAGCGCGCTTTCGCTCGTTTCGGTCATGGTCGCCCTCTCGGTTTTGTTCCTGCTGCTGGGTGCTGAGTTCATCGCCGCCGCGCAGTTGGTCGTCTACTCGGGTGCCATTATGGTGCTGTTTGTCTTCGTCATCATGCTGCTGAACGCGGGGGCCGAACGGGAGAGCCGCAAGGCTGGTTTGGCTCAGTTCCTCGGTCTACCGCTGACGGCGGTGCTGCTGGTTTTCGCTAGCTACGTCATCACGCAGTCGATGTCGAACGCCAAAGCGGTCAAGTTCGGTGCCTTCACCGGCGGCGGTCCGCGCGAGGTTGGCTGGGCGCTGTTCACGCAATACCTGCTGCCTTTCGAAGTCACGTCCATCCTGATTCTCGTCGCCATCGCCGGTGCTGTGGTCCTGGCCCGCAAGGAGATCGACTAATGTCCCAACTGCTTCCGCCCGGCTTCTTTACGGCCACGGTTCCACTGAACGCTTATTTGATCCTGTCTGCGATTTTGTTTGCCATTGGCGCTTGCGGCTTCCTGTTTCGCAAGAACATCATCACCATCTACATGTGCATCGAGCTGATGCTCAATGCGGTCAATCTCAGCTTCGTCACCTTCTCCTACCAGTTTGGGAAGGTCGACGGACAAATTTACAGCTTCTTCGTCATGGTGGTCGCCGCCGCCGAAGCGGCGGTGGGCCTGGCGATTATCTTGACCATCTTCCGCAACCGCGGCACGCTTCAAATCGACGAGATCGACTCGCTCAAAAACTAATCCCCAATGCAACTTTGGCTTATCCCCATTTTCCCCCTGCTCGGCGCCGTGTTGAACGGCCTGACCGGTCGTCGTTCGAGTCAAGGCATCCAGTCCGCCATCGCCGTCGGCAGCGTGCTGCTCTCGTTCCTTTGGGTCCTCAAAGTTCTGAGCGGTGCGATGCCGCTGGAAACTGAGATCCGCGAAAGCTATTTCACCTGGATTTCCTCCGGTTCGTTCCAGCTTAGCGTTGACCTTGTCCTTGATCGCCTCTCTGCCGTTATGCTGCTGGTCGTTACCGGCATCGGGACCCTCATCCATATCTACGCCACCAGCTACATGTCGCACGAAGGGGGTTTTTATCGGTTCTTTACCTATCTAAACCTGTTCATGTTCTTCATGCTGGTGCTCGTCATGTCCGGCAACTTCCTGCTGCTGTTCGTGGGCTGGGAAGGGGTCGGCCTCTGCTCGTACCTGCTCATCGGCTTTTACTTTCTGAAGCAGTCGGCGACCGACGCGGGCAAGAAAGCGTTCATCGTGAACCGCATCGGCGACTGCGGCGTCATGCTGGCCATGTTACTGCTGATCAACACGTTCGGTTCGCTCGACTTCCAGACCGTGGCGGCCAAGGTGAAGGGCATGCCGGTTGAGCTTTCGATCGGAATTTTGACCACCATCTGCCTCCTGCTGCTGCTCGGCGCGGCCGGCAAATCGGCTCAGATTCCCCTCTACACTTGGCTGCCTGACGCCATGGAAGGCCCGACTCCCGTTTCAGCTTTGATTCATGCGGCGACGATGGTCACCGCTGGCGTCTACCTTTGCTGCCGCGTCTCCGCACTGTTCGAACATGCGCCGATTGCGAAGGACACAATCGCTTATATCGGTCTGGCGACCGCCTTCTTTGCGGCCACTATTGGCTTGGTGCAGAACGACATCAAAAAGGTCTACGCCTACTCGACCATCTCGCAGTTAGGCTTCATGTTCCTCGCGGTAGGGTCCGGCGCTTATGCCGCTGCCGTGTTCCATTTGGTTACCCACGCGTTCTTCAAGGCGCTGCTGTTCCTCGGTTCCGGTTCCGTGATCCACGCTCTTGACGGCGAGCAGGATATGCGCCAAATGGGCGGCTTGCGGGGCAAGTTGCCGATCACGTTTTCCACCCTGCTGATGGGTGCGCTGGCCATTGCTGGGTTCCCGTTCTTCTCGGGATGGTATTCGAAAGAAGCCATTCTGGCGTCGGTTTACGCCAACTCGCCGTGGATGTTCTGGGTGGCTGTGCTCACGGCCACGATGACCGCCTTCTACGTCTTCCGAACCATATTTTTGACCTTTTTTGGTGACTATAAGGGCCAGGCTCATCCGCACGAATCCCCGGTCATTATGTGGGTTCCGCTGGCGGTGCTCGCGGTGCTTTCGGTGGTCGGTGGCTTCGTCTTCAATGTCCCGCACTTCCTGGAAAGCGTTCTTCCCGCGCATGCTCACGACCACGATTTTTCGCTCGAAGTCATTGGCTCCATCGCGGGCTTGGTCGGCATCGGTTTCAGCTACTTTTTCTATATCGTTAGCCCTGGATTGGGGGATGCTTTTGCCAGCTCCTTCTCCGGCCTCTACAATCTGGTCTATAACAAATATTTTGTCGATGAAGCCTACGACGCGGCCATTGTCCGCCCGATTGCCCGCACCTCGCGCAACTTCCTCTGGCAGGTATTCGACCAAGGGGTGATCGACGACGGGATGGTCCACGGGGCTGCTTCCGGCGCGATGGGCCTTGGTGCTCTCCTCCGTCTGCTGCAGGGCGGCATTGTCCGTAACTACGCGGCTTGGATTTTACTGGGAGCCGTCTCCATTTTCTCGGCTTTAGCGCTGTTGGGAGGTGTCCGATGAACATCCTCGCGGTGCTCCTGATCCTGCCGCTGCTTGGTTTTGTGGCCGCGCTCGTGCTGCCCGCTTCGGTGACCAAACGGTTTGCTCTCGCGTTTTCGCTCTTCATTTTCGCCGTCTCGTTGTTGCTGATCGGCACGGTTCAAATGCGCCCCGCCGCGATGAGTTGGGTGACGGACACGGCGTGGATCGACACCCCGGCGATTCGCTTTCACATCGGCCTGGACGGCACCAGCCTCTGGCTTGTGATCCTGACCACATTCCTTGTTCCGATTGCGGCGTTCCTATCGCAGAGGACGATCCTGCATCGACCGAAAGAGTTTTTTGCGTATCTGCTGTTGCTTGAGTTCGGCTTGATCGGAGTATTCTCCTCGCTCGACCTGTTCCTCTACTACGTCTTCTGGGAAGTCGTGCTGGTGCCGATGTACTTCCTGATCGGCATTTGGGGCGGCCCTAGCCGGATCTACGCTGCCACGAAGTTTTTTGTCTATACGATGGCCGGCTCGATGCTGATGCTAGTGGCGATTCTATTCATCTATACGAAGGCCGGCACCTTCGACCTGCCCGCGATTCTCATCCAGCTAGAGATGGGCAAGATCAGCTTCAGCCCAGCCGAAGAGCTTGGTCTGTTCCTGGCTTTCTTCCTGGCCTTCGCGGTAAAGGTTCCGATCTTCCCGCTGCACACTTGGTTGCCCGATGCTTACGCCGAGGCACCGACTGGGGTTACGCTGCTCATGGCGGCGGTGCTATCGAAGATGGGCACCTACAGCCTGCTTCGCTTCAACCTGAATCTCTTCCCCCGCGCTTCGCACGACTGTGCGCCCTGGATCGTCGCCCTGGCGATCATTGGCATTGTCTACGGGGCGCTCGTCGCTCTCGTGCAGCCGAACATGAAGCGCTTGGTCGCTTACTCTTCGATCAGCCATTTGGGCTTCGTCGTCCTCGGCCTTTTCTCCGGCAACCAGTTCGGCCTCGACGGCGCGGTCTATCAAATGCTCTGCCATGCCATCTCCACCGGCGCGCTGTTCATCCTGATTGGCTACCTGGAAGAGCGGAACAAGTCGCTGGAGATCGCCGACTTCGGCGGCATCGCGACGCCAGCGCCGAACTTCGCGGCGGTCTTTTTGGTCGCGACGCTGGCTTCAATCGGCCTGCCTTTGCTCAACAATTTCGTCGGCGAGTTCCTGATTTTGCAGGGTGCCGCGCAAGCCAACATATGGTGGGCGGCGTTTGCGGCGCTGGGTGTCGTGCTCTCGGCCTGCTATATGCTTTGGTTCTACCAGCGGACGTTCTTCGGTGAGGTTAAGGTGCAGATGGCCGACCTCGCTCCGCGGGAGTGGATCACGATTACCCCGCTCCTTGTCCTGATGCTGTGGATGGGCATTTTCACCCAGACCTGGCTCCCGGGCATCTCCGCCTCGAATAAACTTCTCCTTGATCGGCCCATGCCCAAAACTGTAGCCATGGAGGTGACCAAGTGAACGCCTCGGCTTTCTATCCGACCTCGACCGACATTCTCCGTTTCCTGCCGGAGTTGATCCTGACGATTGGCGGCGTCCTGCTGCTTGTGCTTGAAGCCCTGACCGGCGATCACAAAGACAAGTCCAGCCTCGGCTATGTCTCCATCGGCGTTGTACTGGCGGCGATGTTCGCGGTGCCGGTGGCGTTTGCCCATCCGGGCGTATCTTTTAACGGCATGATCATATCGGATGGCTTTGCGGCTTTCTTCCGCATGGTCACGCTGGTGGTTGGGTTGTTCACTCTGTTGTGCTCGACTTCGTACCTGACCCGTGAGAAATCGAACTCGGGTGAGTTCTACTTGCTGGTGCTCTTTTCGCTGGCCGGCCAAGGCATTATGGCCTCTTCGAACGAGTTGATCATGGTGTTCCTGGGCCTGGAGATCGCCTCGATTTCCAGCTATGTGCTGGCTGGATTTCTGAAGGACGACAAGCGGGGCAGCGAAGCGGCTTTGAAGTATTTCCTGCTCGGCTCCTTTGCGACCGCCTTCTTCCTTTACGGGATCTCGTGGATCTACGGCGTGACCGGGGTGACGAACCTATCGGCCATCCGCGATGCACTGGCGAAGGGCACGGAAGCGCCCTTGATGGTGGTTGCGGCAGCCGCTCTGATGCTGGTTGGTTTGGCCTTCAAGGTCTCTGCCGCTCCGTTTCAGGTTTGGGCGCCGGACGTCTATCAAGGGGCCCCCGCGCCGATCAGCGGCTTCCTTTCGGCTGGTCCGAAGGCGGCGGCCTTTGCGATTTTCATCCGGATCTTCCAAACCTCGTTTGATTCGCTTTCGTCCCGCTATGAGCCGATCTTGTGGGTCCTGGCGCTGGCGACGATGATTGTCGGCAATTTCTCGGCGCTGTGGCAGTCGGACGTGAAGCGCATGTTGGGCTATTCGTCGATCGCTCATGCCGGCTACGTGTTGGTGGCAGTGACGACGCATTCAAACATCGGTACGGCGGGAGTGATGTTCTACCTCGCCTCGTATGCTTTGATGAATTACGGCGCTTTTGCCGCAGTTACCCACATCTCAGGGCGGGGCGAAAAGCATGTCCACTTGGACGACCTCAAGGGCCTAGCTTCGAAGCAACCGGTGCTGGCTGCTTCGTTGACGATTTGTCTGCTGAGCCTGACGGGCGTCCCTCTCACCGCTGGATTCTTCGGCAAGTTTTACATCTTCAAGGCTGCGATTGACCATCATTTTTATTGGCTGAGCGCGTTGGGGCTGCTGAATTCGGCTGTGGCGGCCTATTATTACCTACGCGTGATCTCGGCGATGTACATGCATGAGTCGAATACGACTGAGCACGCTGAGCCTGTCCCGGCGGGAATTCAGGTGACGATGTGGTGCAGCGCGGCGGGGATCTTGACGCTGGGCGTATTCCCCGGCTTGGTGCTCGACTACGCGAACCGCTTCGCGACGTTCGTCAAGTAAGCTTTCGTTTCTGAGGGCCGGGTCTGATGCCCCGGCCTGACAGCCACAGTGGGGGGGCGTGGGTCGAGGCTGGTGATGATGGGCGAACTGCGTGATTCAGGGGGTGGGTACCCGGCGCTAAAAGCACGTCGAGATGGGAGAACGTCGGGTCGAAACTTCTTGTGGCTTTAACCGCTCCGCGTGTCGGGTCTGGTTGCCCCCGCCTTTCAGCCACCGTGCGGGGGCGTGGGCCGAGGCTGGTGATGGGCGAACTGCGTGATTCAGGGGGTGGGTACCCGGCGCTAAAAGCACGTCGAGACGGGAGAACGTCGGGTGGAAACTTCTTGCGGCTTTAGCCGCTCCGCGTGTCGGGTCTAGTTGCCCCGCCTTTCAGCCACCGCGCGGGGGCGTGGGTCGAGGCTGGTGATGGGCGAACTGCGTGATGCAGAGGGTGGGCACCCGGCCCGAGAGCACGTCGAGACGGGAGAACGTCGGGTAGAAACTTCTTGCGGCTTTAGGCGCTCCGCGTGTCGGGTCTAGTTGCCCCCGCCTTTCAGCCACAGTGCGGGGGCGTGGGTCGAGGCTGGTGATGATGGGCGAACTGCGTAATTCAGGGGGTGGGCACCCGGCGCTAAGAGCACGTCGAGATGGGAGAACGTCGGGTCGTAACTTCTTGCGGCTTTAGCCGCTCCGCGTGTGGGGTCTAGTTGCCCCCGCCTTTCAGCCACCGTGCGGGGCCGTGGGTCAGGGCTGGGGATGGGCGAACTGCGTGATGCAGAGGGTGGGCACCCGGCCCGAGAGCACGTCGAGACGGGAGAACGTCGGGTAAAAACTTCTTGCAAATTCAGCCGCACCGCGTGTCGGGTCTAGTTGCCCCGCCTTTCAGCCACCGTGCGGGGGCGTGGGTCGAGGCGGGGGATGGGCGATAAGGCAACTGAGAGTGCATCCCAAGACGCGGAAGATCGCGCGCAGTCGCCGAGCTGCGTGGCGTATTGCGGATTCCGAGCGATGTCGATCAGCATTCCGAACTGATGTCGATCACGATTCCGAAGTGATGCCGATCACTGTTCCGAACTGAAGCCGATTACTTCTACGGCTGTAGTTCGGAACGCTGATCGGCATGGGATTGGAG
>JANXMS010000624.1 GCA_025354525.1 Acidobacteriota bacterium
GCCGCATGATCGAAGGCGGTGCCGCCGTCGCCCTCGCCTCCGGCTACGACCCCCTCCTGAGCCCCTCCTGCAATATGCAAATGGTCGTCTCCCTCGCCTGCAATCACCTGAATATGAGCCCCGCCGAAGCTATTCACGCCGCTACTTTCAACGCCGCCGCGGCCGCCGGGTGCTCGCGGGAATCCGGCTCCCTCGAAGTCGGCAAATCGGCAGACATTCTCATCCTCGCCGTACCCGACTACCGCGAAATCCCCTATCATTTTGGAATGAACCTAGTTTCCACAGTCATCCGCCGGGGCGAGATAGTCCACCAGGAAACCGCGCCGGAGTGGCGCGTTGCCTGAGTCCGCCTCATCCCCTCTCGTCGAATGCGTCGCTAACTTTTCCGAAGGCCGAGATCTCGCCGCCATCAATGCTATAGCGAATGCCATCGCCGCCGTGCCCGGCGTCACCGTCCTCGATCAGACCTCCGACCCCGACCACCACCGCAGCGTTATCACCTTCGTCGGCCCCCCCGAAGCGATCGGAGAAGCGGCTGTCCGCGCCGTCGGCGAAGCCGTCGCCCGCATCGATCTTACGACCCACTCCGGCGTCCATCCCCGCATCGGTGCCGCCGACGTCGTCCCCTTCGTCCCCTTGCGCGCCATCACTTTAGTCGAATGCGCCTGGCTCGCCCAGTCCGTCGGGGCCGAGATCTGGAACCGCTTCCAAGTGCCCGTCTTCCTCTATGAGGCTGCCGCTCAATTTGCCCACCGCCGCAACCTAGCCGATGTCCGCCGCGCCGGAAACCGCTCGCCGTTTCCCCTCCCCGATTTCGGCAACGCCGAACCTCACCCCACGGCTGGAGCCGTCGCCGTCGGTGCCCGTAAAATCCTCATCGCCTGGAACGTTTTTCTGAACGAACCCAACCTCGAAGCCGCCAAAGAGATCGCCAACCGCATCCGGCATGCCAATGGCGGACTCGCCTGCGTCAAAGCGCTCGGCCTCTTCCTCGCCGAACGGAATCAGGCCCAGGTCTCGATGAACCTCACCGATTTCGAGATCACCCCGCCCCACATCGTCCTCGAAGCCATCACCCGCATCGGTGCCGAACTCGGGGTCACGGTGGCGACCAGTGAACTGATCGGACTCATCCCCCAGGCCGCCCTGAACGCCGACGTCGATCTAAAGATCGAGCACTTCACCCCCGACCGAATCCTCGAAAACCGCCTGCCGACTTAAAGTTCGATCAGTTTCAGATTCTTAAACTTGCGGAAATCACGGTCAAACGTGGCCAGCGAAGCACCTTGCTCAATCGCCAGTGCCGCCAGGTAGGCATCGGACCAGTCGCGCCCTCTCGTCTGGCTATCCTGGGCTACATCCTGAAGGATTCGCCAAAATCGCCGCCCGGGCTCGGGAATAACCACCTGCGGGTGTTCGATCCACTCGTCGATTATCTCTGCCGCTTCGGCTAAGCTCAACGCAACCACTGACCCTCGCGGCACGGTGCAGATTCGAAGAAACGCCATAAAACAGTGCCATGGAATCCCGAGCAGTTCTCCCTCACTCAAGACGCTATTCATCCATTCTCTGCAACGTGGGTTCGCCGCAGCGTCCCGATCATGTAGGCACAGGATGACGTTGACATCAAGCAAGATCATTCGGTGGTCCCCATCGCTTGTCGTCGTCAAGAGCATCGATATCAGAGACCCGAATCGGAAACGGCATCAAATCCGTGCCCAGAGAATACGTTTTCACGACGAAGGGAACTCGACGCTTGTCGGCCTTCCTCGCCAACCCGTCCCGCAGCAAATCGTTCAGTTTGTTTCGGAACGGAACATTTTCCTCACGGGCGCGGTCGCGAACCCGCTCCAATACGTCCTCATCCAGCACAACCGTCGTTCGAATGCTCATGATGCTTCATCGTAGCATCACTGATGCACTACAGACTTAAGCCCCAACCAACGGGTTGGTCACTGCAATTCCAAATCGCGAAAAATCGCGATCCGCGGACCACAGCCGGGTGACACCATGCGCCCGGCAAATCGCAGCAATCCGAGCATCGTGCACCATAGGTCCAACAACACCACTGCTGTGGACTATCGCTTGCAATACTGCCCAGTAGCGAGGCGTTTCAGCCAATAGCCGGAGACTGGGCGACGCAAACCACTTCGCTAAATCGGCCAACGCGATCAAGGCCGGAGTAGGTGGCCGGTAAATCCGCGGATGCGTGGCGATACTAAGAAACTCATGGACGCAGGGCCAAGGAATAGCCCAAGGCTCGGGACTCTCTGCCAACGCGATCAACCTCGCCGCCGCACGGTCGTGCCAAGGTGAGTCCTTACGATGGGCATAGATCAAAATGTTCGTGTCAACAGCAATCATTCCGCCGTACCCGTCGGCACCACTCCACCGCGTCCCTCGTACGCCAACTCTCGAATGACCGACCAGTCGTGGATCAGAGGACCTTCGCCACCGAATCCAAACGGCTCTACCCTAAACACACGGTTCTGCTCCGGTCGATCCAGCGCCAAACGAAGCCCTCTCTCCATCAACTGCTTCATCGTCATCCCTTCCTCAACGCATCGCGCTTTCGCCTGCTGGAATAACGGATCCGCAATCTCAATTGTCGTCTTCATCACCCCAACTTACCATATTCATGGGTCGCCTCAAGGGGAATATGGCTAACGTCATTCCGCGTAACCTTGATTTCCAAAAACACCCCGTTGCATTCAGGCTAACTTACGACTACAGTATGGTTACCAGGCGAAGTGTGTCTCGACTTCCTCGTCTAAGTTAACTGCTAAAAGTTAGGGGTTTTTATGAATCTTCGTTCACGTCTGCATCGTTGCAGTATGGTGGCTTTGCTCGTGTGCTTTCTTATCCAAAGCGCACCGCTTGCCCTCGCCCAGATTTTGTACGGTGCCCTCGTCGGCACTGTAAAAGACGCTTCCGGCGCAGCTGTTCCCGGCGCAAAAATCGTCATTTTGAATAAACAAACCGGACTCGTCCGCGAAACCGTCTCCAACAACGAAGGCGGCTACAACTTCGCCACCCTCCAAAATGGAACTTACGAAGTCCGCATCACGAAAGATGGTTTCAAAGGCATCTCGAATACCACCGATATCAACGTCAACGAGACCATCCGCGTCGACGTCGCCCTCCAAATCGGTGCCGTCAACGAGACCGTCAACGTCGAAGCCTCCAGCGCCTCGCTCCAAACCGATCGTGCCGAAGTCCGCTCCGAAGTCACTTCCAAGCAGTTGACCAACCTCCCCGTTCCAATCGGACGGAACTACCAGAATCTGCTGGTGACCATCCCCGGCTTCTCGCCCCCGCGTAACGCCCACTCGGTTCCGTCGAACCCCTCCCGCTCGCTTGAAGCCAACGTCAACGGTGCCACCCGTTCTTCAGTGAACACCCGCATCGACGGCGTCAGCTCCACCAACATCTGGCTCCCTCACATCTCCGCCTACGTCCCCTCCCTCGAAGCCATTGAGACGGTCAACGTCGTCACCAACTCCTTCTCGGCCGAGCAGGGCCTTGCCGGTGGCGCTTCCATCAGCGTCCAAATCAAGTCCGGCTCGAACGACCTCCACGGCTCGGCCTTCCTCTACAACACGAACAACAAGGTCATCGCCAAGCCGTTCTTCCTGCCCCAAGGCCAACGCAATCCCAAGTACGTTTTTAATCAGTTCGGCGCCACCGTCGGCGGCCCTATCAAGAAGAACAAGCTCTTCTATTTTGCCGCCTACGAAGGCACCACCCGCCGCGAGTTCGCTAACCAGTTCGGCACCATGCCCACCCCGGCCATGCGCTCCGGTGACCTCTCCGCCACCGACCGACCGATCTACGACCCACTCACCGGTGATGACCAAGGCCGCAACCGTACCCCGTTTGCCGGCAACATCCTCCCGGCCAACCGCCTCAGCCCCGCCGCCCGCACCCTGGCCGGGAAACTCCCCAATCCCAACGTGCCTTCGGCTTTCATTCAGCAGAACTACTTCGCCGTGGGTAACTTCCTGTTTGATCGCAACACGCTCGACACCAAAGTCAACTACAACATCACCGACAAGTGGACCATGTACGGTCGCTTCTCGGTCCTCGATTACACCATGAGCAACCAGGGTATGCTCGGCGAACTCATCGGCCCCGGAATATCGAGCGCCGGTGGCAACGTCGGCACCGCCGTCGGTCAGACGTATTCCACCACCATCGCCTCCACCTACGTCGTCAACCCCGCCTTCATCATCGACTCCTATTTCGGATTCACCCAGATGAACACCAAAGTAGAGCAGCCCGGCCTGGACCAGAACTTCGGTCGCGACCTGCTGAAGCTTCCCGGCACCAACGGCACCCGTACCTTTGAGGGCGGCTGGCCCCGTTTCTCTGTGGCCAACTTCACCAACTTCGGCATCCCCGATGCCTTCATGCCCTACAACCGCCGCGACCCGCAATTTCAGTACGTCGCCAACGGAAACTTGACCCGCACAAAGCACAACATCCGCTTCGGCTTTGACTATTACAAGATGAACATGAACCATCTGCAGCCCGAGTTTGCGGGTGCAAATCACGGAGCGCCGGGAGGCTTCAACTTCACCGGCGGACCCACCCAGACTAACGGCGGCGCTTCCGCCAACGAGTTCAACTCCTGGGGCTCCTTCATGCTCGGCGCGACCAACAACTACGGGCGCCTGCTCCAGGTCGACGACGTTTACAAAACTCGCACCAGCATGTTCTCCACCTATGTTCAGGACACCTGGAACGCTACCCGTAAGCTGACCCTGAACTACGGCATGCGCTACGAGTACTTCCCCATGCCAACTCGCGCCGACCGCGGCGTCGAACGCTACGACTTCGCCAACAACAAAATGCTCGTCTGCGGCGTCGGCCTCGTCCCGAAGGACTGCGGCATTCGGCAACAGAAACTGCTCTTCTCGCCCCGTCTAGGCATCGCCTTCCGGCCCACCGATAAGACCGTCATCCGCACCGGCTTCGGCATCAACTTTGATCCCTGGAACCTCGCCCGGACCCACCGGACGAACTTCCCGATTCTCGTCATCCTCAACGGCAACGCCCCGAATGCGTTCGCCCAGCTTAGCCGTCTCGACGACGGTATCCCCAGCATCCCAACCCCGGTTCTCGGCAATGGAGTCATCGATCTGCCGGTAAACTACGGTGTCGTCAGCGCCGGTGACTCCTTCACCCGCTCCTACATCATGAGCTGGAATTTCACCATTCAGCGCCAAATCGGCAAAGGCTTCGTCTACCAGGCCGGCTATGTCGCCAACCGCCAAGTCAACCAGACCGGAAACCTCGACCTGAACGCAGGCCAGGTCCCAGGTGCCGGCATCAATGGCGCACCCTACTTTGCAAAATTCGGTCGCCGCGTTACCACCCAGTTGCTCACTCCCATCGGCTACACCAGCTACAACTCACTCCAGACCACCCTTGATAAGCGCTTTGCGAAGGGTTACTCGATGAATGTGGCTTATACCTGGTCCAAAGCCATGGGCGTTTGTTGCAACTCCAACAGCGACGGCGGACCGGCCATCCAGGCCCTGCCGTTCTATAACCTTAACCGCTCCCTCACCGACTTCGACCGTACGCACAATCTCCAGATCAGCTCGGTCTGGGAACTCCCGTTCGGCAAGGGCAAGTCCTTCCTGCAAAGCGGCGTGCTCGCGACAATCACCGGCGGTTGGCAGCTCAACGGCCTCCTCAGCGCCTATAGCGGCTCCCCTTTTAATGTAACTGCGGATGGTGCGTCTTTGAATCTGTTCGCTGGTTCCACCCAACGCGCCGATTACGTCCGCCAAGGTGCCGTTACCAAAATCGGTAAAATCGGTCAGGGACAACCGTTCTTCGACTTCACCGCCTTCAAGCCCGTTACCGATGCCCGCTTCGGCGACGTTGGCTTCATGGCCCTCCGCGGCCCCCGTCTCGCCAATGGCGATATCGGCATCTTCCGTCAGTTCAAGGCCAAGGAACGGTTCACCGCTCAGCTTCGCGTCGAACTACTGAACGTCACCAACACGCCACAATTCGGCAACCCCAGCAACAACATCTCGAACCTCCGGCTCAACCCGGACGGGACGTTCCGCTCGGGCGTATTTGAAGTCACCGGTCTAGCCAACAACGGTCGCGATGGGGTCTCCCAACGTGCCTTCCGCTTCGGCCTCCGCATGGGCTTCTAACTCTCACCGCCATCCAATCCACAAACGGCCCACCGGTCATGCCGGTAGGCCGTTGCTTTGCTCCCCACCACCCTAAAACGTCAACTTCACCGCCAACTGCAAAATCCGCGGATCCCCCGAACCCGTCATCGCCAAATACTGCGCCCTCCCCGTAAACACCCGAGTCGCCGCGTTGTACGCAAACGGTGTCCGATCAAAATTGTTAAAATTCGCCCGGTTCGTTACGTTAAAGCCTTCGAAAATCAGCTTCAACTTCATCCGCTCCCGATACACGTTGATGTCGCGCGACAGCCGCACATCCACCGACGCAAAGCCCGGCCCTTCAATCGTATTCCGGCCGATAAAGCCCGGCCGCTCGTTCGCCGTCGACCCGTCGTTGTTCAAGTCTCCGGCCACACTCGCCGTGAACCACCGCCCGCTCTGGATCTGCGTAATCAGTCCCACCTGATATCCCCGCAACACCGCCCGCAGAACCGGGTTCTGTAAGCTCTTCGCGTAGTCGATGTCCCACGTTCCCGAAATCACCGCCCGATGCCGCACATCCGCATCGCCCAGTCCGCGGTCCATCCTGGGATTCAGCGTATTCAACACCTGCTTGGCATCGTCGGCCCCCACCACCACGCTCGTCGCGTCCGGCTTCGTGTCGATCACCTTCGAGAACGTATAGTTGGCCAAGAACTGGAAGCTCTTGCCGTACCGCTTCGCAATTTGCACAAATCCACCGTGGTAAATCGAATCCGCCGCGCTTTCAAACAGCGAAATGCGCCCAAAAGCCGGATTCACCCGTCCCGGACTCCGCAAAAAGCTCACACCGCTCCCACCCGCAATCGAAGCCGAAATCACTTCCGGCGTTTGCAGGTTGATGTCCCGGGTGCGCGTCAAATTCTGCCCGCGCACCCCCAAGTAACCCAGCGTCAGCAGATAGTCCGCCGCCAACCGCGTCTCCAAGTTCAAACTCCACTGGTAGCTGCGCGGCGTCCGGTAATTCGGGTCAAACACGTAAATGTCCGGAGTCCGTGCCAGCGCCGGCGGTGCCGACAATACGTTCGGAAACACCGGAATCAAGCCCACCTGCGCCGGGTTCGTCGACAGCAGCGAATAGCCCTGCACCTGAATCCCGTTCTGCGAATGCGACGTTCCCGTCACAATGGCCGGAGTCCGCACATAAAACACACCCAGTCCGCCCCGAATCAACATCCGGTCCGACTTCGTCACCCGATACGCAAACCCTCCGCGCCCCGCAAAATTGGAGTTATCCCGCGGGATCTGATTCGTAAACAGCCGACCCGCCGACAACCCCGCATTTGTATTCAACACACTGTTTTCCGCATACCGGAATAGGTCGTACCGAATCCCTAAATTCAGCGTTAACCGCTCGGTCGCCCGCCAGCTATCCTGCCCGTAAAAAGCATATTCACTCACGTTCGGCTTCGTCAACGCCCCTTCCGTCCCCTGTCCCGCAAAACCCTGCACGAACGAAAACGGCCGTCTGGCCGCATAGTCCGCCAAGCTGTTGAACTGGTAAATCCCTGAAAAATTGCCCGGGAAAAAGTTCGCAATCCGGTCGAAGTTAAAGTCGGTCCCGAACTTCAACGTATGCGCCCCGACGGTCTTCGATAGCGAATGAATCGTCTGGAAGCGCTTGATGTTCGTATACCGCGGCGAGAACGAATTCCGCCCATAGCTGATCACGCGCGCCCCCGCTTCAAAAATGTTCACCTCCGGACCCGACGAATTCGCCTCGCCCGGTGCCTTGTCCTGCAAGTAAGTGGAACGCGTGTCATAAACCATCGTTGGCGAAACCACCCGCGTATAACTACCCGTCACGTTATCCGTATTGTTTTGGCTATTGCCGGTCGCTTCCTGCGCCCGCTGCGCCCCGCCATTCTCAAAGTTCTTACCCGTAAACCGGCCCATGTTATAACGAATAGTCATGTTGCTCTTATCGTTAATTGTCCAGTCCGCCTTCCCCAAAAACGTATTGTTGTTCGAACCCTGCGTATACGGCACAAAATACTGCGCCAAGCTCGAAACCACAACCGACTGCGGAGACCCTGCCGCAATATTCAACGCGGGCAAAGGTGCCACCGGCTGCAAATTCCGCTGGCCGTCATAGGACAAAAAGTAGAATAGCTTATTCCTGACCGCCGGACCGCCCACCGTACCACCAAACTGATCAAAGTCATAAGGTTGCCGCACAATGCCCCGCGAGTTATTGATGAACGTATTCGCATTCAAAAACCGTACTTGATTAGCGGGTTTCGGGACCGTTCGCCTCCAGACTTGGGCCAATTTCCTAGCATTTGTGGAATGTGCGCTATGGAAGGCCCCCCGAAATCATGCTAAACGCTCGCAGGGCGCTACGGAAACCGCTCATTCTAT
>JANXMS010000625.1 GCA_025354525.1 Acidobacteriota bacterium
ATAGAATGAGCGGTTTCCGTAGCGCCCTGCGAGCGTTTAGCATGATTTCGGGGGGCCTTCCATAGCGCACATTCCACAAATGCTAGGAAATTGGCCCAAGTCTGGAGGCGAACGGTCCCGAAACCCGCTAATCAAGTACGGGCAGCCTATGCCAAACACTCTTGACGGAAGTACTTCACTTAGTTGCGACATTGACAAGCTGCCTGGGTGCCGCCTCGCCGAATAGGCATCATAGAGGACGTTATGAAACCTACTATGAACCGATAGGGAGTGCCCAACGTATCCAGTAATCGGTGGGACACGTTTGCAATAGGCGGTTGCAAAACTCGGGCGGAACGCGTGGCCGGAGAGATCATCCTTAGAGAACAGCACGAACTCGGAACCTAGGATTGGCCGGTCTGTCGGCCATCAGTTTTTAGTGGCGTAAACCCGGGCATCTGGTTGTTCCTTGTCTTCCAGATCTGCGCGAGCAACCCTTGTGATTTCACCTTTCCGAGGACTTCGAAACGATGCTACCTTTGAGCGTGTACGCCGTTGCAGACGTCGGCCCGATCATGGAAAAGCTCAAAGCTCCATCCGACAAGCGAGTCGGACCGCTCTGCCGTCTTAAAGGATCTGATCGACGAAGTAGAGTTAGGAGCGACTCATGGACGAGAAACCTTCAAACAAAGCGGGCGCGTTAACCGCCCCAGAAGCCGCCGACCTCTATCGTATGCAAGTCCGCGAAATGCGGAATTATGCGATGTTCACGATTAACGTGCAGGGACTCCTGACGTCCTGGAATGCCGGAGTCGAGCACCTCATGGGCTACTCGGAAAAAGAATGGATTGGACAGCACGCATCAATGATTTTCACCCCCGAGGAGAAGGCTGTCGAAGTCTGTGAGTCGGAGCTGCAATGGGCCCGCGACACCGGATCCGCCACCGACATCCGTTGGCACCGTCACAAGGACGGGTCGGAGTTTTTTGCCAATGGCGTTATGAACGCTCTCCGCGACGAGAACGGCGCACTCATCGGCTTCGCGAAAATCATGAGTGACGAAACAGCCCGCAAACAACTGCAGGATTCGTTGACTGAGTCCAATACAGCTCTGGAACAGTTCGCATACGTCGCCAGTCATGACCTGCAGGAGCCGCTTCGCACCCTGAGGGTCTCCGGGGAACTACTCACGAGGAGATACCGGGGGAAGTTCGACGCGGACGCTGATAGGCTCCTCGATTTCATCGTGAAGGGATCCGGTCGAATGAGCTCTCTTGTAAACGACCTCCTCGCGTACGCGCGGGTCACGACGGAGATAGAACGCCCGAGTTCCGTCGCTCTTGACGAAGATCTGGAAGCGGCACTCACCCACCTTGAGCAAGCCATCAAGGAAAGCAACGCCAGCGTCACTCACGATCCGTTGCCGGTGCTTGCCGTTGATCGCGGGCAGATGGTTCGGCTGTTTCAAAACCTCATCAGCAATGCCGTGAAATACCGGCACCCGGACCGGCACCCGTCTGTCCACGTCAGCGCGGAACAAATAGACACCGTATGGGTGTGCTCGATACGCGACAACGGCATCGGCTTCGAGCCGAAGTACGCATCGGACATCTTCACGCCGTTTAAGAGGCTGCACACAGCCGAGGAATACCCCGGAACCGGCGTTGGATTAGCGATCTGTCGGCGCATCGTACAGGCACAAGGGGGGCGCATCTGGGCGGAATCCGAACTCGGCGAAGGCACGACGTTTTTCTTCACACTACCCGTGGAACCTCTGCCCGCACTAAAACACACGCCGCCGATCGATAGCCCATCCCCTCAAAACTGAGAATTGATCGTCATTCGCTTCTGTCGCGGAACACACACGAAATCGGATCCAAAGTCGAAGAGGAACCGCATTGATTACCCAGCGGCTGGAAAGGGTTCACCTCGCCCTCAATCAACGTCACGAGTGCGAGAAAGGCGACAGCGAGAATACGGGCTACCACTGAATGTGACTGTCCTCAGTTCGAGTTGACCCGCAAATTTGGAGGATGGTGTGTACCTGCGCGGTGAATAGTCTATTTGGCCCAGTTGTGATTGATGTCGCGGATGATGATGCGGTTGACGGCCCATTACACGGTTGCAAATCACCCGGCACCGTTACGTCGGCCCGAGACGCTTTCCACGATCAGGCATTATGTTCAATCGGGATTTGTGATAAGCAACGAATCCTACCTGCTACTTCACGCGAGAAAGCAGTGGAGGGTTGACTGGCGTTACACCTGACCAAAGGACGGAATTGATAATCAATGGATGCCCGAAATGCTCGTGCCGCGGACACGGGTTCTCGGACCCCTGCTTTGGTTGGGCCATCCGGAAGCAGCCCAACTGGACGCGCCGCGGGGGCTGGGTTCAGTCACTTCGTAGGTTGTCCATGGGGTCTACGGAGGCGGCTTGGCGGGCGGGGAGGTAGCTGGCGGCGGCGCTGACGATGGTGAGCGCGGCGGCAATGAAAGTGAACGGGTCCAGGGGGCTGACGCCGCACAGCAGTGATGTGACCCAACGCGATAAGCCTGCCGTCGCGAAAAAGTCGATGATTCCGCCGAGGGCGGCAATAGTTAGACCCTGGCGGACGAAGAGCGCCAAGATACGGTGGGGCCCGGCACCAAGGGGTGCTATGGCGACGGCCAGCGCGGTGCCGTCATTCCCCGCCGATTTTCCTATTCTGTCGAGTTATGACAGTCGGCCCCCTAGCCGGATTCGGGAAACGCCCGGCTATTGCTTGACAACAGCCGGGGTAGGAAGCTGTCGGCGGAGATACTCTTTTTCGGTCAAGCCGAGCATCATTGAACGGGTCTGGGCCGCCTTTGCTGGATTTCGTTCGTGGGCGGCCTTGAAAATGGGGTCAGTGGCCATTTCGAGAGCGGTTGGAGAGTGACCGTAGCGATCCACCAAAGCGGTGGCCCACAACCGCTGAAAACGCTCGGGAGGATCAGTAAATACTTCAGAAAGAAGGGTCCCCGCCACGGCAACGACGGTCGGGTTGGGCGACTCCAGAGCTTGATACCACACCTTGGGAGTCTCAGGATACGCGCTACTTATGGAATGAGTTATCACACTGTTTATGAAATCAGGGAAATCTGGATCATCCTTGAGACGCGAACTGATAATCTCTAAAGCATCTGGCCTGTTCGAATCTACAATGAACGAGAAGACAAAAAACACGTCGTAATATTCGTATTTTGGCCGAGATCGAATCTGGGCAATTTTCGTCAATTGTGGTGGACCCCAAAAACTAGACACAAAAATGGTTATTGCTTAAGTGTAGGAGGGCATTGAAAATGAAGGAGAATCAATGCCTCGAACACGCAAGACTCACTCGCCGGCTTTGAAAGCTAAGGTGGCGGTGGAAGCC
>JANXMS010000520.1 GCA_025354525.1 Acidobacteriota bacterium
GTCTTAAACTCAATGTGCCTGCCACCGTGGACTTTGCCGGTCCCGCTGCCAGCGAGCACCCCCGGCAGGTTCGAGTGCTCGTGCTGATCGAGCCCTAGCGAACCACCTTAACTTGGGAGCGACTCTGGATGGGTTTTACAGCTCGGTGAGATGTTCGATCTTGCCCGTCGAATCGCCGATCCGTTCGGGGCGCACCCCAACGTTGTCGAGCATCGTCAAATAAAGATTTGTCATCGGCGTACCCTTCTTAAATCGAATGTGCCTGCCGCCGTGGATCTTGCCGGCCCCGCCGCCAGCGAGCACCGTCGGCAGGTTTAAATGCTCGTGCTTGTTCCCATCGCTGATGCTGCTGCCGTAGACGACCATCGAGTTATCCAACAGCGTACCCTCGCCGTCCTTCGCGCCCTTCAGCTTTCCAAGGAAGTAGCTGAACATCTCGACGTGATGCTGATCGATCTTCTGGAGCCGGTCGATCTTTGCGGGGTCGTTGAAATGGTGGGATAAGCCGTGATGGGCGTCCGGTACGCCAATCGAGCGATAGGTGCGATTGCCGCCCTCTCGCCCAATCATGAAAGTGACGACACGCGTGAGGTCGGCCTGGAAGGCTACCGTAACCAAATCGAACATCAATTGAATGTGCTCTTCAAACGTCGGCGGAATACCGCCAGGACGATCCAGCGCAGGCAGCGCGGCAGCGAGTTCGTTGGGCTGCTCGCTCTTCTGAATGCGCTTTTCGATTTCGCGGACGGCTTCCAAGTACTCGCTCAACTTCCGCTTATCGGAGGTGCCAAGCCGCATGCCAAGCCGGGCGGCGTCCTCTCGAACAAAATCCAGAATACTGCGGTCTTCCTTGGCCTGCGCCGCGCGGGCGGCCGGGTCGGTGGAATCGCCATCGCCGAAGAGACGCTCAAACAGGGCACGCGGGTTGATCTCGGGAGGAAGCGGAGTCGTGGGCGAACGCCAGGAGACCGTGTTGCTATAAGCGCAACTATAGCCGCTATCGCAGCCGCCTACCAGGCGGGAATCTTCGAGACCGATCTCGAGTGAAGGCAGCAGAGTCTTGCCGCCAATCTCGCGGGCGGCCACTTGGTCGACCGAAATCCCGGACAGGATATCCGCCCCCAGCGTCTTTTTTGGATGGACGCCAGTAAGCCACGTAGCTCCCGCGCGAGCATGGTCGCCAGCGCCATCGCCCAGCGATTGGCCGTTATAATGGTCGAGGCCTGAGAGGACGAGAAGGTCCTTCCGATACGGGGCGAGTGCCTGCAGAGTCTTGGGTAAATCGAAGGTCTTGCCATCGGCCTGCGGCGTCCAATGGTTCATGATGATCCCGTTCGGAACGTAGCAGAACGCCATGCGGTTGATGGGAGCGGCGGCCGTACGCGCAGCATGGGTCAGGGCCGGAACCATGGCGTCGAACAGAGGCAGGCCCAAGGCCGTGCCAAAGCCGCGAAGCAGCGTGCGGCGATCAAGTGCTTTCTTTAAAATAATCATCGTTCCGGGGTCCTTCTCATCTGAAATGGTACGCTACTGATGATCGCGTTTACGAGCGCCGAAAACTGGTAGTCGGTTTTGGCGGAATCGCGACGGATCTGGCGAATGGCCGGCATGTCGTAGTGCTCTAAGCCCCGGCCCAAGGCATAGGTAAGTAGTTTTTCGGTCAGGCAGTCGACGAACTCTTCGTGGCGGTCGGCCAAAATGCGTTTAAGGTCGCCAGGTCCATCGAGCAGGACTCCGCCCGGCAGCGAGCCGGACGTGTCGATTTTGGCGCCGCCCTCTTCAGAGCGAAACTTGCCGGTCGCATCGTAGTTTTCGAGCGCGAAACCGAGCGGGTCCAGGCGGTTGTGGCAGGAAGCGCAGGCGGCCTTGGCTCGGTGCGCTTGCAGCGCGGCACGCAAATCCTTCGCGGAGGTGTTGGCACTATCGGCCAAGTCCGGGATGTCGGGCGGCGGAGGAGGAGGAGGGGCGCCGACGATGTTCTCGAGGATCCACTTTCCTCGCAGTACCGGAGAGGTCCGCGTCGGGTAGGAGGTCACCGTAAGGATGCTGCCGTGCGACAGCAAGCCGCCGCGCTCCGAATTGGCCAAGGCCACTTTACGGAAATAGTTGCCGCGGATATTCGGGATTCCGTAGTGCCGAGCGAGACGCTCGTTCAAAAACGTGTAGTCCGCGTTCAGAAAATCAATGACGCGCCGATCTTCCTTGACGATGTAGGCGAAGAAAAGTTCGGTCTCTTTCTGCAGCGCAGCCCGCAGCGAATCGTCGAACTGCGGATACTTTTCAGGGTCTGGACGCCAACTGGGGACATTACGCAGGTGCAGCCACTGGCCGGCAAAATTATCGACGAGCGCCTTGCCTTTGGGGTCGCCGAGCATCCGTTTCACTTGCGCGTTCAACACCGGACGAAGCCTGTTCTGTTCGGCCAAGCCGAGCAGCTCTTCGTCCGGCAGCGAACTCCACAGAAAGAAGGACAACCGCGATGCGAGTTCGAGATCGCTCACCTTGTGGAGTGGCGTCGCCGCATTGGATTCGACGCGAAAAAGGAAATTTGGCGAAACCAGAATCGCCCGCATCGCCATCTCGATGCCAGCGTCGAAGCCGCCCGCCCCTGCGTACAACTTTTTCAGTGGCGTCAGGTCGACTGCCGTAACAGGTCTCCGGTACGCCTGACGGGCGAGGGTGGCGATAATCTTGTCGGCGCAGGCCGCAGTTTTTTCCGTGCATTGGAAAATCCGGCGACGGCTGGGGGTATCGCCGGGTCCAGCGGGGTTGAACGGTCCGCCGATCAATACGTAATCCAGTTGGGTCAGCGACGGCTGCGGCGGACCGAATCGGCCGGTGCTCATGCCCACGGTGGATTCCGATTTTGTGGCTTCGGCCAGGAAACTGGCACCGACCGTATGCACGCCCGCTTTCAGCCGCACCCGAACTTCAAAGTTCCGGCTGTTCTGAGACTCCTCGGCGTTGTTGTAAACCGCATCAAACAGTTTCGTGCGCACGCCATCGACGCGAACGTCGAGCTTGGCCGGGGGCAGCGTAGGATCTGGATTACCGCGGACCCTCACCGTGAACAGATACTCAGCGTCGGCTGGGAAGTAGTGCTTGATGGTCAACCCGTTTCGGGTCGCCAGAGGAAGTTCGTCACCGGTATCGGAGGTGCCCGTCCGGGCGGCCGTGAACTTTTCCACCAATGGGCTCAGTTTCGTCGTGCCGAGCGCTTGGCGACTGACGCGCCGCGCCGTTGTCATGTATTTTTCGAGCAGCAAAGGCGAGACGGTCAGAACGGAGCCGATGTTATCGAAGCCGTATCCGGAATCGTCAGCGGGCAGGCTGGCGGAATGTTCGAGATCGAGTGCGAGAAGGTCGCGAACAGCGTTCGCATACTCGGCCCGATTAAGCCGATGCGCGGCGGGTGTCCCCGGATTGGGATGCTTCGCAATATTCTGGTCTAGCTCGGCTTCGAGCCAATGAGCGATTGCGGTGGAAGCTTCGGGCTTCGGTCGAGGTAGGCCGGGAGGAGGCATCTCGCCTGTCCGAATTTTTCGAAGTACCTTCTCGAGCGCCTCGGCATGAGTGGCCACGTCAGCCGTGCGGACGGCGTCAAGAGAAAAGCTCGCGGTCTTGCTTTGGTCGTTGTGGCAGCCTTGGCAATACGTTTTTAAAAGGCTCTGCGCCGTTTCGGCGCTCTGGCCCAGCGCGGCAATGGTGACGGTAACGAAGCAGAAAACTGGTCGGAACATAAATAGAATGAAGCGCGGGGCTTCCGCTCCGTCTACAGAAAGAATATCATTTCTTCATGTACCCGCTACTACGGTTCTCCCTATCGCTCCTATTGCCACTCTTGATGCTCGGGGCGGACGGTCGACTTTTTGAAGCGGTGCAAAATGGCGATCAGCGGACCGTTCTGAGTTTGGTGAAGGTCGGCGTGGACCTCAACGCGACGAGGCCCGACGGCTCCACGGCCCTAGGCTGGGCCGTTAGCCGAGGCAACGTAGAAATTGCCAGCGCGCTGTTGCAGGCGGGGGCCAACCCGAATCTAGCCGATGAGAACGGCGAAACGCCCCTGACGTTGGCCTGCGGCCAAGGCAGCGTGGCGATGGCGCGTCTACTGCTGGGCGCAAAGGCAAAAGTGGACGTCGCCCGTTGGAGCGGCGAAACGCCCTTGCTGGCCGCTGTGCAGGCGGGCACCAGCGAATTAGTAAAGCTCCTACTGGAAAACGGAGCAGCCGTTAATGTAGCCGAAAGCCGCTTGCGCCAAACCCCGCTGATGTGGGCAGCGGCCGCGGGCCGACTGGATCTTGTGACCCTGCTCCTCGAGAAAGGTGCCTCTGCCAGTGCCGTATCGCAGAGCGGCTTCACGCCAATGCTGTTTGCTGCGCAGAAGGGTGACATGGCGACCGTAAAGCTGCTGTTGGCCGCCAAGGCTGACCCTCTGCAGAAAGCCGCCAACGGCACTACCCCGTTTCTTCTTGCCTTAGGTCGCGGGCACGAACCCGTGGCTCGACTGCTGCTCGACTACGGGGCCGAGGTAAACCTGCGCGACGCCAATGGAAGTACGCCTCTCCACGACGCCGTTCGGCTCGGCAAGCTCGAACTGGTCAAGGCGCTTGTCGCCCGCGGCGCTGACATGACCGCGAAAACGACCCGGCAGGGTGGCCAGCAAAATGCGTTCCGCAGCTTCGGGCTGACGCCATTTTTGACGGCGACCGAACGCGGCGATGTGGTCATGATGCGGGAACTGGTGAAGCTTGGGGCTGACCCGAAGGCTAAGACTTCAGACGGTGCCGGGGGCATCATGCTATCAGCCCAGAGCCGGAAGATAGACGCCATGAAGCTGATGGTGGAGTTCGGCGGCGACGTGAACGAAGCCCGCCCAGGCGGCGGCACCGCGCTACATACGGCGACCCGCTTCGGTGATCACGAGATGATCCAGTACCTGGTGGACCGCGGCGCTGACCTGAATGCGAAAGACCGGTTTGGCCGCAACGTGCTGCAGGAAGCTGAGTTTGAAGCCCCGAAACCGACCATCGAATTCATCCGAAAGCTAGCACAGAAGTAGGAATGATAGACTGCCTCTGTATGCAGAGACGGAAACTTTTGGGATGTGCGCTCGGGCTGAGTACTCTCGCTTGGGCGAAGAATAAGAAGTTCACGCTACCGGAACCGAACCCGGCTAGCTCGGTTGCCAACGGCGCGAAGTTGATTCCACGACCGCCTGGCACCCAGCTCAAACTACCCCTCGGTTTCGTCGCCGAGGAGTACGCGACTGGCTTCCAGAAGCCTCGGATTATGCTCGAACTGCCCGGCGGCGCGATCCTCGTGACCGAGAGCCTGCCCAAAGGCAGCGTGGCCGTGGTCGGAACCGGGAATCCTAAGCCGACGCCGAAGGCATTGATCTCAGGCCTCGACCGACCGTTCGGAATGGCCCTATGGAAAGAGTACCTGTACGTCGCCGAAGCGGAGTCGGTGAAGCGCTACAAGCTGGACGCAAAGGCTCTGACTGTCGGTCCTGGAGAAGAAGTTATCTCTCTGAAGGGCTACGGTAAGGGTCACTGGTCCCGCGGCATCGCTTTCGATCCGAAGAGCGAGAAACTCTATTTAACCGTGGGTTCGAGCAGTAATATCGATGCTGGAGACCCCGACGACCGCGCCGCGATCCATGTCTACAACCCCGATGGAACCGGCAAGCAGATTTTCGCCACCGGCCTGCGGAACGCCGTCAACATCCGGCTCAATCCCCAGAGCGGCAAACCGTGGATTACGGTACAGGAACGCGATGGCTTGGGCGATGAACTGGTGCCGGACTTTTTCACGTCAGTGAAGAAAGGTGCCTTCTATGGCTGGCCCTACGCCTTCATCGGCAACAACGAGGAGCCCCGTCACAAGGGCAAAAACCCGGCGGCCGTCAAGAAGGCGATCGAACCGGACATGCTCCTGCGGGCACACTCCTCGGCCATGGACTTCGCGTTTTACACCGGCAAACAGTTCCCGGCCAAGTTTCGCAACGGTGCCTTTGTGGCCTACCGAGGCTCTTCGAACCGAGCCAAACGCCTCGGCTACTCCGTGGTCTTCATCCCCTTCGCAGGCGGCAAGCCTACTGGGCCGCCGGAGGAGTTTCTTACCGGATTCATGCTCGGCGAAGACAAGAAAGAAGTTTGGGGTCGCCCCGTAGGGCTATTGCAACTAGCCGATGGCAGCTTGTTGCTCAGCGAAGACGGGAATAATAAAATCTGGCGAATCTCATTTAAGGGCTAGAAATGAGAAAGGCCCCCGGAAACGGGGGCCTTCTGAATTTTAGAACGAAGTAATAACCCCAGGGTGGGTCAGCTTAAATGGTGCGCTCTTCCGGCGGAAGCGTGAACGAATCGATGGGCTCCGTTTCAATCTCAGGGCCCGATCCGGGCTCTCGTCCCGTACCGTCGGTCTTCTTCTGTACCCGCTTAGCCGCTTTCTCCTGCGACTTTTCCATGCGCGCGAACTCTTTCTGCCGTTTCTTAAATGTAGTATGTGCTCTAGCCATGCAGCCTCCAGTTCGTACCGTGCCGAATGTCCCGGACCAAACTCCCCGTGTCGGACACCTAGGAGAAGAGACGCCGGTTCGTCCGGCGTACAATGGCCCCCCGGAAAACCTGAGTGGGCCCTTCGACAGTAAAACCTGTCTCTAGTGTAGCAGGTCAGTTCTTCTCAAAATCGATTTTGGAGTCCGCCCCGAATTTTCGATAGTTCCGAAAGTTTATTTCGTTCCGGCTACAGTTATTCGAACCGCGCTGGCAAATCATATTTTCACTGTGAACCGGCAAGAGGAACATCTTGCTATCGATCCGAACAAAATCGTACTCTAAAACGATCTCCGCTTTGTCAAACGGGAAATCCCCTGGAAAACTTAGGCTCTGCTGCTCAATGCGCATCACCCGATTAGTCTCCTGATCGATCCACATCGTGCCCTTATAGCCGGGACGGTAGATCTTTCCTTCGTCGCTGGCGTGCACCTGCCAGTGCGAAAACGGTTGCTTGACCGAAAAATTGTACACAAGTACGGTTCGGCCGCCGATGCGGTCGGTGCCGCGCTTGGTAAACTGGGCGGCGGTCATGGGCGAAAGGATGTCTTGCTGGGTCGTGACGAACTCACCGGTGGACCAAGCACCTGTCTTTTCGGCCGGTTCCTTCGTCAGTCTGCCATTGATTTTGATATTGCGGTACTCCTCCTGGCCCTTCACGCAAACCACGTCCGCGGAAACCGTATCGATAGCCTGCCAATCCGGCGGATTGGTCGCGCTCATGTAGCGCATGGTGTGCTGAAGAACTAGAAAATTGGGCAAAGAGGCCGTGAAATTCGACGCCTCCTCCCGTGCCGCGGCAATGACCGGGTCGGCCGCGGGAGCGGTGGGAAGCCGGAGCAAGGCCGCTTCCTCTTTGGGTTCGTTGGCCGATGCCTCGGCCGACTCGATCTCGGACTTCAGCGGTGCGTTCTTCGCCCGGGCAGGGACCCCCCGCCGGAGGATCGGACGGTCCTCAAGCGGTTCGCCGCCAATCTTGGGAGTCGTGACCTCCGCTCGGGCGGCCTCCGTTTGCGCACCGCTACTTCGGGGGGCTCCCAGGGCTGCCGCAGCTTCCGGGGCGGTATCGACGGTCTTCGCTTCCGCACTAGCCCGCTCTTCGGCGGTGCCGGGTCGCACCAAGTTCACTCGAACGGCCGTCTCCTCGTCCTCGGCGCTCACCTCAATCTGCAGAACATCGCCCGGCTTCAACAAGGAATCGCGCATCGGCTCCCCGGCCTTATCCCGGAAAAGCGTCTTGGCCAACAAGCGAAATTTCATCACTCCTTTCGCCGTACTCTCCAGCACCAGTTCCTTCTCGCCCAATTGCCGCAGCGTTCCTTCGATTGCGGTAAGCTTCGGACCCTTATCGGCTTTCGGTGCCCGTTTCGGAAGCCTTATCGAGGGAATGGGCAAGCCGGTGCCTTGGCCTTGGGGATATTGACCCGGGGGATACTGCCCCTGCGGATATTGGCCCCCAGATGGATACTGGCCAGGTCGCGGCTGTCCTGTTGGATACTGTCCGGGCATTTGCGCAAACATCAGGGCCGACGCGGAAAGTCCAACAAGAATTCGGAGCATAGAAACCTCTGTCTACATTTCACTCAACGCAGCGATTACAGCACCACGCGAGGTTGAGTTCAAGGGCTCGGTCGCCAAGCGGACCTCACTCACCGGAACGGGGAAATCGTGTTGACGCAAGGCCTGCTCGAAGCGTTCCTTAAATCCAAGTGGAAGCACCGTTCCACCGCTCAACACGAGCGGGATAGGACGACCCAACCGCGGCAGACTCTTGGCCTGCGAAAAGACCTCTCGCATGGACTGCACCAGAGTCTGAATCACGTCGTCGTAGTACACCGCAATCACCTGATGCGGCTTGTCGTGCGCCACGCCGTTAAACAAAAAGCCGTCTTCCTTAATCATGCGGATCCGATTGACCATTTCACCCGCCACTGCCGCCGCATTCGAATCGATAAAATCGCCTGCCTTGGGGACGCTGAACTGAATAACAGGTACGGCGAGATACGACATACAAACATTACAGAGCCCACCGCCGCAACTGATGCCGATCCCAGTGTAGTTCGACGATTCGAGTTCACTGTAGATCACCGCCAAGCCTTCGTTGATCGGCTTGGCATCGTATCCCAGTTCGCCCAGAATCTGGCGTAGCGTCGCCTCATGATAAGTGAGGCTATCGTGAGCCCCAAGCGGCGGCGCGGGGACACTAAAGAACAGCTTTTGGCGCGAGTGGGCCGCAGGGCCGAGCAACGACAGCAGCAGATTCTGCATCATCGGCATGCTCTCCGCCTCGGCCGGATTCAAAAAACCCTTGGTCATGGGTCGCCGCAATTCGGCGCCGATCAGGTCAGCGAATCGTTCGCTCTCGTTGCCATGCACCAAAATCTCCGCACCGCGCACAGTGTGCGGGACGTTCTCCCGGCGGAGTACACTCTCCGTCATCTTAGAGTTCGGCAGCGTCACGAAAGAATTGAGCTGGCTCCGAAAACGATATCCATTTTCAGACGGCCATGCTGCCACGATGCGGCTGGTCCCGACGTCAAGACCTACAGGCGTCGAGCCGTCGGAATAAGTATGGGACATTAATTTCCTTCCTGAGAAAAATCGGGTTGCTTAACTTTGTCATACAAATGACGATACTTCTGCGCTAGGTCGCGCCGCAAGTTGACGAGGCTTGTCCGACTCGCTACCGCCGTCCGCTGAAGTTCCAGGTCAGCCTCGTCAAGCCCCCGCCAAACGCGCTCCCCGGTGGCAGCGCGAAAGGACGGATCGTACTGAAATCCGAATAAAATCATAGCCGGCGGTGGAATCCTATAGTTGTCGGGCAGCCCCATTTGCTCAAAAGGGAAATTCGCGGCCCAATCCGTGTGGTAACCAATCCCCATGTTTTCCGGATTCACCGATACTTGCGCGTGCGTGACGCAGTTGCGAGCGATGATCCGGTGGCGAGAACGGAGCAGATCCGTCAACAGTCGACTGGCGTGGATCTGCGCCGCTGTGGCTGGGGTCTGGCCGGACTCATCGCGGGACAGCCCCTCGAACGAAACGCCCAGAAAACTGGAGTTAAGGTTGAGATAATAGTGCGATTCGTCGGCCCACACCGAATTTCCGGCGTGATGAGCAGGCTCATCCTCCGGTACGACTCGCCATACCCGTCCGAACCGATCAATCACATAGTGGTACGCGCGAATCTGACGAACGTACTGCAAAACTCCCACACCGATTCTTCGCAGCGCCCGATTCTGGGTCTCTTCGAATGGAAGCGCGTGGCTCTCGGTCGTGTGGAAAACGATCCCAAATGGGGCCGACCGTTGCTCCCTCGCGTCGTCAGTCCGGCGATACTGAACGAACGGCTCTGCACCATGATCCGGAAGCGCGTACTTCTTCTCAATCCGAAGTCCATTGCTATACAGCTCATGCGCTTCGCTCGACTCCACTTGCCAAACTCGGAGCACTTCGTCCCCTTGACCAATCACCACGCGGCTGATCACGGGCCGAATCAGGCGAGCTCCGTCCGAAACAATCGGAATCGGAAGCAGACCCAGCGCAAGCAGTAACGCCGAAAAATGCCGCACCTGCGCACTCCGTAACGCACGAATCATCGGCCGATTGGAGAAAAACGCAGCCGACCGCCGCAAAAAACGCAACTTCGCAACTGGTTCGACGAGGCTATCGGCTCGCCAAGCAATCACTGCGGCGAAAACGCGCTGCGGTGGCCGCCATCGGGATTCTTCGAGTTCAGTCATGGGCGGTGCAGTGCCCGGTGCCTTCCCTCTATGATCGGGACTATGCAAGCGAACTCTTATAGTAAGCAACATAACTCAGGTTCACAACCCTCTCGATCTAAGGGAAATACCTTAGGCCGACGGCGGCTAGGATTTTTTGATCTTCCGAGCCTTCCAGAAAGACGATAGTCCGAAGCCATACATCGGGATCAGGAAGCACAATCCCAAGGCGATTCTTCCGAGCTGGTCCGGCTCTCCAGAAAATCCCGCGATCTCTTTGTAGACCCTTGGAGTACCGATGATAGCAATACAAATGAAAACGAACCCGATCATCTCATTCCACAAAATGTGCAGTGGCTTGATGATCCCCGGGAGTACATGGGTCACAAATTTTCGTCCAATTGCTAGCATAGTTCTCTTCCATTATAAAGGTGTAGAATTTCCCCTGCTTCGCCGATAGAACTAGAGAGTGTTATGCTGGGAATGCCCAGAAGTGAGACGGGAGAGGGCTATTCCTTTGGAAGACCGACTGAAAGAGCTGATGCAGGATTTAGGGAACGCGATTAACGAATCCCTGTCCGACTCCGACCGAATCGCGGAAGCGATCGGGGAAATCAAAAGGTCAGGGTACGACGTATTCCTGGTGCTAGAAGCCACCATTGGCTTTAATAAGCGCGACGATCTGTCGCCCGATACCGACGACGAGTACGTTGATTCCAGTGAATCAGAGGCCCCGCGCAAACGCCTAGGCGCTTTCGGCAAGGTAAACTGGACGTCTCAAGATCAGAAATTCTTGAAGGCCCTGAAAATTTCCACCGACGACAGTGGCAATTAACTAGCCATCCAGCAACTCGTGGTACACCGTCCATGTTTGGTCGACGGCTCGCTCCCAAGTGAACTGAGACGCGTGCGCAAACCCCTTCTGGGCCATCTTCTCGCGCAGGCTCGGCTGTTCGATTAACGTCTGAAGAGTAAACCTCAACTCCTCGACGCTTGTCGGGTTCACATGGAAGGCCGCGTCCCCCGTAACCTCCGGTAGGGCCGACCGATCTGAGGTCACGACCGGCACACCCCAAGCCATCGCCTCAATAGCCGGGATGCCGAAACCCTCATCCAAAGACGGAAACGCAAAAATCGACGCCCTCCCATAGAGCGCCTGCAGCCGTTCCGGCGAAACGTACCCCAATACTTGAATGTCGCGATGCCGAGGACTCCGGGCAATTTGCGACAGGATCTCTTCGGACCCATAGCCGGTAGCCGCCCCGGCCAGCACCAAACGCCAGCCGGCCGGCAAACTCTCGAAAGCCTGCACGAGCGTCCCCGTGTTCTTTCGCTTCTGAATCGCTCCCACCGACAGAATGAACGGCTGTCGCTTGGTCAGGGTCTTCAAGTGTTCGGTCGACGGATGCGAAACGCCATGATGGACCACGCGAATGCGCCGCCGGTCGACGCCGAGCAAGCTCGAAACCTGCTCCGCCGTGAACGCGCTCACCGCAATAATCAGCTCCGATCGCGCCGCCGCATCTTTCGCCTGCGCAATGAATCGAGCTCGGAACTCGGAGGTGGAGTACTCCGACGAAATCACAAACAGGTCGTGAAACGTAGTGATCAAGTGGTGCTTGCCACTCAAATGGGGCAGGCGTTGGTTCAAACCATGAAAAATGTTGGCGTTCGGTGCCCAAGTTTCAAACAGCGGCCGACGAACCGCCCGCAGGGGCAAAAATGCATTCAAGGAACGCAACAAGCGGTGGGGACGATAACAGAAGCAGTAGCGCGCCTCCGGGTGCCGCCGCGCCAAGCCCCAAAGGATCTCCCTTGAGTACACAGCAACACCCGTGGGTTGGGAACCGACACTATACGTGGCGTCGAGAGCGATCCGCAACGCCGTAGCTCAGAGCACGCCCGGCCATCGCAGCACGCCCGACAAAGCCAAGCCTCCACCGACGAACCGTAATACTCGATGTACCAACGGGGTATTCGGCGCCGCGGGAGCCGAACCACGCATCGGCATCGGCAAACCCCGACTTTGATACCGATCCGCCAAGCTGGTAAGTATCGTCGCGCACGCTTCCGGCCGTACCAAAAGCTGCAGGCCCACGTAAAGAAAGGTTCCGGCAAGCCAGAACTCTTGGAGCCACGAAATGAATTCCGTTAGCGGCAGCATGACTCTATGGTAGCGCGGGAAAGAGCTCGCGGCTGCGATTGTCGGATAAGTCCGATTCGGCGAGCTGCAACAACACATCCAAATTGGTTGTAGCGCTGGGAGTCAAGGTGGACGAACCGGTGACGTAACACAACACGGGACGCTGGATCGCATACGGACTCAACGATTGGAGATACCGCTTGATGCGGTCCCCGATTGGTTCTATCGCGTTTGGATCATCAAAGCAGAGGGCACCAAACGTATCCCCTTGCAGACGGGCAACCACGTCCGACTCGCGAAAGACGGTCCGCAAAAGGTCCCCGGTTTCGATCAACGCAAGATCGTGCGCTTGATGGCCGTAGGCGTCCTGGAGTAACGAATAGCCAGTCAACTCGACCAGGAACAGCGTCGCGGGCCGCTGCCAGCGCGCCGCCAATTGCAACGATTGCTCGCCCAGCAAAACGAATCCGTCGCGCGAGATCAAGCTCGTCAGCTCATCAAGCAACGGCAATTCGGCGCGCGCGACGATGGCCTGCTGCCGCTCCATGGCCGAACGAAGTGTACGCGCCAACGGCAGGCAATCGAGATCCTCCTTCAGTAGATAGGAAAACGCTCCCTCCCGCACCGCGGCCAACGCGGT
>JANXMS010000534.1 GCA_025354525.1 Acidobacteriota bacterium
TCCTGCGTCACCGGCTCACCACCTCGAGCGCTCTGTTCGGAGCCGCCATCGTCGCCATCGGGCCCGCCTTCTATGCCACCGAAGGCCGAGGCTACGCCCTCCTCGCCTGCTGCGCCGCATCAGCCTGCTTGGCGTGGCAGCGCCGGTCTAACCTCGCCCTCTTCGCCTGCCTCGCTCTCGCCGTCTCCACCCACTACTACGCCGTCTTCCTCTTCCCCGTCTTCCTCGTCGCCACCTTCGTCCGCGACTCCACCGCCGCCCGCTCCACCTTCGCCGCCATCATCCTCGGCGGCACACCGCTCCTCCTCTACGCCCCCTGGGTCCGCACGGCATTCCGGACCAGCCTCACCAGTTGGCAGTACAACTCCCAAAACCTCCGGCAACCATCCGCCGAAAATGCCGGCATGTTTCTCCTGGATGCCTCCGTCCGGCTGATCGCGCCGCTTCTCATCCTCCTCGGTGCCTGGTTCGCCTTCCGCCGCGCCGGTGCCACCCGCCCCCTCATCGGAAAAGAGCGCCTCACGAGC
The DNA here is from genome assembly GCA_025354525.1 of Acidobacteriota bacterium. Classification (GTDB taxonomy): domain Bacteria; phylum Acidobacteriota; class Terriglobia; order Bryobacterales; family Bryobacteraceae. Next base: position 528 of record JANXMS010000534.1, read on the forward strand.
GCCGAACTAGCCCTCGCCTGCGGCCTGGTCCTCTTGCCCGTCGAACTCTTCGCCCTCAGCCACTTCTCCACCGGAGCGTTCTTCACCCGCTACGCCATCGCCTGGAACGTCGGCCTCGGCATCTTAGGTGCCGCCTGCTTCGCCAAATTCCTCCCGCGGCCGTCCCACCAATGGGCCTGCCTCGCCGCGACGCTTCTCAGCCCGTTCCTCTTCGCTCCCATCTATACATCCGAGCCAAACCCCTGGCCAGCCCTCACCGTCGCCTGGCGCACCGCCAACATTCCAAACCTCCCCCTCGCCTACTCCGATGCCCTCTACTTCGAGTCCATCTGGTTCTACGCCCCACCCGAAATGAAAGCCCGCCTCGTCTACGTCCACGATGTCGACGCCTCTCGCCAAACCCCCGATCCCGTGCCAGAACACTGCGTCCAAATCCACGCCACGTTGTTCCCCTACGGCCATACCGCCTACAACGCCTTCCTCGGCAAGCACCACGATTTCTTGCTCCTCTCTACCGGCGACCAGACCCGCGAATGGCTCCCACAACGTCTCCTGGCCGCAGGCTACCGCCTCCACCCCCTGGCGTCTCTGGAAGGACACACCCTCTATCGAGTCGCCTCAGCCAATAGCTCACCACCGCCGCCATCAACACAAACCCCATCGCAACATGATCAACCAGCGCTATCAACCCCGCCGGGTTAATCGCGAACTTCAACAGCGCATCCCCCACACAAGCCCACATCAAGAGCTCCAACATCCTCCGCGCGTCCCCGTCCCACTTCATCACCATCCATCCAAAACCCACCGAAATAACAATCGCCAGCGCATACGCCGGCTCCGGTTCCCTCCCCCACCACCACCGAGGAGACTCCTTGCTCCAATACCGCGCTAAGTCGAGCGCCACCGCCGTGAACGTTACCGTATACGCCACATGCTTGGCCAACCATCGGTGCCGCGTCACCACCACGAGCACCGCGCTCCCCGCCACTAAGTAGCCGAACCGAATCGGCAGATTCCAAGCCAACCAAAACAGAGTCCCCGCCACCAAGGCCGCTCCCAAACTTTCTACCCAAACCGCCGGCGCGTTCTCCTCCTCTACGCCCTCCTCCGTCGGCAACACCCACCGCCCCGTCGCCCAAGCCAGCGCCCACCCAAAGCAGAATCCGAAGAAGAACTCCATGTACTTCCACCAGTGCAGCGGCAGCTCCGGAGTGAAGATCCGCCCAAGTCCCTGAATCGCTCCGCCAAACCCAAAGCCGATAAACCCACCGACAAATCCAGCCACCGCCAACCGCCGCGCCGGCTGCCCCTTCCCCTGCCAAGCCAGATACCCCACCAGTGCAATCGCCGCCAACCAAAAGCCCGCCCAGATCTCCTCCCGCGGTCGATCCAGGAAGTTCGAAAAGTAAACCAACTTCGGCTCGTTCACTAACTTCCAACCCACCCAAGTGGCTCCCGTCATCACCAGCCCCCCGCCCAATACCAGCCGCACTTGCGGAGTAAATCCCATCCCGATCACCGCGCCGGCCAACGCTCCCCAAATCGCCCCTTTCAACCCCAAACCCAGAAAGCCCCACCAAAACGTCTCGGCCTTCGTGATAAACCCTACCGTCTGTCCATACGTCATCTCTCCGCCAAATCCCACGCCCACCGCCCCAAACGCCGCCAGCATCGTCCAATCCCTTCGCGGGTACAGCACCCCCAACGTCAACACCACCATCGCTCCCGGAATCATCGCCCCGAAAGGTCCCCCTCCAATAAACCCGCGCAGCCCCCAACCCAACATCATCGCCACTGCGGGCAGTAAGTGCCGATACCGATCGTCAAGCGTTCCAGAGTTCACCGCAATAGCATAACCCGTATTCGAGCTACCCTAACGGATGAGGCGAACGATCGTTATGCAAACCCTCGGGCTCTCCGATTCAACCGCCAAACCAACTCTCGGCTTCTGGGAACTCTTCCGCCCCGACCTGACCACCGAACCGGGTGCTCATTCGGCCTGCCACTCCGCTTCTCGAGCTTGCTACATCATCGCCGGGTGCACGGCCATCGCAGGCTTCTTCAATGGATGGCTCGTGCTCGTCGACGCCTCCCTATTCGTCATCATCGGCTACGGCATCGGGAAAATGTCCCGCACCGCCGCGATCGCCGGACTACTGCTCTACCTCCTCGTCCAAGTGAGCGTAATCTCCCAGGGCCGCTTCCCGGGCATCATCCCGTTCTTCGTCGTGGTCATCCTCTTCAACAGCGTTCGCGCCAGCTTTGCCTACCACCAAACGCGGAAATCGGCGAATACGCTCCCTCCGCCCTACTTCGTTCCGACCAGCAAGCCCTAAACGACCACCGCCTCAAGGCGGTGGGGTTCCGTTGCGACTGAAAGTCGCGGGACGCGGCTAAAGCCGCCGGAAGAGTGCACCGGATGAGGGGCGCTCTTCAGGGCTCGCCTGTCCGCCAAATCAAGTCGCGAGTTGCTCCCCCACCCTCATTCATCACGTTTAGCGATTCTGGGCCATCCGCACTTCGCGGCACCTGGTGGCCAAACCCGCGCAGGCGCTTCTCGAACATTCCGCCATCTCCTCGTGTTGCAGCACTCGGGCGAAAAGCGGCCCGCCTGAAAGGCGGGGGGATGAGACCTGGCACTCAGAAACTAAAGAATTTCGCCCGTTCGCCCGAATAGCTAAGGATGGAGCTTAGTCCGAAAAAGGATCTGCGTTGGCTCGCCTTGGGCTTGTGCCTGGCCGCGTTCGTCGCCACGTGGCTGCCTCGTCTTTTTTGGGGGCTGTGGACCGATGAAGCCAGTACCTTTTGGATGGCATGCGAAGGCTGGAAGGAAGCGGTGGTGCGCGTCGCCGCGAGCCCCGGCCAATCCAACCTCTATGGTTTCGTCGAGTCTTTTTTCACCGGAAGAGGACCTTGGCTAGAGCCGCTCATGCGCACGCCCTCCGTGATCGCGATGGGGATCGCAGGCTGGTATCTAAAGCGAATCAGCGAAGCGCTCATCCATAAAGACGCCGGTTGGCCAATCGTCGTCCTTTTCTTCTGCGCCCCGGATATCATCAACTTTGGCACCTCCGCGCGGCCCTACGCCATGGCCCTCGCCGCCGCCCTGGCCTCGTTTTGGTACTTACTCGAATGGCTCGAATCGGGCAGAAGGCTGACGATTCTCAAGTATCTTGCCGCATCCGTATTCACCCTTCATCTCCACTACTTCTTCGGCTTCATCTTCGTCGTACAAGCCGTCTATCTCGTGGCGAGTAAACTGTCCGGCCGACCGGTGGGTCTCGCACTTCCCGTCGCTGCTGCCATCGTGCTCCCTGCCAGTTTGGTCCCGATGTTGCGGCACCTGGCGTTGACCGCTAAGGAAGCCAACACCTTCGCATTTCCAGAGCCCCCCTCGTTCGTGCACTTACTCCAAATGTGCTTCCACCCGACCCTTCTATTGACGCTGGGGCTAGGGCTTGTTCTCGTCGCCATGCAAAAGCGGAAGACGAGTTGGAACCCGGTCCACCTGCCGCCAGCGTCGATTGCCTTGCTCGCAACGTGGCTGCTCCTGGGACCGCTCGCGTTCTTTCTGGCAGCCCGCCTCACGCCCCATGCCCTCTTCTCCACCAGGTTCCAGCTCTGGGCCGGACCCGCCTTTTTGCTGCTGGCGGCATGGACGATCGTCGGACTTTCCACCGAGTCCCGAAAGCTAATGCTGCTGGCCTTCTTCGCCGGCACCGTCCTGCATCCTGGGAACATGATGCAAAGCTGGCGAGATTCCACCACCAGTTGGCGAGAGCCTCTGCAGTTGGTCCGGGATCGGTCAATCAGCGAAGCGCCACCGGTCTTCGTAGCGAGCGGGCTCGTCGAATCCGGACCCATTCAGTGGCAAACGATGTCACCCGCCACCCATCGTCTCTTCGCCCCGCTCACCGCCTATCCCCTCCGCAATCCTACAATCCCGCTGCCTTACCAGTTCGGCCAGGACGTCAAGGCCTTCATCCAAAATACGCCGAAGCACCGCCAGTGCTTCTTACTCGCGGCTGCCGATTCAGAACTGGGCCCGTGGATGAAATCGTACATGGAACAACAGGGCTACCTCACGTCCGTCCTTCCCGTCAACGACTACGTCGTCATGCACTTTCAACGCGAATCAGTCGCCGCTGCGGATCGTCCTTAACCATGCCAGTGCCCTCCTCGCGTCGCGACTTCTGGATCAAGCTCACGGCCGCCGCCCTCATCGGTGCCGTGTTCTGTGCCGTCATGCCGCTCGACCGCATGGCCAAAGCACAGAACGACTTCGTCCATTGGTACGTCGGAGGGCTTCTGTATGGCACGTCCGACCTTCACCTCCCAGCGCCTAACCACGCTAAGCAAGCCGAACTCCTTGGCTCCACCCTCGATCACTCCTACTTCATCCGCCCCACCTTCTACGGCTTCTTTCTGCAGCCGCTCACTTGGTTGCCCTACCTCACGAGCTACTACCTCTATCAAGCCTACAGTCTTGCCGCGCTGCTCTTTTTCCTATGGGTCTTCGCCAAACGATGGCCCGATATCTGGGTCTATGCCGCCATGTCCATCCCCGTCATCTCCCACATGGTCAACGGCCAAGACGTCACCTCACTGCTCCTCTTCTGCACCCTGTCCATCCTGCTCTCCCGCCGCCAGCGGGACTTCGCCGCCGGCCTCGTCTTCGCCCTCTGCGCCATCAAATTCCACCTGTTCATCTTTGTGCCCTTGGCCATCATTGCCCATCGCCGCTGGCGTCTATTCGCCGGTGCCGCCGTTGGCGAAACGATCCTTTTCTTGATCGGCTTGGCCGGCGGCGGCTGGCCCGTCTTCCTCTCGCTCATTGCTCTGCTCCGGCGCCCGGAGAACCACCCCTATCCCGAACTCATGCCCAACCTGCGCGGGATGGTCTATGCATTCAGCGGCGGACCCAACAGTCCGCTCCTCGTCGCCGTCTACCTACTCGTCGGCGCGACGGCGGCGTACCTGATCTGGAACACCCGCTCCTATGAAAAGAGCTTCGCCTACGCCTTGATGGCCGGACTCGTCATCAACTTCCACGCCTACATCCAGGACCCCATGCTCCTGCTCCTCTGCTGCGCCCTTCTATTCGACGGCGAAGAATCGCTCGCCTTCCGCACCGTCATGCAGCTTCTCCTTTTCCCGGTCGTCTACCTCCTCCTCCTTTGGCAACCGCCCTACAGCGGCATCTACGGCCTGCTCCTCATCGCCGCCTTCGCCATCGCCCTACGCGACCAACTTAAACCCCACGCCGCCACTCACTCCAAGCCGCCCTTCGCCAACCCGGTTCCCGACTCCACTCTACCGTGCCGAATCGGCCCCTGATTTCCTCGCCGACACCCTTTCAACTGCTCAACTCTGGGCGGTTTTTCATCGCCAGCGCCTCGAGCGGCTTCCTCGAAAACTAACCCTGAACACCCGACTAGTGCTGAGACCGCTTGAATGGGTTCCATTAGTATCCAAGCGTTTTTCGTGCGGTTTTTCGTAATTGATTAGCGGCCTCCGGTTCAATAGAATCAATCGTTTCCGTAGCGTCGCCCGACGCCTGTGGCATGATGGTGAG
>JANXMS010000562.1 GCA_025354525.1 Acidobacteriota bacterium
CCAGATCCGCTCGCAGCACCGGAACGAAGAGGTGCGAGAGATCATCCCCAGCGACTATGGCGGGGTGATGATCAGTGACCGAGGCAAGAGTTACGACGCCGGCGAGTTCGATGCGGTCGAACAGCAAAAGTGCCTGGGGCACATTCTGCGGAACATCGCCGAGGTATTGGAAGCCAAGCAGGGTCGGGCGCGGGAGTTTGGTGTCTCCGCAAAACTGTTGTTGCAGGATGGGATGGAACTGTGGCGGGCTCGGGACAGTCTGTCGCCAGAAGCGTTCGCTGGAAAAGCGAGCGAGCTGAAAGAGATGGTGAGTTACCATCTGCGGAATCGTATCTTGAAGGATCAGGACAATCAACGGCTGCTCAACGGACTTGGCAAACAAGATGACTGCGGGCGGTTGCTGCGCTTTCTATCAGCTCCTTTCGTCGAGCCGACGAACAATCGAGCCGAGCGCATGCTCCGACCGGCGGTGATTGCACGCAAGGTGTCACACTGTTCCAAAAATCAGGCGGGCGCGGAGGCCTTTGCCGCCTTCACCAGCCTCGCCCAGACCGCTCTCAAAAGCGGCCACACTTCCGTGCCTGCTGCCTTCCGATTGCTGTTCTCTGCTTCCAAGATCACCTCGGCTGAATCGCTTCGGTAGGCCGCTAATCAATTACGACCGATCTTTCATCAACTCCAGAGCCGGATCGAGGCGCATATCTTTGTCGCGTTTCTGGGTTATTGTTTGCTGGTGACGTTGAAGAATCGGTTGGCGGTTTACGCGCCGGGGCTGACGCCGAAGGCTGTCGTGGAAAAGCTGGCGAAGATCCAGATGATCGACGTATGGTTTCCGACGACCGATGGACGGCATCTGGTGCTGCCGCGCTACACCCAGCCAGAGCCGGAACAGCTGATGTTGCTCCACACCTTGAAACTCTCGCTCCCACCGCAAACACCGCCGCGGATAAAGGCCAAGGCCACCGAGATCCCCAAATCTCTCTTGAAAATGTAGTGCAGACTTGGCGCTTGCCGTTACTCAAAAGAAACGGCTTAGGCGATGCTTTTGTCCGCAACTGCGAAAGTCAGGCTAACCAAACTCACTTCGTCAGCGCGAACTCTCTCAAAATGTCACGAGCCAACGAAGCCGAAAGCGTTCCAGGTCCAGCCGCCAACACTTCCAGTTTCCTGCCTGATCTATTCATGAAGGGCGCGGAGCCCGTCTGGCAAACATTCCACAACCGCCCGACTTCGACGGTCGATAGCGACAATCACCGATAGGCGTCACTGCGATTGTTGACGCGGTTGATCCGAATCGTATCTGGATCCGGGTATGAAAAGCGGACGCGGAAATCACCGACCCGAAGGCGGTACTCGGGCGGGTTGATGCCCCTAAGCTTTTTAATATCGCCGACTTTGGCGAGGGCAAGGCCTTGGATGGCGGAGGCGAGGCGCAGGCGAGTGGGGCGGTCGAGCGCTTCGAGATCGGCTTTGGCCCGAGCAGTAAGTACCAGTTTCTTCACAACGGTCCTTGGTAGTTGGTGATTTCCTCCATCGTGAAACCGAGCTCGGTAACGACCTGCTCGAAGGGAATAGCCTTATTATGCTTGGACCACTCAATGGCCTCCTCAATGTCCCGAAGATCCTCTTCGGTAACGGGTTCGTCATCTATTTCGGCCTTGGCCAGTAGGCGGTCAAAAGGATCCAGCATGGCTTCTAATATTCCCACGGCGGCTGAGAGTTTTTCCGGCGCTAGACGTTCGATCATCCCGTGTGCCTGGCGCTTCTGTTCTTGGCTGATCGCTGTGTTCATAGGAACCCTATCCTCTATTACTACAGTTTGGCCATCCTCAAAGTCCATTCCAAACCCCCTACGTTGCCAGTATACGTCTCCAATAGCCCCCACATGTTTTCCTCCCCACCCCCTGAAAGGATCCTCCCCCCCGCGGTATCCCCTCTACGCAAGGAGAAATCAATCATGAAAACTGCTATCCCCCTCTTCGCCGTCGCTCTGGCGGCCCTCTCTCTCTTCCGCCCCACCCCGGCCGAAGCCACCCCGGAGGACCCCGCCCCCGGTGCCCTCCTCCGCATCACCCCCGACGGTGCCAACCCCGACCCCTGCCCCCTCGAACACACCGCCGTCTCCGCCGACCTCTCCGGACCCGTCGGCCGCGTCCGCGTCAAACAAATCTTCCGCAACCCGCTCTCCACCCCCCTCGAAGCCCTTTACACCTTCCCCCTCTCCGCCCACGGCGCCGTCGACGAAATGACCATCCGCATCAACGACCGCGTCATCAAAGGCCTCATCAAACGCCGCGCCGAAGCCCGCCAAATCTACGAACAAGCCAAATCCCGCGGCCAACTCGTCGCCCTCCTCGATCAACAACGCCCCAATATCTTCACCCAACGCCTTGCCAATATCCCCCCCGGCGCCCGCGTCGAAGTCGAAATCTCCTACGTCGAAACCCTCAAATACGAAGCCGGCTCCTACGAGTTCGTCTTCCCCATGACCGTCGGCCCCCGCTATAACTCCACCCACAACCCCGCCTACACCGCCAAAGGAGTTCGCGCCGGTCACGATCTCTCGCTAACCGTCAACATCAACGGAGCCAAACAGTTTAACTCCACAACCCATGAAGTCGTCCCCACCCCCACCGGCCTCGCCCTCCGCAATCAGAAGGAAATCCCCAACAAAGATTTCATCCTCCGCTACAAAGTCGCCGGCCCCGCGATCAAGGATACGCTCCTAGCCCACCGCGTGGACGCCCTCGGCCACTTCACCCTCTTCCTCGCTCCGCCCGAACAAACCAAACCCGCCGACATCACCCCGAAGGAACTCGTCTTCGTCATCGATACCTCCGGCTCCATGCACGGCTTCCCCCTCGAAAAAGCCAAGGAAGCCATGTCCGCCGCCATGAACACGCTCCACCCCCGCGACACCTTCAACCTCATCACCTTCTCCGGAGACACCCACTTACTTTTCCCCGCCCCCGTCCCCGCCACGAAGGACAATCTCCGCCTCGCCCAGCAGTTCCTGAAGTTCAGCCAGTCCGGCGGAGGCACCGAAATGATGAAAGCGATCCGCGCCGCCCTCGCCCCCACGGCCTCGCAAGACCATCTACGCGTCGTCTGCTTCATGACCGATGGCTACGTCGGTAACGAACCCGAAATCCTCGCCGAAATCGAGCGCTACCCTAACGCCCGCGTCTTCTCCTTCGGCATCGGCAGCTCCGTCAACCGCCACCTGCTCGACGAAATGGCAGCCCGCGGCCGAGGCGAAGTCGAATACGTTGGCCTGCAGGACGATGGCTCCGCCGCCGCCAAACGCTTCTATAAACGCGTCCACTCCCCCCTCCTCACCGACGTCCGCATCGACTGGGGTAACCTCCCCGTACAGCAGGTTTACCCCCAACGCATCCCGGACTTGTTCGACGCCAAACCCCTCGTCTTGACCGGCCAATTCACGCGCCCCGCCCGCGGCGAAATCCGCATCCTCGGCAACACCGCCGGCCACCCCTTTGAACGCCGAGTGATGGTCGATCTCCCTGCCAGCCAAGCCACGAACTCCGCCGTCCCCACCCTCTGGGCCCGCACGAAAGTAGCGACGCTGACCGACGCGGAAGCCATCACCGTCCTCGGCCTTCAATACAAACTCCTCACCGCCCATACGTCCTTCGTCGCCGTCGACGAACTAACTCAAAGCGAACCCGGAGCCACCCAGTTCATTGAGGTGCCCGCCGAAATGCCCGAAGGCGTCTCCCGCGACAAACTGATGTACGCCCCCTCCTCCATGGCTCAAAGCGTCAGCGGAGCCACCGGCAGGGTATACCGCGCCGCTCCGAAGACGAGCGAAAGCGAACCCATCCGCGAAGAGCGAAAGCAACTCTCCGCGCCTTCTAAACTAGACGCCCTGCTCACCGCCCGTCTCCAGCAAGCCGGTCCCACCGAAAAGATCGGCATCCGCGTCTTCCTCTCGACAGTCAACGAATCGGTCCTCGCCGCCCTCCGCCAAGCCGGCTTGACGATAGTCTCCCGCCCCGGCCAAGTCCGCCTGATCATCGGAGAAATCGAAGCCGGCAAGCTGGTCGTCCTAACCCGCATGGCCGAGGTCCAGCACATAACCCTCCGCTAACCCGAACCCACGACGCCGCAAGCAGCGCACCCTAACGCACCGCTTGCGGCGTCTCCAGTTTTTCCAACATCACCCGAGCATTCAACTCCACCTCGCCCATCGTCCCTTCCGCCCCAAACGGCTTCGCCAACTCCCCAATCCCCCACAAAACATTGGCGCTTTCCTCAGCTTCCGCAACTCGCCCACGATCAACCGCCCCTCCTGCAAAACCGTCGCCCGAACCTCCGACGCGGGCTTGTCCAAGTACGGGATCGCCTCCATCGCCGCTTCCCGCTTCGGGCCGTCGTATCGCAAATAGCGCATCCACTCCCGCAGAGGCGACGCAGGCTTCAGCGCCGCAAACTGGGTCGCGACCTCCTCCGCCGTCGACCACGCCTTACCGGCGTCCCAGCCGGCCTCCAGCCATTCGCTCCAGTCCTCCAACCAGTGGTTGTCATGCCGCGTCTCCAGCGGAATCTCCCCTTTCACCGTCCACCGTCCGTCCACCTGGGTCGCCTCGGAAAGGTTCAGCCCATCGGAGCCTAGCGTCTTCGTATCCCGGGCCAAAACAACCTGCGGCTTGCTATCCACGGTGTCCGGCGCTGGCGGCCACGAAGCCGCCTTCGGCAGCCAAACTTCCTAGTCCAGGTAAACCAGCTTCCCGTTGATTCGGGCCGGGCGATCCCCGGTCAACCCGTCCACCCCGGCGCTCAGCACCCCAAGCCCCACCATCACGATAATCGCCACGCCAAGTCCGTTCGCATACGTTGGAAAGAGCATCACCAGCGAGCCCGCCCACTACGCTGCCTATCGCCGCCGTCACCAGACCGCTCCCTCTCCACGGCGAAATTCGATCAACCGACCCGAAAAAATCGCCTCTTCCCTCATTACCCAAACGGCTCGGACAAAAACATCCATCGTGGTAACATTCGGCAATGAAAGGAGTGTCCGCTAACAAGTTCGTTTGGTTGCACATGAGCGACCTTAAGTTCGAAAGCGGTCCCACGGCGGTTAACACACTCTCGGGGTTTCTAAATAGCCTCCTAGTCGATCTCCTCCATTGTCAAAGGGAATACGGCACCGCCGATGTATTCCTCTTCAGTGGCGACGCCGCCGATGGCAGAGCCCAGGACCTGACGTTTCTCTCCGGCTGGCTCCAAGCCCCCCAAAGCAGTCTCATCGACATTCCCAAAGCCGCGTTGATCGTCCCCGGCAACAACGACTGCGCCCGCGATCTATCGGAAATGGGCCTACTCTTCCGTCTCTGGAATGAAGATTCCGATCTCCGCGAACAGTTCTGGCAAAACGAGTCCAGCCTTCGCGCCGCAGTGGAGGTAGCCTTCGCAGGCTTTCGCCAGCTATCGCGGAAAATCTATCAACACACCGGGAGTTCGGTGAAAGATGGGGCGCTCCCCGGCGACGGCATGATCTCCCTCAATAGCAAAGGACGCCGCATCGGAATCATCGGACTCAATTCGGTCTTCAATCAGATTCATCTCAAGTCAAGCTCAGAAGGCATCTTGGACCGGGCTCAATTAGACGCTCTCTGTAATAACGATGTCTCCGCTTGGGTGCAACAACACGATCTCCGCATCCTCGTCACCCATTTGCCGCCCCACAAGCTCGATAAGTCCAGCCTCTCCCGATTTTATTCAGAAATCGCTCCGCCTGGCCGTTTTCATCTCCACCTCTGCGGTCATCGCCGTGGGTCTTCCATGGAATTCCTGACGGCCCAACAGCATTCTCTCCTCTTGAAGTCTCCCCGGCTTGATCCGCTCGATCCTCCTTCCGTCCAAGGCTATCTCTACGGCGTCGTCGATTTCGACAACCCCTCCAAATCCCTCGTCATCCAGCGGACTTTCAATCGAAAATCCGGCCAATGGCAATCCCAGGAAGCACCGCTCGATCTCGACCTCCCCCTCCGCAACGCCGCCCCGGTCGCGGCGTCGAATTCCATCCAACCCGAAGTGCGCATCGCCCGCCTACGCCTCGAAGGATTTCGCTCCTTCGAAAAAATCGAACTCAACTTCCTCCATCCCGAATCCCTCCTCAACGGCTCCTGGACCTGCTTTGCCGGCATCAACGGTGCCGGCAAAAGCAGCATCGTGCAAGCCCTCGCCCTGATGTTTCTCGGCGATCCTCTGGCCGCTGAACTCGGCGGCCAATTGCTGGACCGAACTCGCCGCCTCCAGAACAACAACCGCTCCGATGCCGTTATTCACGCCGTCTTTCTCGATGCAACCGGCAAAGAACACTCGGTCTCCCTTGGCATCGGATCCTTGGGCCGCCTTTCAAGCTCTAATCCGGCCTTCTGGGATTTTCTCCGCAGCCGGGTTCTGGTCGCCTACGGTGCCACCCGCAATCTCTCTTCGCAACCCCGCCACTGCAGCGAGCAGACCAAAAGCCTGGATGTCGAACAGCAGATGACCGTCTTCGATCCGCTCGCCCGCCTCGCCAGCGCCGAATCCATCCTCACCAATCCCCAAGTCTCCGCCTCCACCATCGCTCTCTACCAGGCTTTGATCTCCCGCGTCTTCCAAGCCGAAGAAATCAAAGCCGTCGAACAAAGCGGGCAAATCCGCTTTCTCGTCGGCGGCGACATCGTCGATGCCAACGATCTGCCCGACGGATTCCGTTCCTCGGCCGCCTGGCTCGCCGACCTCTGCGCCGCTTGGGAACGCAAGTTCCCCCACGTGGCTCGCAAGCTCGACCCCTCGCTCTTGGAAGCCATTGTCGTCATCGACGAAGTGGACCTCCACCTTCATCCTTCCTTACAGCGCCAATTGGTTCCTCGACTCAGAAAAGCGCTCCCGCGCGTGCAATGGATCGTCACCACCCACTCGCCCCTCATCCTCTCCAATTTCGACTCCAGCGAAATCATCGCTCTCGACCGCCTCGCCGCCGGCGGCATCCGTCCCCTCGATCGGCAAATTCTCGGCTTCACTACGGACCAGGTTTATAAGTGGTTGATGGATACCGAGCCCGCCGGCGCCGCCCTCGCCGAAGAACTCGCCGGCGAAGGCACTCTCCCGCGCCGGGAAGTCATGGAGATGCTCATCGCCTCGCCCGACATCAACCAGGAAGAAGCCCGGCTGAGCTTCGACGAACTACAGGCTACCTTGAGCGACATCCTCCCCCCTCGGTCGTTTCCGGTAGGGAGAACCCAGTAGCCATGCGGCAGTTTATCCGGCCCACCGTTACGCCCCCGGTTTTGGGCCCGCTGGGCAGCGGCGGAAAACTGCGGCAAAAGCATCTCGACGAGGGACAGCCTCCCAGCTCTCTGCCGGAGCACTGGACCAAGCCCGATGTGCGCGGCGCGCTTCTCGCCATGCAGGGGCACGTCTGTGCGTACTGCTCTTCGGAGCTCTCCCAGGCCGCCTCCGACGTCGAACATTTTCGCCCCAAACAGGCCGGTTATTGGTGGTTGGCCTATACGTTCCAAAATTACTTACTCAGTTGCAAACCTTGCAATCAAACCTGCAAAGGGCCGCGCTTCCCCCTACAAACCGGCACCTCCGGCAAATCGTTTCCAGAACGCCATCTGCTTCATGAGGAACAAACCATCCTTCTCGATCCCGTCGCCGATCCGGTGGAAGATTGGGTCCAGGTCTCTCTCGATGCTCTGCCCAACGACGATTTCCTGAAGCTCACCCCCTCTCCCGGCGCCCCCAACCCGCCGCGCATCCGGGACGCCATCCGGTTCTTTGCGCTGAACACCAAAATCGAGTCCATGCGGGCGCGGATGGCCATCTTGCAACGAACCGCCGAGGCCATCAGGCAAGGCACTCCGGAGGCTGCTTCGGAACTAGCCATCCGTCACCGCCCGCAAAGTCTCGTCTGCTGGCAACTTCTCCGCCTCAGCGCGCCCGATGCTTTACCGTCGGTGGAGCGCGAACTCGAATGGTTGCTCGGAGAACTCTGCGACCGGTTACGGGAGAAGCTTCGGTTGACGGTGGGGCCGTCCGTCTCCAATCCAGATACCAAGGAAATCGAGGAGCTCTACTGGGCCTTGGCGACGCTCTGTAAGTCGCCCCCCACGGACCAACCCGCGGCGGTCTTCACCTATCTCAAGTCACCCGCCGCTGACTTACCAACGAGCGTCCTGGACTTGATCGCCCACCGCTACGCCCGGCTATAATCTGCTCCTCGCTGTTTGGTGTGGGTAAGGACGAGAAAAGAGAAGCGACGGCATTTGCCGGCCCGCCCTTGCGACGGCCCGCCCTTGCGACGGCCCGCCCTTCCGACGGTCGACCTCAAGCGCCAGGTACGCTTGGTCGCCCCTCGCTGGCGAACTTGAACGGGCGCTTCTGCCCACGTCAAACAGCGAAGAACCCTCTAACCTCGCTCCGCGGCGGAGTCGCCTTTGTAAGGATCAGTGGATCGCCTGACTATCGCCGCTGCGGAGACGTCGCGGGGTACTTCGCCGCGGCTTCACCCCATTGGTGCGGCAGCGTATCCGGGGAGATGCTGACTTCGGTTGTGAGTTTGAAGTTACCAGGGAACGTAAGTTCGATGAACCAAGCAGTGTAGCCACTCGTGGGTTTCAAAACGGTGGCGCTATACGTGCCGTTCTTTTCCGGCTGAAGCGGAGTGGCTGTATAGGCATTGCCGATCACGTCAACCCGGAAATCGCGCTCTTTGGGGTTGGTCGCCTGCCAGAGCTTAACCTCGGTGGGCTTGCTCTTTGGGCTCACCGTGAGTCTGCCATCCTTCCCCTTTTTCGTCGAGAAATGGGGGCGTAGGGTGTTGTTGAGAATGGATTGGTAAAACGCAATAATTGTTGCCGTGGCGTCGGACCCGGCCAGGTTATGCTTCGCGTTCGGAACGTAGCGAAGAAGTTTCTCTCCGGCAAGTTTCGAGTAGTAGAACTGCGAGTTATCGGGCAGGAAAAACTGGTCGCCGGAGGCATTGATGAGCAGTTTCGGCATCCGGAGCGCCGGGCGGTCTTTGTACTGGAACGGATCTTCAATCGCGAGAACAGCGCGGTATTCAGGCGTGCCGATTTTGTGCGGGAACAGGCCATGGCGGACATAATCCGCTAATGCCGGTGAAAAGAACCCGAGGACCTCAAAGTGGTGTTTGGTGATCGCTTCACTATTCAGGGCATCAATGACGACGGGGATGATGGCGGTAACGCGAGGATCGACCGCACCGATCAGCCAAGTGGTCCACCCGCGTTTCGATCCGCCGGACACGACAAACTGTTGGACGTCAATCTGTTCTGTTTTCAAAAACTGTTGGATCGCGTCCATCGCGCGGACGCCGCTTTTGACCATGGCGAGCCGAACGAGCCAGAAATCGTCTTTGGTCGAAAAATGTTTGACGCGGGAGTATGCGATCAGGTCGTCCTCCGACCGCGTTACATCCGGAGAATCGGTGAAGCGGAGCGGTTGGTTGGGGACCATGCCGAGATCGGCGACGATGGAATTGGTTTCCATGGCGATCTGCTGCGAGCGGGCGCTGGATTGGGTGGGGGCCGGATCGGAGTTGGCGCCGCCACCGATGAACAAAAACGCTTTGTTGTGGAGCACCTTTTCCGGTTTGGTGATGGTGAGCCAGTGCTTCCATACCGGCTTATCAACGTCGGCTGCCGTTCGCCAGGTTTGGGAGGTGAGTTCCAGGACGTAGGTCGAGTGGGTTGTTGTCTTGGTCTTGCTGACAAGCTTCCAGGCGAACACGGCGTCTTTCTCCGCAACGTAGCGGTCAAGGGCGGTTTGCTGTGCGTCGCAAATTACGGTGGAGAGAAGCAGGAGTATTATTTTCACGGTTGGCAATGAGTATATGCCGCGCGTGTAAGAAAGGGGAGGGTATGTTCGAGAAGGGCGTGGCGTACCGTCGCAGAGCCAAAACATACCTACATTCGCTCGCCTCCGTGCCTTACCCACCCCAGCCGTCCCGACGTCGGGCCTTCCAAGCGTCGGGCCATGCCCCCAACCAAGGCCAGAAGTCGTCTTTGCTCAAAAAATGTTTAACGCGAGAAGAAGCGATCACGTCGTCTTCCCACCGGGCTACTTCCGGGGAACGCCGCGCTTGTGGTTCCCGCGAAGTTTAGACGAACTCGGGCTCCGGAATCTTTTGCTTTGGATACAGCAGAATATGGCCGGGCTTTTCGAAATAGACTGGATCGTTGGCGGAGGCGACATCGGTTTTTGCGCCGAGGGCAGCGATCCCCGTCGAGCGCAACGTGCGCATCTGATTGCAAAGAATCACCGCTGTCTTTCCGCATGAGCAACTGACGTTGCCGGTGTGTCGAACACTATAACAGCCGACGCACATGTAGACCTGTTGGAGGACCACCGTAGGATGGGTGGCGCATTTCCCTGCCTTTGGGGCAACAGTCTTATTGCAACTGGCACACCAAAAAAATAACCGCTTGTAATAACACGTGGAATTTACCGGACCAGTATTTCCGTTGTGGGAAGGACACCAGGCCTTGTCGTCATTTAGCTTCAAGGCGGAATCGCACCGGGCGCCGTCCACATTGAAGACCAAGCCATTGGGGACAGTGCAAATTGGGCCGCCGTCAATGTTCATGCCCCAGGACGGAATGAGCTGTACCTGGACTTTGGGGTCGCCGCCAACCGGGGATGTGGAGTCGTAGAACTTCGACAGCTTGCCCTTTGCATGGTCGAGGCAGACCTCAATGCCGAAGGTGATGTCATCCACGGTAATCACGGATCCGCCACCCTCGCCGCTCTTATTGATTTCGGAACCGACGACGTGAACGTCTCCGTCCTTATCGGTCCAAGTTGTGGTGCCGCCGGGCCGATTCGGAGAAGCCCCAAGCACGTCAACGGAACCCTCGGTCGGAAGCACGGCCACATCTTTTTTCGAGTTAATGTCGATCAGCCGCTTGGCCCCGGTAGCCTCGTGGAACTCACTGTGCTTTCCGAAGTAAGTGCTCAGAAAGTCGATTGCCGAAACGTACTCCTTATAAACGACCGCCTGTTTCAGCTTGCGCTTGCAGGGATAATTGGCGGGCCAGCCTTTCTGCACCAGCGCGACATTCATCACTTCGGTCGTCACCGGCTCTTCAAACACAACAGCGCCCACGACGAAGGCCGGATTGGAGGTAAACTTGATTTCGTAAATGCCGCCCGAAATCTTTGCTGTGCTCTCGATAACGCCATTTATGCTGCCTTGATTGGCTTTCCAGCGCACTTCGCCAACGGGAATGCGAGCGGGAATCGCTGACTTCACCTTGATGATTGTCTTGCCAATCTCTTCCCGCTTTTCGAGAATCCAGGCGATCGGTTCCAGCAGAAAGACATGCTTATTCCCGGCAACAAGATCGAATGTCTTGCGTGCGGCGAGCGTCACCTTCCCTGTTGTTTTCTCCAAAGCGGCCACCGCGACGGGAGCTGTGTCGGCGGTCACCTGCCATCGATCATCTTTCCCGAGTTCCTGTACTAAATCGATGGCGTCCTGACTGGCCTTCCAGCCGACCCCGGCCTGCATGCTCGCGTCCATGGAGTCGAATAGATCCTTATCCGCCGGCTCGGCAAGGAACCAGGCACCGGCATCGTCGGCCACCGACTTAATCGTAATGTTGTGCATGTTGTAGTCCCTGGGAGCGGCACCGTGTTGAATTGGCGCCATTCCGTCCTGATGCTCCAGAGACCCAATAGCGGTTCCATAGACAAACAGCCAGTCGGCATACTCGAATTTTTGCGCTTCGGCGCGCAACGTGGTCATAATGCTGTCGATCTGATCGAACGGGTAGGCGCCGCGAGAGCCGCGGAAGTAGAATTCCGGCGCCATGAAAAGCTTCAAAACGTTTTCGGACTTGTCGATGGCGAGCGTGTTGGCCTTCCGAATGGCATCGACGGTAATCTCGCAACGCTTCTTAATGTCGTCCTCGGGTTTGTCCACACCAAGATACTGGGGTGGGCTCGTTTTCGTGGTGCCCGGTTTAATGTTGAAGGCGATGAACTGTACTTCGTCGTATAGGAAGGCCCTCACTTGGGTATGCATGACCGCCAACGCGAGGCCGTCGGCGGTTACCTGGTCGCTGTGGGCCTGGAGTTGCAAGCGGTAAGGCATGAACTTGCGATCAAATTTAGCCTTCCATTTGGGCCCGAAATCAAAGGTTCCTGCTTGGATCTTCGTCTCGTTCAGGCCGATGCGAAGGATCTCCTTGTCGTCCTTGTCCCACAGGATCAACTGCCCTTGCTTCAGCTTGCCGTTGTCGCCGGAGATGGTCCAGGTGGCGGTCAGCGACGCTTCGTCGATGAGCGGAGCCGCGCCCTTGCTGGCTGGGCGCTTCCATTTCGGACAGAAACATTCCAAAGCGATCTTCGCCTGGTTGTCGGCGGAGTTCTTGTAGAATCGCAGCAGTACGGTGTACGGGGCGCAGGCGTAGTTGATGTAAGGGGCGGCACCGCCGGTTTTCAGCATGCCCTCCGTCGCCTCGCTTTCGCCTTTCCAGGTGGCTATGTTCTGAACCGCCGAGGGCGCCTGCAAAGTCGTGACCGTCAACAGCTTGGATTTTTGCAGAATATGAGTTGAACCCTCGGCCGCCTGCGTCTTGGACGGCGTTAAGCCGCCCGCCTTATCCGCCTCGACATAATGTTCCGTGTGGACTTCGAAATCGACAAATTCGGCGCGTTCCTTGACGCCTTCCAGCGTGTATTGAATCTGGCAGGTTTCATCTTTGGGGATAAACCAGCGCGTAAGTGCGCCGATGGAGATGGCGGGTGCCGGCCGTTTCTGCTTAATCTGGATCGTGTGTGTTTTGCCGCCTTCGAGCGGTACCTTCACAAGCTTTGGCAGACTGATCTCGGGAGCCCCGCCGGGGCCGCATTCAGTGTCGAACTCTGTATTAGAGGGGTCGGCGTTATCCAGTTTTTTACAGCCGATGAGTTCGGCCAATTGCCGGTTCACCGCCTGCGGCGTTTTGCAGGCCCAGTTGAAGATGGACAGCTCCTGCCAAGTCAAGTCGGGCGTATGGGCCTTGGCGGCCTCCAGTACATCGGAAAACTTCTTGCCGACGCTGAAGTCAGTGTAGCCGGCCGCTTTTTCAAATAGTCGTCCCATAGTTTTGACTTGGCTTAACTGCTGGTGATGTCCACGAATTCCCAGAAGTAATCTTCGGGATCGGTATAAGTGATGGCGGTCAGCTCCGATGCCCCGGGAATCATCCAGCGGATGACGGGCGGAACGGCCGTTTTGACAGTGCACGCGGACCCGCCTAGTTTAAGGACCAGGGAGAGATCGGGCACGGGCTGGCTATCCTTCTCGTGTAGGACAGCGATGGTGGTCTTGGTGGCAACGGCGGTGGCCGGGTTATTCCGGCGGACGACAAATCGGTCCGCGGGGTCAGCTAGGTCCAAGGTAAAGGTGTACACTCCGGCGGTGGTGGACGTGAGCGTCAGCTTCTTTTTCGCGGTCAATTCGGAGGCGGGAATGCTGCCGGCGAATGCCGCGGCATTAAAAGTAAGGGTCACGCCGACTGGGTCCGATGAAAGTGCGCCGGGCTGCGCGTAGGCGTGCAGCGCCGGTGCTGTCTCCGTGGTGGACGCTTCCAGAAACTGATCGGTTTCGGTGGAGATCAGCTCCAGCTTTGGCGAGACGGCGTTGACCGGTTCGGCGGAGACGGTCTTCAGGTTGCGGTCCGGTCCTACGGATAAAGTCCAAAACGGCTTGGATGTGACAAAGTCCGGCGCATCAGTGCCATTCAGAGTGTAGCTGATCTGGTATTGACCGGGACTGACAATACCGAAATTGGCGATACCATCGTCGCCGCTCGGCTGGTTCACCGCCGCCGTGGATGGCGATGGTCCAGTGGCGGTAACAATGGCGCGGCAAAAAAGATGGGTGCTATCTCCCCGGTCCACAATTTTGATAGCCAGCTCCGACGGCACCTGCGGGATAACCTTTACTTTGCAAGGCAAGTCGGTTTTACCGACCTTGCCGCTTCCGGTGGGTAGAGACTCGCTACTCGATTGGGCTGCTTTCTTGTTCTTGCCTGACATGGCTAATCGCTCTCGAAGGATTCACTCATATGCTTCATGGCCGCATCGTAAAGCTGGCTGACGCGGGCGGTTTCGTCCGACGCGGCGCTAGTTAGAACCTCGTTTGCCCAGGGGTGCAACAAGTCGCGGTCGAAACCGCTGCCGAGGAAGAACATCAGAATGGCGTAGATCGCCTGGCCGCGGCTTCCGGTGATCTGATACTTCTCGCAGCGCTGCCGCGCGAGGTTCAGCGTTTCGAGCGTCGGTTGCAATCCCTGCAACGCGTACTTCTGGGGATACAGTTTCGAGAGCAGTTGGACCATATCTCCCAGCCACGGCTCGCCGGTAGTCTGTGGCGCGGTTGCCGGATCCCAGTCGCGCACCCGAACCATGGCGCGGACGATGTAGCCACTGTTTTCTCCGGCTACGTCTCCAAGATAGTCGAGCGCGTCGTCGTACACACCTTCAATCCGGCTCGTGGCATCGGGCAACGCGGACTTGTCAGCGATCACAGCCGAGGCGAATGGCAGTTGGGCATCGTGGTCGAACTCGCCCCCCAGCATGAACTGCAGCGCGATGAAGAGGCTTACTTGTCTCTCCGTTTCGTAGCTGTCCACGGCCGCACGGTCGATTCCATGGCGCACGAGTTTCTCAATCTGCGACGGACCGCCCGCCTGCCGACATTCCCGGGGATAGAATTTCAGAAAATGTTCAGCCAGATTGTTAATAAACTTTTGCCGCCGGGCGTCGGCGAATACGTTCATTTGCTCTTTGCGAATCGTCAGCATGACTGCTTTGTAAGGTCAGGATCCTCCTGGAGTATAGTACAGGACGCGAGCCTTCCGGGCTACCGAACATTTTGGGCTTGTCCCCTACC
Organism: Acidobacteriota bacterium; assembly: GCA_025354525.1. Taxonomy (GTDB): domain Bacteria; phylum Acidobacteriota; class Terriglobia; order Bryobacterales; family Bryobacteraceae. The sequence goes on from JANXMS010000562.1 coordinate 14,921, forward strand.
GTGACGAGTCTAGAGACAGTTATCTATCCGGCCCAAAAACAGGTGCATAGGCCGCGGCGCTCGTGGGCACGAGTGCGAATCCATACGCGTGAGCCTGCGTTTTGAGCCGGTTCTCCGTCTGTGGACGCTAGTTGATCGCAAGCCCCCCCGAGTTTCGCATCTGTGCCTCCTAACGGCTTCGTGAGTACATCATCAAACGCTTCGCCCTCTACGATGATCGGTTGAACCAGCGGGGTGTCGGCAACTGCTTCGACGAGTCAAGGCGACTAACCCACGCCGGTCGCACACACTCGGAAATGGAGGTAGGGGGGATCACTAAGCACGTCGAAAATCGGAACGGGGTCTACTACATTCCGGCCACCCGGATTTTCCTGGATTCTATCGTTCGCCATTGTGTTCGGAGACACAGCATCGCCTTGATAGCGCTCGCCGCCAAGCTGCATCGCTTTGCTAGTGATGAAGATTCGCTACCCGGCGGACAACGACCTCAACAAGGCAATTGTGCGCGCAATTACCCGGCGGGAACCAGCGCTCGACTTTCGAAGCGCCCAGGCGGCAATACTCGATCCTGTTCCTGATCGTGATTGGCTCGTAACGCTGAACGGGAGGCGGACTCTTTCGCGGTGCGACCGGTTAAACGAGATCCGGCTGGCCCGACTGCGGCGGTTCACACCCATTGTTGACGATTTCCGCCTCAAAACACGCTCGCGTCGGATCGATAATAAAGTTAGGATCTGGATCGGAATATGCAGGCCGCCACTATCATCTCTACTCTGCGCGAGCACGAAGGGGAATTGCGTTCGGTAGGTGTGGAGCACCTATCGCTATTTGGGTCCTGGGCCCGGGGTACCGCGGTACCGACGCTCTCCGATGTCGATCTCATCGCCGACTTCGACGCCGGCCGCGAGTATTCGTTGCTGGACCGAGTGCGATTGGAAAACCGTCTAGCAGAAATATTGGGGGTCAAGGTGGACCTTGTGCCCGCACAGGCGTTAAGGGTTTCATCCGCGAACGGGCAGTTCGCGAGGCCGTACTTGCCTTTTAAGGATTTCAATCGAGCCTTTCGGGACATCGTGGACGCGATCAGACTAATCGAGGAATTCACTTCTGGAATGAATTCTGACGACTTCCGCGAAGATCCCAGAACCATCGCGGCGGTCGAGCGCAAGTTGCTCATCATCAGGGAAGCAGCGATTCGATTGGGCCAGGAAGCGGAACTCCGTTGTCCTGGTCCCCCTTGGGCCAAAATCAGGGTATCGGTAATTGGCTGCGCCACCAATACGACGCCGTAGAGTTGCCGGTAGTTTGGAAAACGGTGCGGGATGATCTTCCGCCCCTCAAGCTCGCCGTGCTCCGCGCCCTGGCACAGCCTCAGGATTAAACCCAGTTGCTTCACGATCACGATAAATTACTTGCCGATCTCGAGCAACTCGCCTCGATCTGGCTCGGTATTCCAAGTACTCGCCGCGCAAATCCGAATCCAAACACTAATAGATTGGCACGGCAGATGCGAAGTTACTGGGCTACATTGGTGTCTGAGTCAGATGGAAACCGGCACTTTCATCCACGCGGTTTAGCCCCGCCCCACCAGCCCGGAGTCGGCGCAAATGGCGCGCAATCGGGGGCGGTCGGCGGTCAACTTCTGATGAGCTGGGCGGGTCATCTCTCCCGAGCGCCGAACGATCGGTTTGACTCATCGGCACCATCGGAATGCGCATCCGGGTTTTGCAGGGCTTTCATGCAATTTCTCAAGCGTCGGGAGACGCGGTGTATAATCACTTTGTACGCAATCGAAAAAAATCGGTTCCAAGCTCCCGTGTCATGGGCATGCAGGTGACGGCAAACGTTAATGTTCATAGAGGTTAGAATGACCATAAAACAGGGGCTTACTCGTGCTTCGTCTCGCTGATCCGCCGCCGTCCTATCCTCCCGATCTCAACTTCCTAGACGGTGGAGGGGAGATGGGGGCATTAATGCGCGCCTGTGAGTGGAACCTAACTCCGCTCGGTCCCCCAGAAAGGTGGCCGCAGTCGCTGCGGACTACAGTAGGCATCGTGATCAATTCCGCGCACCCTATGTTTATTGCTTGGGGGCCGAATTTGATATGCCTCTTCAACGATAGCTATCGGCCCATTCTAGGTGATAAGCACGATTGGGCCCTGGGGAAAAGTTTTTACGAAGTCTGGGCAGACATCTGGACGGATATCCTGCCTTTGGTTGACCGTGCACTCTCCGGCAAGCCCACGTGGTCCGAGGATTTACAGCTTTTCATGGAGCGAAGCGGCTACCGTGAGGAATCCTACTTCACTTTTTCGTACAGCCCCATCCGTGACGAGTCCGGCGGTGTTGGCGGCTTGTTTTGCGCCTGCACGGAGACAACATCCCGGTTTTTGAACGAAAGGCGGACACGGACGCTCCAGCGACTGGGTAAGGCTGCGGTGGAGGCGAAGTCCTTGGAAGAGTCAAGGCAACTCTGCATGCGCGCTCTCGAGACAAACCCCGAAGATGTGCCGTTTGCGTTCCTATATCAGTTCGAGGGAAAGTGTGCGCGACTTGTCGGTTGGGCAGGTGCACGGCCCGGCGAAACGATTGCGCCCGGCATCTGCGCACTGGATCGTCCGTGTCTTTGGCCCTTCTCCCGCGCCGTCCTCGGGGAAACTGTTAACGTGAGTAACCTGGCTGCGCAGCTTGAACAAGCAGCCTTGCTTTCCGCTTGGGGCGACCCTATAACTACCGCCGTGGTGGTCCCGATCGTGGGCCGTGCCTCCTCCCAGACAACTGCGGCGCTTGTGCTCGGCGTGAATCCGCGACGTGCGATCGACGACGCATATTCTGGCTTTCTGGAAGCGTTGGGCGGGAGTGTAGCCCTAGCGCTCGCCACTGCGGAAGCCTTTCAAGAAGAACATCGTCGCGCTGAAGTGCTGGCCGAACTGGACCGTGCGAAAACTGTTTTCTTCTCAAACGTGAGCCACGAATTCAGAACTCCACTCATGTTAATGCTCGGTCCCCTGGAAGACGTTCTGACAAACGAAGGAGCGCTTCCCGCCGAAGCAACAGAGTTGGTTTCCGTCAGCCACCGCAATGCCCTTCGACTTCAAAAACTTGTAGACACTTTACTGGACTTCTCACGCATCGAAGCCGGCCGGATTCAGGCGCTCTACAACCCAACGGATCTCGCTGTACTTACGACCGACTTGGGAAGGTCATTTCAAGCCGCGGTTGAAAGGGCTGGTATGCGTCTGCGAATAGATTGCCCGCCGCTGCCGCAGCCTGTCTACGTGGACCGGGAGATGTGGGAGAAGATCGTATTCAATCTGCTATCGAACGCATTCAAGTTCACGCTCGCGGGAGAGATTTGCATCACTCTTCGCGCCGAGAACAGTTGGGCGGTTCTTTCCGTGGAGGACACGGGCATAGGGATAGCAGAGCAGGAAATACCGAAACTCTTCGACCGTTTCTACCGGGTGGAAGGTGCGCAGGGAAGAACCCTGGAAGGTACAGGCATTGGACTTGCGCTGGTGCAAGAACTGGTTCGATTGCACGGGGGGACCGTCCAGGCTCGAAGTGTTCCCGGTACCGGAAGTACTTTTAGCGTTCAGATTCCTTTTGGGAGCGCTCATCTCGCCGCCGATAGCCTGGGAGGTGAACAGAGCTATTCTTCAACAAGGCTTGGATCTAGCTCTTACACGGAGGAAGCGAGACGCTGGCTGCCCAAAGAAAAACACACGCAAGAAGATCTGTATTCCGAGCGCCCACTACTCTCCGGCCGCACGGACGTCAGCGGAGGCAAGCCGAGAATCGTCCTGGCCGATGACAACGCCGATATCCTCGAATATGTCGCGCGGCTGCTGAGCCCGCAGTATGAAGTTTTTGCGGTTAGTGACGGTCAACAGGCCCTCGCCGCCGTAGCCAAGTACAATCCAGACTTGGTCTTGTGCGACGTAACAATGCCCAACTTAGACGGATTCCGTCTAATCCAGGCTCTCCGCTTGGATCCCAAGACTGTCGACACGCCGGTGATCATACTGTCCGCCCGTGCGGGGGAAGAAGCAACGATCGAAGGACTTCAGAGCGGGGCTGACGGTTACTTGGTAAAGCCTTTCAGCGCCCGCGAACTATTGGCCCGCGTTAGTGGAAAACTATCTCTCGCGAAGCTTCGGCAGGAGGCACGAAAACGAGAGGACGAACTAAAGGCGGAGACCGCCAACGTCCTTGAAAGTATTGCGGAGGCGTTTATTGCCCTGGACGCGCAGTGGCGCATTACCTATGTCAATGCCGAGGCTGAACGCATCTGCGGAATAACGCGACAGGAATCTGTCGGTCAAATATTCTGGGACGTCTTTCGGGAAGGGCTGGGGACAATTTTCGAGGAAAACTATCGCCGCACGATGACTGAGCGCATCACAACGCGGGTAGAAGCCTACTATGAAGCACATGATAACTGGTTTGAAGTGAATGCCTATCCGCTTCAAAGCGGCGGAATCGCCTTCTATTTCAGACAGGTTACAGAGCAGCGTCGAGCTAAAATACTTGTCGCCGGCCAAAAAGAGGCCATGGAGCTTGCCATATCAGGTGCAAGCCTCCCGGCTGTACTGGAGGTATTGGCAAGAACCGGCCAGGAACAATTTGAAGGGGGAAGAGCGGCCGTCTATCTGGTTAGTAAGGATCAGGCTTCTCTCCGCTTTGCGGCGACCGTCGGCATGCCCGAGAGCTACACCCAAGCTGTAGACGGGTTTCCGATCGGACCGGGTTTCCCATCCTGCGGATCAGCGGCCTATACCGGACAGACGGTGATTGTAGTTGACGTTGAGAAAGATTTACTGTGGCGGCCGTATCTAACTCTTGCGCGGGAGCACGACGTTAGATCCTGCTGGTCGCAACCGGTTTTATGTTCCGAAGGTAAAGTACTGGGAATGTTTACCCTGTACCACCGGACTCCGCGCGAGCCAAGCCCAAAGGATCTGGAGGCACTCAATATCCTCGCCCATTCGGCGGCAATTCTAATCGTTCTGCATACGGAAGCCGAAAAGCGCGAGTCCGCCGAACAAGACTTACGTGCCAGCGAGGCGCGCTTCCGGGCAGCCGCCCAGGCTAACAGCCTACTGTGGACAAACAACGCCAAGGGCGAGATGGAAGGCGACCAGCCGGGCTGGAGCGCATTTACGGGTCAGAGCAAGGCAGAGTATCAAGGATTCGGCTGGTCAAAAGCCATCCATCCTGCGGATGCCCAACCGACAATTGAGGCTTGGCTGGAAGCAGTGGCAGAGCGCCGAACCTTTAACTTTGAACATCGGGTGCGTCGCCATGACGGCGTTTTTAGGTTGTTTTCCATCCGAGCAGTGCCGGTATTAGACAACGAGGCGACCATCCGTGAATGGGTGGGTGTGCATAACGATATTACCGAGAAAAAAACCGCTGAGGACGAACTGCGAGAAAGCGCCGCACGTTTCGTGTTCATCGCCGAATCCATGCCCCAGATGATCTTTACAGCTAGGTCAAGTGGCGAAGTTGATTATTTTAATCGGCAATGGGTGCAATTCACCGGTCTATCATTGGAGGAGATTAAAAACGGGGAATGGACTCAGTTCATTCATCCTGACGACCTTGAAGAAAGTTTGCGAGTATGGCAACGCTCCATCCAGACTGGAGAACCGTTCCAATTTGTCCACCGCTTCCGCCGATCCGACTCTGTATACCGTTGGCATCTGAGCCGCGCTCACGCTATGCGTAGCGAGGACGGGAACGTATCCATGTGGATCAGTTCAAACACGGAGATCCACGACGAGAAAGAAACCCAAGAAGCGCTTAGGCGAGCTAACTCAGACCTCGAACAGTTTGCCTATTCGGCAAGCCACGATCTCCAAGAACCTCTGCGAGGCGTAAGTATCTTTAGTGAGCTTTTGGCTAGACGTTACCAGACCCAGCTGGATGGCCCCGGTCTTGAATTCCTTGCCCATATCAAGAGCGGGGCTTTGCGAATAGAACTGCTTGTCCATGATCTTCTTGAATACACTCAAGTACAGAACCTGGAAAGCTCGCCCCCGGCAGAGGGCACCGATGCCAATCGAGTGCTGCTGACCGTTACGGCTAATCTGACGACGGCAATCAGGGACAGTGCGGCGACAATCACCTCGGAGCCGCTTCCGTCAGTAGCAGTTCATGCTATACACTTGCAACAACTATTTCAAAACCTGATTGGCAACGGGATCAAATACCGAAGCACGGAACCGCCCCGCGTACATCTTAAGGCAGAGAAACGCGGTGAACAGTGGCTGTTTTCGTCCCGCGACAATGGCATCGGTATCAACCCTAAATACAACGAGCGCATTTTTGGACTTTTCAAACGGCTGCACACTGCGGACGAGTACCCGGGTACTGGGATCGGACTGGCCATTTGCCAGCGTATCGTCGAACGATACGGAGGGCGAATCTGGGTGGAATCAGAACTCGGAAAAGGGTCAACTTTCTTCTTTACCCTCCCAGCGTGACGGAGATAAAAGCGGCTCTTCGCTGTTTGACGTGGGTAGAAGCGTTAGTGAAAATTCGTCGGCGGGAGGCGAGCAAGCGGACTTGGTCCCCGAAATCGACCGTGGAAATGGCGGACCGTGGAAAGCGAGGAAAACCAAAAGCAGGTTTTCACTCTCCTCCCACCGCCCTTGGAAATCGCTACAAGGCCCGATTTCCACATTCCCACCGCCGCGACGGCGATGCTGTCGCTTCCCCGCTCA
>JANXMS010000159.1 GCA_025354525.1 Acidobacteriota bacterium
GCGGTCCACGTAGAGCACTCCATATGGAGGGACCGGGTGCGTTTCTATTCGGAAGTAGTCTCGATACGGCGACCGCCGGGGCGCGGTGGCGACGGAGTTGAAGGGCGGGGCGTACAAGTGCGCGTTCCACGTGCCGCGCGCATTGCTCTATAGCATTCAGGCTATCGAACGAGGCTTAGCGCATGGGATAGGGCGTCCCTGATTTTGCCGAGGCGGGGGAGCAGTCCGTCCGTTTGGCAGGCTGTCGAGCGGTCCGCGTAGAGCACTCCGACGAGTAGGCGGTTGACGACGACGGGCAGGACAGCGAAGACGGTCGGGTTGACAGCTTTTACGAAGGCGGATTCGCGGAAGCGGACATCGTGGGCGAGGTCGACGAGCAGATCCTGCTTCATGACGACAGCGAACGAAAGCGGGGGGCGCTTCGGGAAGGCGACCGAGGAGGCGAAAAGCTTACGGGCGGCGTCGGGGTCCATGCCGAGAACCCCGACGGCGTCCATGCTTTCCAGGTTGCGATTGACCTCGCAATAAGTGGCCCGTTCGAACATCTCCGTTCCGAGGATGGCTTCGAGCGCGAGGGCTATAACACTTTGTTTGTCGACGCCGCCTTCGACGCGGACGAGCATATCTTCGAGCGGCTCCTTGACGCGGCGGTCCGACAGTTTGAGTTTATCCGGGCGGACGCCGAGGAGGCGAAGGTTGTCCTGAGCCTCTTCAATGGCGCGTTCCATGAGCTTGGGCACCATGTCGAGGGTGACGCCAAAGACACCGCCGTAAGTGGAAACCCAATGATTGAGGATCTTTTCCCGCTCCTCTTCGTCGCAGCGTTGGCTGGCGCCGACGATCACGTTGGCTAGCTTGGCGGCGAGGGCGATCCGGCTATCGGGATCTTCGACCGCGCTCGATTTGAGCAGTTCGGGTTCCGAAGAGACGGCCATTTGGGGCGCACCGCGGAGGCCGAAGGCGAGCAGGACTTCGCGGCCGAATTCCTCAAAAGTGAAGCCGACCATCTGCCGGGTGACGACCTTTTCGGCCATCAACTTGCCATCGCAGGCGGCGAGGATTTTGAGGTAATCCTCTTGCCGGTGATACGCGAAAACTATTTCGCCAACGTTGGCAAGCATACCGGCGAGGTAAGCCTCTTCCGTAAGCCGGGCATCCGTCTTGGAAGCGAGTTGCTTGGAGACATTGGCGGACAGAAGCGAAAGCGTGACGAGTTCCAGAATGCCGGGAGATTTTTTGGCGTAGTGTTCCAGAAAACGGGAACTGGCCGCGATGTGCGTGAGGGCGTCGAGACCGAGCAGCGAGGCGGCGTGGGCGAGGCTGAGAACGGGGCGATTCGAGCGGTTGTAGAGTGAGGAGTTTGCCGTTCGAAGAATGCGGAGCGTCAAAGCCACATCGCGCTGAATGGTCGCAGCAAATTTTTGAATCGTGGCGTTGAGATCACTTGCCAGGGCCAGGATGGCACGGACATGTTCGGCACAGGCCGGGAAGTCAGGGTCGCTACGGACCTGGGCTAAGAACACGTCGAGGGGTGTTCGTCCGTACGTCGAGTTGTCCTTATCCACTGGCTGAAAGGGTATCATGAATGGTTGCCTCCGCCACTTTTGCTATTTGATATCGATGGGACGCTGGTTCGCCGAGCGGGGCCGCATCATCGGCAGGCGCTCGAAGACGCGGCGCGAGCAGTAACTGGTTTAGAGGCATCGACGGCGCGGATACCGACCCAAGGGATGCTGGACGGGCAGATTATCACGTTGATGCTGGAAGAGGCTGGGGCGACCAGAGGACAGATCCGGCGTGCCCTGCCGGAGGTGATGGCGAAGGCGCAGGATCTATACGTGAGTCGGGTACCCGATCTGAAGGCTAAGGTGTGTCCGGGGGCGCGGAGTCTGCTCTATAAACTGGCGCGGCGGCAGATACGGACCGGACTCGTGACCGGTAACTTGTCGCGGATCGGGTGGAAGAAGATTGAGCGGGCGGGGTTGAAACCCTATCTGCATTTTGGCGCATTTGCCGAATTCGCCGATGAACGGCGGAAGTTAGTGGCCCACGCGATCAACCGGGCACGGCGAGAAGGGTGGATCACCAGCCGTTCGATGATTGCTTTGGTGGGCGACCACGAGAATGATATTTTGGCTGCGCAGGCCAATGGAATCCCGATTGTTTCGGTGGCGACGGGCGTATCGCCGGCGGCGGATTTAGCTCGGCTGAAGCCGGACTTTCTGATCGACGATTTGCGCAGTTTCCCTTGGCAGGACCTTACCCTTGAGTAATGAATCACAGACCCTGGCCGTTAAGCGCGCGCAGGTAGAATTCCACAATTTTGCATCGTTGGGCGAACCGGCTCGGGCGCAGCGGGTGTACCTCGAAGAGAACGTACGGCGCGGTGCCTTGCTACACCAACATGCCGCCTTTATTGGCTCGATGACGCCATTTGTCGAGATCGGCGCCAACGCCGGCCACTCCTCCTACATGCTTTGCAATGAGTTTGGGGCCGACGGGTTCGCGTTGGACATTTCGGCCGATTCGCTGCGATATGGCATCTCCCTAATGGACAGTTGTGGGTTCTCGAAGGCGCCGGTGCGGATTGCGGGCGACGCCTTGAACCTGCCTTTTCAGGACGGGTCGTTGCGGGCTGTAATCGCCTATCAAATGCTGTCGCAGTTTCAGGATATTGAAGCGGTGTTCATCGAAGCCAAGCGGGTGCTGGCACCAGGCGGGCTGTTCATTTTCGCCGAGGAACCCATGCGGCGGCGGCTGTCGCTGCGGCTGTATCGGTGTGCTTACTACCAGACGATGAAGTGGTGGGAGCGGAAGCTTTACGACTGGGGCTTGTTGGGATTCTTCGTGCAGGACGTGATTGGCGCACAGCAGGAAGAGGGCTTTGGAATTCGTCAGAATCATCGGTTGGAGCTGCGGGATTGGCACGCGATGATGGTGCGGCATTTTGAGGACATGGAGTTTCAGTTATTCGTGCCGCAGCGCGGTTGGGGCGAGAAGCTGACGAAGTGGATTGGCCAACGGATCGACAAGTACGGTTCGGACTGGGTGCCGGCGCGGCTTTTGGGCGGGACGATGTCAGCGATGTGCAAGAAGTACGGCGAGGCGGAGGTGGACCCGAACGTGCCGTTTGAATCCCGGTTGCGGTGCCCGGATTGCTACGCGGGAATGCGCGTGGACGAGGCCGGGACCCTGCATTGTCTGGCTTGCGAATACACGGCACCGAATGAGGGCGGGGTGTACAACCTGATCCGTTCGCACGAGAAGAAAGAGCTGTATCCGGGCGATCGTTCCGACGTGATCGACTTCACCTTGCCGGGGCATGAAAGTAAGCTGCTCGAAGGCTGGTATGGCCTTGAAGGCGAGTATGGGAACAAGTATCGGTGGATCGGGGAACGCGCGACGGCCGTTTTGACGCCGGTGGATACGGTGCCGAAGCGGATCCGCATTCGCGGCCACGTCAGCGCCGATTTTTTGAAGCAGAGCAACGCGGCGACGATCAAAGTGAAAGTCAACGGACAGCTAGTTACGGAGCTTTCGCCGGACCGGACGGGGCTGTTCATTCTGGCTGCGGAAGTGCCCGATGCCCCGGCGTATCAACTGGAAATTTTGGCCGGTCCGTTGTGGAAAGTGGCCGACGATGAACGGTCGTTTACGGTGACGATTAGCATGTTGCGGCTAACGCCGCGTGACTAGCTTCGTGCTGGTTTCCTGGTCGACAATTTCGATTTCGCCGTGTTGCGGGTAGTAGACGGCGAGGCAGTTCGAGTTCAAAAGTACGGCCATGAGCCGTCCCATGAGCAGGTAGGCTTCGTCGTCCGCAGGGCCGGCTTGCAGGTCAATCGACCACCAGCCGCGATGGCGGCGAACGGCGGCACCGACGTCGCCGGACTTCACCTTGCTCGCGAGATCTTCAACGAACATGCCGATGACCGACTGGATGATGAACGTTCGATTGTCCACATAGAGGCGGGGCCACTCCACTCGATAAGCGATATCGGGCCAAGCGCGGGCGGCGGCGAGGGTGACCACATTCTCCGGCAGATCGCGATGGGTCCGCAGCAGGAGAACGATCGACACCAGGGGATCGCTGGCCGGCAACGCGAATAGGCCTTTCAGCCAGGAAACAAGACTCACGTTCTGATTGTAGAATATGGCCATGCGCCTAGCTCTGCTTTTCTTCGTTGCGGTGACTGCGCTGGCGCAGAAGAAGTTCTGGGCCTTTCAGCCATTGGAGCCTCAGTCCGGTTCGATTGACGCGATTCTGAAGCCCGAAGGAACGGCGGTGGGGCAGGCTGCGTGGATGCGGCGGGTGAGCTTTTCGCTGACCGGGTTGCCGCCGGTGGACCTATCGGCGACAGACCGGGCGGCCTACGTCGACAAGCTGCTGGCGAGCCCGCAGTATGGCGAACGCTGGGCCAGGCATTGGCTTGACTTGATGCGCTACGCCGAGACGAATGGGCACGAATTCGACAACGATAAAAGCGACGCGTGGCGATATCGGGACTACGTGATTCGGGCTTTCAACGCCGATTTGCCATACGACAAGTTTGTGCGGGAACACGTGGCGGGGGACCTGCTCGCCAAGCCGCGGCTGTCGGCCGATGGAGCCTACCTGGAGTCGCCGATTGCGACCACTTCGTGGTGGTTTGGCGAGATCTTAAATTCGGCGACCGATTCAGGCAAGTCGCGAGCGGACGCCGTGGACAACCAGATCGACGTATTTTCAAAGGCGTTTCTGGGAATGACGGTGGCCTGTGCGCGATGCCACGACCACAAGTTTGACCCGATTCCGACGGCAGACTATTACGCCATGGCTGGGGTGATGCATTCAACGAACGTTAGGGAGGCGGTGGTGGATTCTCCAAGCCGGAGGTCCGCGATTGCCGCCAGGTTGGGGCCACGGGCCGTTGCGAAGGGCGTGAGGCTGGCGCTACGGGCGGGCGACGAGTTGTTCCCTTCGTTTGACCAATGGCGGGCTGAAGGGCTCGCGATGACGGTGAGCAACGGTGTGGCGAGTAGCGCTCCGCTGGAGGGCGTGGGTTCGTTGACCTCTCCAAAGTTCAAGATGCCGCGGTTCTATGTGCATGTGCTGTCGCAAGGAACGCCATACAAAAAGCCGCGAGTGGGGGAGGGAGACTTACGCCTGACCCTGGTGGCCGACGACTACAAGAGCACGAGTTGGTTCCCGCTGGGGGTGGCCGGGTTCACCTGGAAGACGGCGCGGATGACGCTGTCGCACGGGCGAGAGTGCTATTTCGAACTGGTCGACCGATCGCGAACAGGCTATCTGGGAGTGGCCGCAATTGTGATTTCCGACCACGCCACGCCACCGGGGATTTTGGAAAATGCGTCGTTGGCCAAGCCGGGTTCGGTGCCGGAGTTGCCCGGTTCGACGTTTGCGTTGATCAGCCAGGACGAGCACCCGGGGAACGTGAAGGTGCATGTGCGGGGGAACCATCAGACTCTGGGAGCCGAGGTGCCGCGAGGGTTTTTGAAGGTACTGGGAGGGACAGCTACGGTGCCGGAAGGGGCAAGCGGTCGGTTGGAAATGGCTGCCTGGTTGACCGGGGATGCACAGGCGTTGCTAGCCAGGGTGATGGTGAATCGGGTGTGGCGGCACCACTTCGGCAAAGGTCTGGTGGGGTCGACGGACAACTTCGGCTTGCTGGGCGATCGGCCAACGAATCGGGGGCTGCTGGACGGATTGGCGCAGCGGTTTATCGCTTCAGGTTGGAGCTTGAAGTCGCTGCATCGAGAGGTTTTGCTGTCGGAGGCTTATGCACGGACGGTGCCCGTGAAGCGGTTGGAGGCCGAGGCGATTCGGGATTCAATGTTGCTCTTGTCCGGCCGATTGGATTCGACGCTCTACGGCCCCAGCGTGATGCCTCATATCAGCGTGTACCAAAACGGGCGTGGGAAGCCGCCCTCAGGGCCAGTGGATGGCGATGGGCGGCGGAGCATTTACATTCAGGTTCGACGAAATTTCTTGACCCCGATGTTCCTGGCCTTCGACCATCCGCTGCCAATTTCAGCCATCGGCAACCGCAGCGCGAGCGTGGTGCCGAGCCAGGCGCTGCTGCTGCTGAACAACGAGTTTGTATTGGGCCAGGCGAAGCGGTGGGCGCAGCGGACGATGCGGGAGGGTCTGGGGCCGGAGGATTTGATGCAAGCCTTGTACCGGGCAGCGTTTGCGCGAGAGCCAAAGGCGACCGAACATACGGCGGCGCTGGACTACCTGCGCCAGCACGGAGACAACGAAGAATCGCGGGCGGATTTGTGTCACGTTTTGTTTAACACAGCGGAGTTTAGTTATGTTCAGTAGGCGCGAGTTTGTGGCTCAGATGGCGATGGCGCTGCGGGCACCGCACTACGCGGCCAAGGCGAAGTCCGTGATTTTTCTATACATGGACGGCGGGCCGTCGCAGATGGACACGTTCGACCCGAAGCCACGGCTGAACCTGGAAGACGGGAAGGCGCTGCCGTTTCGACCGCCGACGACGGTGTTCAACATCTCGGACAAGATTCTGGGCTCGCCGTTTGCGTTCCGCCAGTACGGGCAGTCGGGGACCCCGGTCAGTGAGTTGTTTCCGGAAACTGCAACCTGCGTAGACGACCTCTGCGTGATTCGGAGCATGGTGGCCGACCACTCCGAACATACGGCGGCGAACTATTTCCTGCATTCGGGAAGCGGATTTCAAGGGCGGCCGAGCATGGGCGCATGGGTGAACTACGGGCTGGGCAGCGTCAGCGAGAACCTGCCGGGGTTCGTGGTGTTGGAGGCCGGACTGATACCCCCCGGGGGTATTGATTGTTTCGGCGCTGGATTTCTTCCGGCGAGCTTTCAGGGAACGATCTTCAAGCGAGGGGCGACGCCGATTGCGGACTTGGAGCCGCCACCGGCGGAGCGCCCCAAACAGCGGGATAAGCTGGCGCTGCTGGCGCAGTTAAACGCAGGCTTCGGCGGGTCGAGCGAAGTGGACGCGTTTGTCAAGAACTACGAACTGGCGTTTCGCATGCAGGCGGCGGTGCCGGATTTGCTGGAGCTGAAGGGCGAAACCGAGGCGACGAAAAAGTTGTATGGGATGGACGAGGAGATTACATCGGAGTTTGGGCGGCAGTGTCTTCTCGCCCGGCGAATGGTGGAACGCGGCGTTCGGTTCATCGAACTGCTGACCCCGGCTCGGCCTGGACTTGACCGGTGGGACCAGCATAGTGCAATCGAGAACGGCCACCGGATCAACGCCAAGGGTGTGGACAAGCCGATTGCGGGCCTGTTGAAAGACCTGAAGGCGCGGGGGTTGTTGGGGGAGACGCTGGTGATCTGGGGCGGCGAATTTGGACGGACGCCGTGCGCGCAGATTCCCGAGAACGGCCAACGAAGCAAGGTGGGGCGAGATCACAACCCGTATGGATTTACGATGTGGATGGCCGGGGGCGGAGTGAAGCCGGGCATCGTGCATGGGGCGACGGATGAGTATGGCTACTTCGCGGTAGAGAACAAAGTCCATATGAACGACCTGCACGCCACGATGCTGCATTTGCTGGGCCTGGACCATAAGCGGCTAACGTATCGATATTCAGGACGGGACATGCGGCTGACGGATGTGGCAGGGAACGTGGTGAAGGAGATTCTGGCGTAAACTGAGAGTTCATGCTTTGCGCCGGAATTGTCGGCCTACCCAACGTAGGCAAAAGTACCCTGTTTAACGCGTTGACCCAGAGCCGCAAGGCGATGGCGGCCAACTACCGATTTTGCACGATCGAGCCGAATAACGGCATGGTGACCGTGCCGGATGATCGACTGGAGGTGCTCGCGAAGTTCAGCGGCTCTCAGAAGGTGGTGCCCAGCGTATTCGAGTTTGTCGATATCGCGGGCCTCGTAAAAGGTGCCAGTCAGGGCGAGGGATTGGGCAACCAGTTCCTAGGCCATATTCGCGAAGTCGACGCGATTGTCCAGGTCGTCCGGTGTTTTGAAAACGCCGACATCGAGCACGTGATGGATTCCGTGGACCCGATTCGCGACATCGAAGTGGTGGACACGGAACTGATTCTGGCCGACCTCGAGAGCGTGCAAAAACGGCGCCAACGAAACGTGAAGGCGGCGAAGTCGGGCGACAAGAAGGCTGCGGCGGAGAACGAACTGCTCGATCGGTTGGATCCGCATTTAAGCTCCGGCAAGCACGCGTTTTCGCTCGAGATGACGGCGGAGGAGCGGTCGCTGATGAAGCCGCTGTTTCTGCTGACGTTCAAGCCAACGCTGTTTGCGTGTAACGTGGCCGAAGGAGATTTGGCGGATCCGGAAGCGAACCCGTGGGTGGGGAAAGTACGGGCGTTGGCGGCGCAGCATCATGGTTGCGAAGTGGTGGTGGTGTCGGCGGAGATCGAAGCCGAGCTGATGAATTTGTCGCCGGAAGAACGGGCGGAGTATCTGGAAAGCTTGGGTGTGAAAGAGGGCGGCGCGGGCAGCTTGATCCGCGCGGCGTACCACTTGCTGGGGCTACGGACGTACCTGACAACGGGCGAGAAAGAGACGCGGGCGTGGACGATTCACGCGGGGGATAAGGCTCCGCAGGCGGCTGCCGTCATTCACTCGGACTTCGAGAAAGCGTTTATCTCGGCGGAGACGATTGCTTATACCGACCTCGTCGAACTGGGCAGTTTCGCCGCGGCTCGGGCCGTGGGTAAGCTGCGGACGGAAGGCAAAGAGTACATCGTGCAAGACGGCGATGTGATGGAGTTCAAGACCTTCGTTTAGCTGAAGCGCTTTACGGCGGCGAGCCAAGGGTGGATGCGTCGGCAGGGAGAAAACGCATACACTAACGGGTTGCCCATGATGACTCGAAGAACTTTTCTGGCTGCTCTGGCGGCTCCCACACGCCCGAATGTCGTCGTCATCCTAACGGATGACCAAGGCTATGGGGACCTCGGTTCCTACGGGGCGGCGGATGCCCAAACGCCCTACCTGGATCGACTGGCGAAGAGCGGGATTCGATTCACAAATTGGCATGCGAATTCGCCGGTTTGTTCGCCTTCGCGGGCGTCGGTTCTGACGGGGAAGTATCCGCAGCGGACGGGCATTGCGCAGGTTCTGAATTCCAAGCCAACGTTCGACGTTGTGGGGTTGAAGGCCGGAGAGGTTTGCCTGGCTAAGGAATTGAAGCAGGCGGGATACCGGACGGCGGCGGTCGGCAAATGGCACTTGGGTTCGGCACCGGCGAGTCGACCATTGGCACAGGGCTTCGACGAATTCTTTGGGTTTTATTCGGGTTGGGTCGACTACTATTCTCAGCGCTACTATACTTTGGGCGGAAACCCGGGGGCGTCGGGTCCGCCACCCCAAAACATTTTTCACGATTTCTGGGAAGGGACCAAAGAGATCTTTCCGGAACCGGAGTATCAGACCGAGCTGCTGGGGAGACGAGCGGTGGAGTTCGTTCGTCGACAAGCGGCGGGGCAGCCGTTCTTTTTGTACCTAACGTTCGGTGCGCCCCATTACCCCATGATGGCGCCAAAGAAGTACGTGGATCGGTTCCCGGCGGCGATGGACCGCGACCGCCGACTGCACCTGGCAATGATTGCGGCCATTGATGATCAGGTGGGAGCGTTGGTCGGCGAACTGAAGAAAAAGGGGGTTCTGAACGACACGATCGTGTATTTTCAATCGGACAACGGGGCGACTGAAGAAACGCGCGCTGACCACGAGGGACGACCGTATCGGGGTGGGAGCAACGGAGTGCTGCGCGGTTGGAAAGGTAGCTTGTTTGAAGGGGGGCACCGGGTGCCGACTTTGCTCGCGTATCCGGGAAAGTTAAAAGGGCGAGTGGAGGACGGAACGGGGCTGGGGATGGACTTATTGCCGACGGTGTTGGGGCTGGCGGGGTTAGCGGTGCCGAAGGGGGTGGACGGGGTGAACTTGGCGGCGGCGCTGCGGCAGGAGAGCGCTTGGCCGGAACGGACGGTTTATTGGGAGTATGACAAGCAGCGGGCGGTACGGCGCGGACCGTGGAAGCTAGTGGTGGACCCGCGGCCTTCGCTGCTTGGTCCGAATGAGAAGCTGACTTGGCTTTCCAATCTGCGGGAAGACCCGGCTGAGTCGCGCAACTACGCGGCGAGCCACCCGGACGTGCTCGCTGAACTTTCCCAAGCTCTGGCGGCTTGGCGCTGGTAGCAGTCAGGTAATGTGGATCGCGATTCTGGCGGCCGTCCTTTTTTTTTTTTCAACCAGCCAACTTACCGTCGAACGTCAGGTAATGTGGATCGCGATTCTGGCGGCCGTCGGCTGCCTGCCTTGCCACGAAGAGATCGTGTGGACGTACAGGCGAACGGGGATGGGCCGATCCATCTCTCGGCTGACGGTGGGTGGCCGCGTGGAAACAACCACGGCCTCAAGGCGGTGGGGTTAAGTTGCGACTGAAAGTAGCGGGGCGAGGTTAACGCCGCCTGAAGAGTACACCGGGTGAGGGTCGCCCGTAACGGTTCTCAAGTCCGCCAAATCAAGTCGCGAGCTGATCCGCCGCCTACATTCCGCACATTTTAGCAATTTTTCGCAATCCGCACGTCGAGGAACCTGGTGGCCAAACCCGCGCAGGTGCCTCTCTGACATTCCGCGATCTCCTTGTTTTGCAGCGCTGAGGCTAAAAGCGGCCTGCCTGAAAGGCGGGGGGATTAGAGCAGGCACTCAGAAACTAAAAAGCTGCGTCAGAGCGAATCACTAAGCAGGCGGCATGCTTTCCAGCGCCCTCCGAACCGACGCCAAGAACCGGGCCTCCTCCGCACTTACTTTCTCCCCGCCAATCCCCAAAAATCTCCCCTCGCTCCCCGCATTCGCCACCGAATCCGCAAATCCCAACACCCAATCGCGGTACGTCTCCAACTCCTCCGGAGCCTTGGCCCGCAGCGCCGCCACGGCCTCCTTCAGCCAGTGAACCACGGCTTCTTGCAACGCCAGCCGAGGATCCGTCCCCACCTGCCAAACGGCCGCCACCCGCGCCCGCATCGCCCCCATCGCCTTCGGCGTGCACAACGCCCGAATCAACTCGCTCGGATGCTCCGACCCCGCCGCCGCCGTCCGCCCGGCCACCAGCATCTCCTTCATCGATCCCACCAGCCCGCTGCTGCCCACCAGCATCATCGCCAGCCCTGCCCCATGGGCGGCATCACAAATCACCGCCCACTCCGTCTCTGCAAAATCCTCTGCGTTAGCCATCGCTTACTTCTTGTCGTAACCCTGTAACTTCCGAGCCCAGATATTCCGGAACCGTACAAACTCATTGTGGTCCTGCAAACCCAACGGCTCCTCCGCCCCATGCGCCTTAAACGGTGCGTTGATTCGGTGCGCCATCGGCCCCGTTATCTCCTTCCGATGCTGCACCATCACGCCATTAAAAATCACCGTCACAAACGGCGGCTTGAGCAGGATATCGCCCTCGAACTTTGGCGCTTCCCAGATGATGTCGTACGTATTCCATTCGCCCGGCTTCCGAATCGGATTCACCATCGGCGGCCATTGCCCATAAATCGCCCCCGCCTGCCCATCGGCGTAGGTCGGGTCGCCATAGCTATCGAGCACCTGAATCTCGTATCGGTTCATCAACAACACCCCGCTGTTGCCGCGATTCTGGCCCAGCTTCGTGCTCCCCGGCAATTGCATGTACTCAATATGCAACTGCATATCGCCAAACTTGTCCTTCGTCACCGCATCGCCCGCGCCAGGCACCAGTTCGAAATAGCCGTTCTCCACCTTCCAAGGTTGCGGTGCCTTCCCGCGCTTGCCGGCAAACGTCCACTTCGACAGATCCTTGCCGTCGAACAGGATCACGGCATCCGAGGGCGCATCGCCCAATTTAGCGCCCGGCGTCACCACCGGCGGCTTCGGTCGGTCGGCGTCATGCACCTTCCACTTCTGCCCTGGAATCACCGGCGTGTCCGTATATCCAGTCACCGCCCCATTGGGCTTCTGCGCGCTCGCCAGCGCCGCTAAAACTGCGAAGGTCGTCAAGAACTTCTTCATGATCCGCTAGCTTATCAGACAATGTAGGGTATGGAGAATATCGAGATCGCCAAGCTCCTCAGCGAGACCGCCGACCTGATGGAGATCGCCGCCGAAGACGGCTTCCGCATTCGCAGCTACCGCAACGCCGCCGCCGTCATCGAAGGCTACAGCGAACGCCTCGCCACCCTCCGCGCCGACCCTACCCGCAAGCTCACCGACATCCCCGGCATCGGCAAAGGCATCGCCGCCGTCATCGACGAAATCGAAACGCGCGGCTCCTTTGATCGGCGAGACGAACTCCTCGAACGCTACCCGCCCACCGCGCTCGAAATGCTCCATATCCACGGCCTCGGTCCCAAAACCATCGCCGTGCTCATTGAGGCGCTTCGCATCACTACGCTCGAAGATCTCGAACGCGCCTGCAAGGAGGAAAAGATCCGCACCCTTCCCCGCCTCGGGGCCAAACACGAAGAAAAAATCCTCCGCGGCATCGAGCAATATCGCCGCAGCGCCGGGCGCTATCTGCTCAACTTCGCCGACGCCATGGCCGCCGAACTCACCGCCTACCTTGCCGCCACCCCCGGCGTCGAAGCCGTCACCCCCGCCGGTAGCTTCCGCCGCGGCAAAGAGACCGTCGGCGACCTCGACCTCCTCGTCACCGGCCCCGGTGCCCAAGCCGCCCTTGATCGCTTCGTCGCCCATCCCAAGGTCAGCGAGGTCCTCGGCCACGGCGAAAACAAAGCCAGCGCCCGCGTCGGCGTCGAAGGCCTCCAAGTCGACGTGCGCGCCCTCCCCGCTGAAAGCTTCGGTGCCGCCATGCAGTACTTCACCGGTTCGAAGGAACACAACGTCGCCCTTCGCCAACGCGCCCTCAAACTCGGCTATTCGCTCAACGAATACGGCCTGTTCCGCCTTGATGACGAATCCCGCGTCGCCGGTGCGACCGAAGCCGAAATCTATGCCGCCCTCGGCCTACCCTTCATTCCTCCCGAGATGCGCGAAAACCAGGGCGAGTTCGACCACCCCATCCCGGACTTACTCGAACTCGCAGATATCCGCGGCGACATCCACATGCACACCCGCGAAAGCGACGGCCGCGCCACGCTTGAAGAGATGGCCGCCTCCGCCCGCGCTCTCGGCCGCGAATACATCGCCATCACCGACCATTCAAAAGCCCTTGCCATGGCCAACGGTCTCGACGAAAAAAGAGTGCTCGATTTTGCCGCCCGCGTCCGCGCTCTCGACCACGAAGCCCTCGGCATCCGCGTCCTCAGCGGCATCGAATGCGACATCCTCCGCGACGGCCGCATGGACCTCGACGACGAAGCCCTCGCCGCCCTCGATTTCGTCGTCGCCAGCGTCCATAGCTATATGAACCTCTCCCGCGAGGAGATGACCGAACGCTACCTCCGCTGCCTCGAAAACCCCTACGTGAAAACGATCGGCCACCCCACCGGCCGCGTCCTCCTCCATCGGGAAGCGTTCTTCTACGACTTTGAAACCGTCGCCGCCGCCGCCGCCAAACGCGGGGTCGCCATGGAGATCAACGCCAGCCCTGAGCGTCTCGACCTCCATGCCACCCTCATCCGTATCGCCAAATCGAAGGGCGTTCGCTTCACCATTTCCACGGACGCGCATCATCCCAGGCACTTGGAAAACATGAAATACGGTGTAAAAATGGCCCGGCGCGGCTGGCTCACCAAAACCGACGTCCTCAATACTTTACCCTATGAAGAGTTCATAAAAACATGGGAAAAATGAAAATCATCAGCAGCACAGAGCTGCTCCGTACCCCCATCTTTTGGGTCACTGAAGATATCGCCCTCGATCCCGAAGGCTTCGAAATCAAGCGCGCCATCATCCAACACATCGGCAGCGCCGTCGTCATGCCGGTCGATGACCAAGGCCGCATTCTCCTCGCCAAACAATACCGGCTTCCGGCCTCGGCCTATCTGTGGGAGATCCCCGCAGGTCGCATGGACGAAGGCGAAACGCCCCTCCAGGCCGCCAAGCGCGAACTGCGCGAAGAGACGGGCTATTCCGCCAAGAAGTGGAGGAAGCTTTTCAGCCTCTACATGAGCCCCGGCTTCCTGGCCGAAAAGATGAACATCTTCGTCGCCACGGAGTTGAAGGCTGGGCCCACCCAATTCATGGACGACGAAAGAATCGAGTCGAAATGGTTCACCGCCGCCGAGGTCGACGCGATGATTCAGTCCGGCAAAATCATTGACGGAAAAACCATCGCCGCCTTCCTCGCTTGGCAGCGCTACCAGTAACTAGTCGGTAATTGGCGGGGGCAAAAAGTCATAATCGAGAATCATCTTCTCGGTCAGTGCTACTTTCAACTCCCGCTCCACCTTGGCTAACTCCGGCCTTCCCGCCAAGTTAGTCAACTCCCACGGATCAGCGTCCAGATCGTACAACTCAAGCACCCGCCGTTTGCCGAAATAAGCTAACTCATGCTCCGGCTTCAACTTTCCGGCCCGATGCGCTTCTACAATCTGCGTCCACCCCGGATCCCGCGCAGAATCCACGGGCGAATACTCCATCTGCGGCGTGCAGTTATAGATCAACTTATACTTCTTCGAACGCACACACCGCGATAAATCAAACGTGGATGCCTTCGTCGTCTCCGTAAACGGAGCGTTCCCATGGTGCAGCCTCGCCCCAAAGACGTACTGGCGCGGACCCGCCGCCGCCCCGCGCAAATGGCCCAAAATGCTCTTGCCCGACATATCCTTCGGCACTGGCAACCCTACCGCCTCCAGCACCGTCGGCCCGATATCCTCGCCGGAGACCAACTCCTTCGAAATCCGACCCGCCGCGATCTGTCCCGGCCACCGAATCAACATCGGCACGTTCATCCCGGAGTCGTACAACGATCCCTTCCCATGCGGCAGCGCCTGCCCATTGTCTCCCGCGAAAATCACGAGCGTGTTCTTGTCCAACCCCCGCTTGGCCAGCGTATCCAGCACCCACTGGAACTCCTCGTCCATCCGCCCAATTTCGTCGTAATGTCGCGCAATGTCGTCCCGCATCCCCGGCAGGTCCGGCATATGCCCCGGCACGAACACTTCCTTCGGATCGTGGGTGCCCAGCTTGTCCCAAGGGTGGTGCGGGTCGTTGAAGTTCACCCACAGAAAGAACGGCTTCCCGGCCGGCACCTTCGCAAAAAACTGGTCCAGGATCTCCGGTGTCTTCGCCCGCGCCCCAGTGCGGTCCACGAAGTCCATCCGGTCCGCCATCGTCCGCAGATGATTGGCCTCGTAGATCGCGTTCGTATCCGTCCCCGCCTGCCCCGGTGCCCCATCCAGATGGAAGTTCCGCCGACAGACCCCCGTGTAGTAACCCGCCGCCCGCAGATACTCCGGATAAATCTTCACGTCCCTCGGCAGCGGCGAACTGAACCGCCCCATCCGCGCCGCCACTGGCGACCGACCCGTCAGGTAAGCTGTCCGCGAAGGCACGCACTGCGGGGCCGCCGTGAACATCCTCGTGAACCGCATCCCCTGGCCCGCAAACCGGTCCAGATTCGGCGTCTTGATCGTCTTGTTCCCCGATACGCCAAGGTCGCGTTCGGTGTGATCGTCCGAAAGCACAAAAAGAATATTCGGCCGCGCCGGAGCTTGCCCCAGCGCGACCGAACTCAGTAATCCCAATACCTGTCTACGATTCATCGACGCTATTGTACAGCTAGAATCGGTCCGTTACTACCAGCTGAATCTGGCGTTCAATTGAACGACGCGGGCTCCAGCCGTGCCTAACAGTTGACCGAAGAAGGCGTCGTTGAGGCTCGTCCGCAAACCATTCAGATTCGTGTGGTTCAACGAGTTGAACATGTCGGCACGAATCTGGATTTTCGAGGTCTCCGTAATCGGCACACTCTTGCCGATGGAGAAGTCGAGGTTGACCGACCCCGGCGTGCGAATAGCACCATTACCAATGTTGCCGGCCCGCTCAGGTGCCCGGGAAACCGCATTGAGCGGCAGCAGCGCAAAGGCCGCTCGATTCAAGTACTGCAACGTCCCGCGGTAGTTATCAGCGTAAACTTGGCCCCCAATATAGTCCGGCCGGTTGATCTGCCGCGCGCCGGTCTGAGACAGCGACACTGGCTCGCCCGTGCGCGCCTGGAAAATCCCCGACACCTGCCAACCGCCAAAGATGGACTTAGCCAATCGCCCTTGCTTGTAAAGAGCGGGCACTTCGTACACCCATTCGGAATTGAAATAGCTTTTGATGTCGCCAGTGTTCGGCCCACGGTCGGCCCTCGGGTAAAGGAAGTTCTGCGTACGCGCATCACCGTCGCCTTGGTAGTAGGCACCGATGTCTCCGCCAGCGGTTGACAGGCCCTTGGCCCACGTATAGTTCGCGCTTCCGGTCAGCCCATGAGAAAACCGCTTACGAAGCGAAGTCTGCCACGACGTGTAAATGGACTGCTGCGTGTTGTCAACATAGTAGTTGACGTTGAGCAGCGGATTGGGCCGCAGGCCAGTGAAGCGGTCAATTTCATTCGCCCAGCGATGCATCAGGAACTTGATCCCGCGGGTACCGACAAAGGCGGTTTCCAGAGCCAAGGTGTTGGTGATCGCCCTCTGCACCCCAAAGTGGAAATGCATGCTGTATGGGTTTTGCAGTTGGGGGTTGTAGATCGAAAACACGTTAGTCAGGCCGCGGGCCACGGAGTCCCGTTCCAGCGCCTGAGCGATGTCATCAGTGTAGGAACCCCACTTCAGGCCAAGCCGTAGAGCGTCGGCGCGGCTAAAGCGGATGCGAAAAGGAGTATTCGGCCCCGGTTGCACGGCGGCCTGCAGCGCGCCAGTAACTTGGCTGCTGAAGAGAATTCCAAAACCACCGCGGATGGCCGTTTTGCCGTTGCTCTGCGGATCGTAGCTGAAGCCGATTCGCGGGCCGAGATTTACCCAGCGGTCCGCTTCGACCGGGTTGTTTCGATCGCGCAGCTTGCCAACTGCAAAGGTGACCTGGTCGAGCAATCCATCGGGATTATAGAGCCCGGATTCCTTAGCCGTTTCTTTGGCTTTCGGTACGAAGTTGCCGAACGAATCGTAGCGTAAGCCAATATTTATTGTCAGATTCCGGCGAATGCGCCAGTCGTCCTGCGCGAAGAAGCCGAAGCTCTTTTGGGTCCCACGAAACTCGCCGTTACCGAAGACAGGTGCGACTTCGGTGGGAATATTGGCGATGAGATCGGCCCGGCTGGTATATGCAATAACCGGCGCTTCGGGGTTGGTTTTCTGACAACAATCGCTCCGGTAGCTCATGCCAAACTTGATCGAATGCTTGCCGCGCTGCAACGCGATCTTCTGATCAAAATTGACCGTGCGGCCTTCCAGCATGTAGTACTCGTGATCGGGCGAATTCCAACCCAGATTGGTCGCAATCCGGAACACTCGCCGGCCAAAGGGAAGAATCTCCGCTTTGCCGCTCGGGTCCTTCTGCTCGAAAAAGAAACGATCATATCGACCCGTGTCGGCGAGGTTGTAGCCAAAGCGGCTTTCCGAGGTCCAGCTAGCGCCGCCGGTCGTATACGCCATCGTGCCGCGCTCGTTCCAAACCAGAAACGTTCGGTCGTTCGAGCCGTTGATGTAGCTGCGCGGAACCAGTTGCGAGGGGCGCCCACGGCTGTACGAAAATGCGAAATTGCTCATCTGGCCCACCCGCCAGTCCGTGCGGACATCGACGTGGTTATCGTCCCGCACCGAACTCGCAGCCGCCCGATACAGGCCCACATCCGCCGTGGCGGCGTAGGGTTCCGTCGGGAGCGGAATGAAATCGAGGAGAAGCTTATAGGAAGGCACCCCGGCCAACATGTCGTTGCGGAGACGGGGAGTAGGTACGTTGTCCTGCACCACGGAGAACGCCCGGTCGCGATAGCCTTCGTAGACGCCAAAGACGAATAGCTTGTTCTTCAGGATAGCCCCACCCACCGAGCCGCCAAATTGGTTGAAAGTAGACCCAGGCTTATTGTTCAACCGCTGATTACGGGCGTTGAGCTCTTCGGCCTGGAAGTTCTCGAACAGGCTGCCATGCCATTGGTTGGTTCCCGAACGGCTAATCAGATTAACCTGTCCGCCGACAATATTTCCGTACTCCGCCGAGGGAACGCCCTTGACGGTGTCCACCTCCTGGATCGCCTCGATGCTCATGATGTCGATCAGGTTTGGCCGACCGAATCCGGAAGACGCGCGGCCTTCAGGATTGCCGCCAGCGTCGGTACCGTCCACCGAGAACGCCACGCCGTTCTTGCCCACACCGTTCATGCGGACACTGTCGCCAGTGGAAACGACGCCGGTGCCTAGGCTAAGGAGATTGGCAAAATTGCGGCGCGCGAGCGGAAGCTCACGCACCTTGATCGCCTCAAAAGAATTGATCTGTTCGGAAGACACCGTGTTGATCAGCGGAACGCTGGCATCGACGCGGATGGTCTCGGTGGCGGCACCAACCTCAAGAGAAATCGTGTTCCGCACTTGCTGCCCGGCTGTCAGCTCAAGCCCAGCGGCCTCCTGTCGTTTAAAGCCCTTCGCTTCCGCGCGGACCGTGTAGGTACCGATGCGAAGGAACGTGAAGACGGCCTCACCCTGGGGGTCGGCAAATTTTTCGTTGGTCGTTCCGGTCCCGTCGTGAATGACGGTGACCTTCGCCGATGGGATTACCGCTCCTGTCGAGTCGGTGACGGTCGCATAGAATGTCGCCGTCGTGACTTGGGCGCTTAGCCAGCCCGAGCAGCAAAACAAGGCGAACAACGAATTACGGACGATGGAATGCATAGTGTTCCTAAGAAATGAAGTGATCCAATGTTATGCGCCGACCACGGTGGCGGCAAGGGCGGAACGGTTCCGAACCGTTCCGTAGCCCCGGAAATTATAGAACGCGAACCGCCACCAGCCAGGACTTCGTCGGAACTTTGTCGTGTACCTCGGCCTTCAGCACCGCCTGAAAATGCCACGGGCCGTGGTGTTTCGGATCCTGGTGTCGCAGCAATACTAATAGCTGAGCCAACGATTGCTCCGCAGCCAAAAACTCAGTAGCGGCTTGCGTGGCCTGAGCGTTGAGACCGCTAACCAAGAGCAGCTTCTGACCCGGAGTCATTCCCGGCAACATCGAGATCAACGCAAATTCCTGATCGCCCTCCCGTTCGTCAGCGGCGTAGTTGATCGTATAATCGGCGGCCTCGCCCGGGCGCGGCGTTACGTTGACGATCGCCCTCTGCCGTTTGCCGACGCTACGAGTCAGCCGAAACGGCGCCTTGTCGAGAAGCGGATCAAGCCACTTGTTGTCTTCGTCGTGGCCCAGCAGAATCATATTGTCACTGCGGAGATCCTCCCAACTGACGAACCTGCTCTGGGTAGTTCCCACCGGTACGCGAAGCCGAGTGAGTAGCGCGGACAACTGGACCCCCGCGACGGCTTCACCAACCTTGGTCTGGTTCACGGCCGGAGTGAAATAGAACGCACCGCCAGCGGGGGTTTGAAAGGACTGCCGATAAAGTTGCTCATCGGCGGGATGGGCCCGAAACCGCTTCGGCTGGGTATCGGGCGGGAGCGGTTGCTCGAAATGCTTAATGATGGCCGTCATCGGCGTGCTGAAGCAAATCACCGCCGGACGCCCTGTATCCATCCACGGTCCCCAGATTTCCCGCGTAGCGCTTTCTACGGCAAGGCCGCGGGCTGCGGGAGCGAACGAGGCCGTGCCCCAGAAATAGCCCCCGGCCAGCAGCGCGGCACCCGCCATTGCTATCCACGCCATCCGCCCAGGCGAACTGCCCTTTACGATCGTCGGCAGTGGGCTGGGCGCAGCCGCTTCCGCCACGTGGGGAACATCTTCTTCCTTAATTCGCCGGAAGGTGGGCACATACCGTCCGACCGGAAGTTCGATCCGCAGAGAATGAGTGCTCCCTTCCCCAGCGTAATACTCGTGCAGCTTTTGGCGCAGCGTATGGGCCTGTCGGCGGACCACCGAGTCCTCGCTCGGCGAATACCCGACCCCGCGCCGGAAGACTTCCGAGCCGATCAGGTATTCATTGATGCGGCTACCCTCGCCGCGCAGGGTAAGCTCGCAAATGAACCGCAGGAAATTTTGTAGCTTGTCAGACCGTTCAAAGGAACTGCTCCGCAATACGGATTGCAGTTCCGCTTCAATTTCATGGGGACTGACTTCGGGCAGCTCAATCGTGGCGATATTCTGAGGAGGATGCGACATGGGTCCGGTTCGTCCAAAGTCTATCCCAAATCGCCGACTGGCGGGGAACCGGGAGAACCGTTCGCGAACCGTACCCCACTACGGAAACGAGGGATTCATGCGCTAGCATCAACGAATGCTCCAAGTATTTTTCGTCGCAGCCCTGGTGGCTGCCAGCGCCTCTGCTGCTTTGGTCCGAATGGAGATTGCCAGCCAGGAAGACGTGTTGGGCGGCGCAAGCTTCGGCTCGACGGGCGGCTATGAGCTGATCCGGGGCCGAGCTTACTTTGCGGTTGATCCCAAGCTGCGCGCGAATTCCCGCATCACTGACATTGCCTTCGCCCCCCGAAACGCCGCCGGGTTGGTTGAGTTTTCGGCTGATGTCGTGGTGCTCCGCCCTAAGAACCCCCAATCCGGCAACGGCACCCTACTCCTCGAATCGCCAAACCGCGGAGGAATGGGAATGCTGGCGCTCTACAATCGGGCCTCAGGTTCGCAGCATCCCTCCAAAGCGGAACATTTCGGGGATGGGTACTTGCTTCGGGAAGGGTATACCCTGGCGTGGGTTGGCTGGCAACATGATGTACCGAAACGCGAAGGTTTGCTGCGAGCCTACGTACCCTACGCAACAGGAGTGGATGGCTTGGTGCGCGGCGAGTTCACGTTCTCGACTGCCGCGGACCGAATCCCGCTGGGCGATGCGGATCACCTCGCCTATCCGGTCGCCGACGCAGCCAAGATATCACTGACCCTTCGGGACTCGATCCACGGAGCCCGCAACCCGGTGCCGCCCGGTGATTGGAGCCTCGACGGCGACGCAATTTTACTCAAGCACCTCGCTACGCCGGGCCGGACCTATGAGTTTATCTATCCAGGCACACAGCCTGTGGTAGCCGGACTCGGCATGGCCGCCACCCGCGACTTCGTCTCCTTCCAGAAACGCGAAGGCCGGGTCCGCTTCGCCCTCGGTCTAGGCACCTCCCAATCCTCCATGTTTCTCAGAGCCCTCATTTATGAAGGGTTCAATGCCGACGAACAGGGTAAACCCGTCTTCGACGGACTGCAGCCGCATGTCGCGGGCGGCAGGCGGACCACTTTCGAACGGTTCACGCAACCGAGTCGAACGTCCGGTCCTTATCGAAATGCCAGTTTCTCAACCACCGACCAGTTTCCATACTCGGATGCCGAGACGGCGGAGCCAGTGACGGGGCGGCGAGACAGCCTCTTGGCCCGGGCTCGAGCAGCCAAAGTCGTCCCCAAAATTGTTTATACGAACTCCAGCTACGAGTACTACGGTTCGGCGGGCGCTCTTCTACATACGAGTCTTGACGGGAAGCACGACCTCCTCCTGCCAACGACAACCCGTCTTTACCTGCTCACCGGCGCCCAACACGGCCCTGCTGCCTTTCCCCCAAGTCGTGGCATGGGTCAAAACCTGCCCAACTGGAACGACTACAAATGGTCGCTCAGGGCCATCCTGCAAAACCTCCGCGCCTGGGTCGTCGACGGCACCCCACCCCCTCCGTCGCGTTATCCCACTTTGGCCAACGGCACCCTGACGAAAGGGAAGCCCGCCGCCTATCGAACCCAATACCTGGACTTCGGACCCGACTACCTCACCAAAGCCATCATCACGAATCAGCCTCCCAAGCCGGGGCCGGATTACCCGGTATTGGTCCCAACCCAGGGGGCGGACGGGAATGAAACCAGCGGCCTTTTGATGCCTTGGGTAGCCGAACCCCTCGGCGTATTCACCGGGTGGAACCTGCGCTCAGCCGCAATCGGTGCCCCGGGCGAGTTGCTCGGCCAAACGGGTTCGTTCCTTCCCTATCCGCCCGCTCAAATAAAAACCCGATATGGCTCGCGAGCAAAGTACAGGAGTCAGGTGCAAACTGCCGCCGAGCAATTGGTAAAGGATCGCCTCTTGCTGGTCGCCGATCTCCCCGCGATCATTCGTTTTTCTGAGCGCGCGTGGGATTGGGTGGCGGAACTGCCGGTTCCGAACGGTTCGAACGTAGCGCAGACTTACGGCAACGAATAGACTGAAGGTGATGAAGTTAGCTTGCGTTTTGTTCGGCTGCATAGTTTCGGCGATCGCGCAACCCCCGGCCACCCGAGCCATGTTCAATCGTTATTGCGTTGGGTGCCACAGCGAGCAGGCGCGGGCCGGCGGAGTATCGCTACAGAATTCATTCTCCCCGACCGTTTCTGAAAGAGCCGTACGCCAACTAAGCCACCGCCACATGCCGCCCTTGGGTTTGCCAAGACCCGACGACGCAACCTATAAGTTGGTCGTTAAGGAACTCACCGCGACGCTTGATGCCGACGCCGCGCTCCACCCCCAAGCCGGTCGACCCGGCACCTTCCGCCGCCTGAACCGCCTCGAGTACCACAACGCCATTCGCGATCTCCTCGCGGTCGATTACAACGTTACGACCCTTCTGCCGGCCGACGAGACAAGCCACGGCTTCGACAACATCGCCGTCGAAAACCTACCCCCCATCCTCATCGAACGGTATCTTTCGGCCGCTCAAAAAATTAGCCGTCTCGCTCTCGGTAGCCCGGTTCGTAAGCCTTCCAGCGAACTGATCATGATTCCGCCTGACCTCACGCAGGAAGAACATGTCCCCGGCCTGCCCCACGGCACGCGCGGCGGAGCAATCGCCACGCACACTTTTCCGGTCAGCGCGCAATACGAAATCCAGGTTCGCCTCTCCCGCGATCGGGATGAACGGGTCGAAGGGCTCGACCTTCCGCATCGAGTGGAATTAACCCTTGATGGAACCCGTCTTGGCCTTTTCACCGTCACGCCTACCCCGCGCGGCCAGGATCATCAAAACGTCGACAAGCATTTGACCGTGAAGCTGGCCGTCACCGCCGGCCCCCATCAGCTCGGCGTTAGTTTTCCCCGCAAAACCGCCGCGCTGCTCGAAACAGGTCGACAGCCCTACCAAGCGCACTTCAACATGGATCGCCATCCCCGCGTCCAGCCGGCTCTTTACTCCATCTCCGTCATCGGCCCCTTTGACGCCGTCAGCCCAGGTGCCGCCGTTGGCCCCGGCGACTCCCCCAGCCGCCGCCGCATCTTCGTCTGCGGAGAGCAAACCGACGCCTGTGCCAAACAAATCCTCGCTACCCTCTTGCGGCGCGCCTATCGCCGCCCTATTCACGCCGACGATCTCGTCGCCCCGCTCGACTTTTATCGAAAGGCGAAAGCCGAAGGCGGCTTCGACAATGGAATCGAGATGGCCTTGCGCGCCTTGCTCGTCAATCCCCAGTTCCTTTTCCGTATCGAGAAGGATCCGGCCCACGCAAATCACTCACCCTATCAACTCTCCGGCCCAGAACTCGCCTCCCGCCTCTCATTCTTCCTTTGGAGCACCATTCCGGACGATACGCTGTTGGACTTGGCCGAGCGCGACAAACTGAAGGATCCTGCCGTTGTTGAACAGCAGGTTCGCCGGATGCTGGCCGATCCGCGGTCAGAGTCGCTCGTAACCAACTTCGCCGCCCAATGGTTATACCTTCGAAACCTTGCGGCCATTACTCCTGACCCCCGACTCTTCCCGGATTTTGACGAAAATCTCCGGCAGTCCATGCAGCGGGAAACAGAACTGTTCTTTGCCAGCGTCTTGCGCGAAGACAGGCCCGCACCCACTCTCCTCAAAGCGCCCTATACGTTCCTGAACGAGCGCCTCGCTCGTCACTACGGCATCCCCCACATCTACGGCAGCCGCTTCCGCCGCGTCGATTTGAGCGATCAACCCTCCCGCGGCGGCCTTCTCAGCCACGCCAGCATCCTCACCGTCACCTCCTACGCCACGCGAACGTCCCCGGTCATTCGCGGCAAATGGATCTTGGCCAACATTCTCGGCACGCCTCCCTCCGCCCCGCCCCCGGCTGTGCCGGAACTCAAAGAGGCCGTTCGTACCCCAGGTGCAAAGTCGCTCTCCATGCGCGAACGGGTCGCCGAACATCGCAAAAATCCAGCTTGTGCCGGCTGCCACAATCTGATGGATCCTATCGGTTTCGCTTTCGAAAACTACGATGCCGTTGGCCGTTGGCGCGCTACCGATGGCGGCACGCCCGTCGACGCCTCCGGGCTTTTGCCAGACGGCACCAAATTCCAGAACGCCGCTGAGCTCAACCAAGCCCTCCTGCTGCGGCCCGAACTCTTCGTCTCAGCCCTGACCGAAAAGTTGTTAATCTACGCTCTGGGCCGCGGCATCGAGCGATATGACGCCCCGGCTATCCGAAAAATCGTCCGCGACGCGGAAAAAAACCAGTATCGCTTCTCGTCGCTCTTACTCGGCATCGCAACTAGCACCCCGTTCTCCATGAGGCAATCGCAATGATCATCCAGAAGAAAGCAATCGCCCGGCGGAGCCTGCTCCGTGGCCTTGGCGCAGGGCTGGCCTTGCCGCTGCTCGACGCCATGGTGCCCGCCATGACCGCGCTCGCCGCCACCCCGGCCGCGCCCGTCCGCCGCTTGGGCTTTGTCTACATTCCGATGGGCGCCACCATCGCCCAGTGGACCCCGCCCGAAATCGGCCGGATGACCCGCCTTTCGCCCACGCTGAACTCGCTCACTCCCTATCTCAACCAAGTCACCGTCATCAGCAACCTCGAATTGAAGAACGCCTATTCCCCCGGCAACCATGCCACGGCGAACTGTTCGTTCCTCAGCGCAGCCAAGGCCAAGCTCACCGAAGGCACCGACTATGAATTAGCGACCACCGTCGACCAGATCGCGGCCCAACGCATCGGCAAAGATTGCCCGTTGCCGTCGATGGAGCTGGCCATGGATCTGCTCACGACCATCGGCAATTGCGACAACGGATATTCCTGCGTCTACCAAAACAACCTATCGTGGTCCTCGCCAACCACCCCCCTGCCGGCCGAAGCGCATCCGCGACTGGTCTTTGAACGTCTCTTCGGCGATGGCGGAAGCGCCGCCGAACGCCGCGCCGAGATGCGGAAAAACTCGAGCATCCTCGATTGGGTCTCCGCCGACATCGCCCGCCTCCAGGGCCAACTCGGCGCCGGAGACCGTACCAAAGTAAACGAATATCTCGAATCCGTCCGCGAAGTCGAACGCCGCATTCAGAAGGCCGAAAAGCAAACGAAAGACGGTGAAATGCCCGATCTCGACCGTCCCATCGGCGTGCCCGCATCCTACGCCGAACATGCCAAGCTGATGTTCGATCTCCAAGTGTTGGCTATGCAAGGGGACGTCACCCGAGTCATCTCCTTCCAACTCGCCCGCGAAGCCAGCACGAGAGTCTACCCCGAAGCCGGCGTCACCGATCCGCATCATCCGTTAACCCATCATTCGGGCGACCCGGAAAAGATGGCCCGCGTAGCCAAAATCAACGCCTATCATGTCTCCCTCTTCGCCTACTTCCTCAGCAAGCTGAGTGCCACCAAGGAAGGAAACGGAACACTCCTCGACAACTCGCTCCTTCTGTGCGGCAGTGGCATGGGAAACCCCGATGTCCACGATCACGTCAATTTGCCCATCGTCGTCGCCGGCGGCGCGGCCGGCAATCTCAAAGGCGGTCGCCACATCAAGTACGATCAACCCACCCCGCTCGCCAATCTCCACCTCACCCTCCTCGACAAAGTGGGCGTGCATCTCGACGCCTTCGCCGATAGCCAGGGCAAGATCAGCGAACTCCTCAAGCCCGCCGCGCTATGACGACTCGTCCACACCTTCTCGTCGCGCTCGGTTGCCTCGCCGGCTCCCTATTCGCCCAGTCGACTCTCCTCCTCGACGCAGTGGAACAGGACGACGCGTCAGCCGTCGCGGCCCTATTAGCCAAAGGCGCGGACTCCAAAGCCGCCAATATCCACGGTGCCACGCCGCTCTATCTGGCGTGCCTCAACGGATCCACCTCCGTTATCGACCTGCTCCTCAAAGCCGGTGCCGACCCCAATGGCGCATCTCCCGAAGGCGAGACTGTCTTAATGACTGCCGCCCGCACCGGTCGCCCAGAAGCAATTAAGCTACTCTTGGCCCGCGGAGCGGTCGCCAACAAACAAGAAAGCTGGCGGGGCCAGACCGCCTTAATGTGGGCCGCTGCGGAAGGTCATGTCGCAGCGGCTCAACTTCTCATCGAGTTCGGTGCCGACCATCGCGCCCGCTCCACCGGTGGATTCACGCCTCTTCTGTTCGCCGTGCGAGAAGGACGCCTCGAAGCCGTCAAAGCCTTGCTGCAAGCCGGTGCTGACGCCAACGACGCCCTCCCGGCCCGAACCATACGCCCGCCCGGAAGCAGCACCACCGAACCGTCCACCATCCGCGCCGGTTCCACCGCCCTCCATCTCGCCGTCGCCAACGCGCACTTCGAACTGGCGGCGCTCTTGCTCGATCGCGGTGCCAATCCCAACGCCGACGGTCCTGGCTGGACCGCTCTGCATACCCTGACCTGGGTCAGAAAGCCCGGCACCGGCAGCAACGATCCCGCGCCACCAGGCTCAGGCTCCATCGACAGTCTTACCCTCACTCGCAAGCTGGTAGCAAAAGGTGCCGACCTAAACGCCCGGATGCTCGTCAAAAGCAACGCTGGCTTAAGCGCCTTGAATACCATCGGAGCAACTCCGTTCCTAATGGCCGCTCGATGCGCCGACACCGAATTCATGCGGCTCCTCGCCGAGTTAGGCGCCGATCGGTTATTACCCAATGCCGATCAGACGACCCCGCTAATGGTAGCCGCCGGCGTCGGCACCCGCTCTCCCAACGAAGATGCCGGAACCGAAGCCGAGGTCGTCGAAGCCATCCGCCTCGCTGTCGCTCTCGGTAATGACGTCAACGCCGTCGACGCCAAAGGCGAAACGGCCATGCATGGGGCCGCCTACAAACACCTTCCGGCTGCCGTCCTGGCGCTCGCCGAACAGGGTGCCCGCCCACAAACCTGGAACCGCAAAAATTCGCTCGGCTGGACCCCCCTGCGGATCGCCGAAGGCGTAAACCGCACCGGCAACTTCCGACTTTCTCCACCCACCGCAGCCGCCCTCCGCCAAGTCATGAAAGCAGCGGGCCTCAGCACGGAACTCGAAGCCGGTCCGGTCGATACCAAGACAGTTCGCTAGCTTACTGAATCGCCGACTCACTCAGCAGATGCCGGATCAACCGCGCCAGCGCCTTCCCCCGATGGCTCACGAGCAACTTCCGCTCCGGCTCCGCCTCCCCAAACGTGCAGCCAAACGACTCAAAATAGAACAACGGATCATACCCAAAACCATGCGGCCCCTTCGGCGCATAGAGCAACGTCCCTTCCACGTCGTCCGTAAACGTCGCGATCAACTTCCCCTTCTGCGCCAGCGCAATCGAACACACAAACCGTGCCGACCGCTCCTCCTCCCGCATCATGTCCTTCAAAACCTTCCGATTATTCTCCCCGTCGGTCGCCTCCTCCCCCGCATACCGTGCCGAAAAAACCCCCGGCGCACCGCCTAACGCGTCCACCGCCAACCCCGAATCATCCGCAAACATCAAGTCATCTGTAAACGACGAGTAGTAACAAGCCTTTAACGCCGCGTTCTCCACAAACGTATCTCCCGTCTCCTCCGGCGACGAAATCGCCCCCAATCCCGCTAGCGGTTCCAACGCAAACAGCCCCCGCCCATAATGCGCAAAAATCAGCCGAAACTCCCGCAGCTTCCCCGCATTCGTCGTCGCGCAGCGAATCCTCACGGCAGCGTTACGAAACCCTTTTGTAATTCGATCAACTCTCTCACCCCTTGCCGACCTAACGCGACAAGCGAAGCCAACTCGTCATCCCCAAAGTCCTCCTGCTCCGCCGTCGCCTGCAACTCCACAAACCTCCCCCCACTCGTCATCACAATGTTCATATCCACCCCCGCCGCCGAATCCTCTTCATAGCAAAGGTCCAACATCGGCACCCCGTCCACCACCCCCACACTCGTCGCCGCCACATAGTGCCGGAGCGGGTTCTTCTTCACCATCC
>JANXMS010000610.1 GCA_025354525.1 Acidobacteriota bacterium
AACCAACCCCACACCGGCCGCACCTCGCTCCCCAGCACCCTCCGCCGCACCGTAAATGCAAAAACCGTCGCCACCACCAGCAGCCCCATCTTGTACCAAAACGGCGGACTATAGAAACACTTCAACGCCTCCGACAAAAACATCAAAACGCCCGTCCCGATAATCGCTACCAGCGATCCCACCAGCCAAGGATGCACCATCCGAGCAAGCTCCGCCACCGTCACCGAACGCAGCCCCATCCCCAGCAGTCTTAAGTCCACCACCAACACCGCCCCTCCTAACATCGCCAGCGCCAGCAAGTGCCCGCACTGAATCATCGGAAACAGCCACAACGATTCCCGAATCGTCGTCCCCACCGCGGTCGCCTCGAACCATTGGAATAGCGGCAGCAAGTCCATCTTCCCTAACCCCGAGCCTTATCGAACCAGTTGTAAGCCTGCATCCGTCCGCAGATCACCACCAAACACCACAGCACCATCGAACACAATCCCGCCACCCGCGCCCGCCAAGGAGGCGTCGCGTCGCGGTCCCACTCCGCCACCCGCCGATAAATCGTAAAGTGAAACAGCAACGCGTTCACCCCGGTCAATAAAATCATCACCATCTTCACCCGAAAAAACACGTTCCCCGAAGCCCGCACCGGCCCCGAATAGAAAAGCAGCATCCCGCTGATTGCCATCATCACGAACCCCGCCAGCGCCCAAGGCAGCAGCCGTCCAGCCACCTCCGACACCGGCACCCCCCGCAGCCCCACCCCCAGCAGCCGCAGGTCCAACATCGCGATCATTCCCAGAAACAGGCACAGCGTCAGCACGTGCGACGTCTCGATAATTGGATAAAGCAGCGTCGACTCGCGGATGGCGATGCTTCCCGCCGTCCCCTCAAGCCACTCGAAAAAAGGAAGTAAATTCATAGCGAACCCGCCCAGTGTAACAAACCGCCCCCGGCCGTTCTGCTACAATTCCGGTCGCATCATGCAAAAACGCATCTGTCTTCTGTCTTCCCTTCTTCTCCTCGCGGCATGCAAGGCCAGCCCTCCTATTAAGGCCGTATCGACCTTGGAAGAAGTGATGCATCACATGGTCATCCCGAACGCCGACGTCGTCTGGGACTCCGTCGGAACCATCTACACCGTTGGCCACGTGGAAGAGCGCCAGCCACGGACTGACGAAGAGTGGTTAGCGGTGGAAGCAAGTTCCACTATCCTTACCGAGGCCGGCAACCTGCTCATGATGGAAGGCCGAGCCAAGGACAACGGCCCCTGGATGGACCGTGCCCGCGCCCTCCGCGAAGCCGCCGCCGCGGTCCATCAAGCCGCCAAGGCCCGCGATGTCGCCGCGGTCTTTGAGCGCGGCGGCTACCTCTTCGACGCCTGCCAAGGCTGCCATTTTCAATACCGGTTTGAGAAGGATCCCAACACCATCCGGTCGCACTGAAGAGTGACAGCGAAGCAAGTCTGGAGTGGTCGCAATGTCCCGCCGTCGAAAGCGTCCCCGGCAAGCGCAACGGTGCCTGGGGTTTTAGGGATACGCGCACGCCAGTTTCCGTATGGAATGGTTCCATTTATCGAACGATCAAGTTTCCGCCGTGATCGAATTTGCGGCCAGAAGCCTCGACGGCCGAGGCATCGTCGTCCTCCACCCCGCCGCCATCTATCTGGCCTCTGGCGTCCCCAATTCAACGCCGTATGATGATCCGTTGAACTCCGCCTTCGGCCCCCAAGGCCAGCGGCAGATCATCGCCCAACTCCGCTCCGGCCTCATCCCCGCCGTCTGCTTGCCCGATCACCTATGGACCACCGATCATCTTGGGAGCCGCTTCGCCCCTTTCTCTCGATCTGCCGAATCTACCTCCCCCGTTAAATCGCCCCGCCGCCAGCGAAGTGCCTGCTACAGCGGAGCAGGATGCTCGGAAACCCGCTCTTCTACGCAGCGGTGGACGAGCTTCTCAGCGTCGTGGATCGCTTCGGCGAGTTGATGGCCGCCGCCCGAGTACGCCATGAACTGGTTGGCGGCATGGCCGTTTTCCTCCATGTCCGCGCGGTCAGCGAGGAAAACGCTCGCCTTACGAACGATGTTGATGGGGCCATACGGCGCTCTGACCTCGAACGTATTAAGCGTCTCGCCCCCATCACGGTTTCCAGTTCCGCCATGCTGCCCGACGAAAAGCCAAAGGCGCAGTCCGTTTCGTCTTGCCGGTGAAAAAGTTCGTGCCGACTACTTTGCGCCCGTCCCGGAACTAGCCGACGTCCCGCCCGCCCCCGGCATCCGCCTTGCGCCTATCGCCCACCTGCTGCGCATGAAACTAACGAGCAACCGGTTGAAGGACATGACCCACGTCCGCGACCTTCTCGACGTCGGCCTGATCACCAGCGAAATGGAAGAAGGCTGATCGGCCTCCCTCCGCCAACGTCTCGCCTTCAGTAAGGGTCACGAGTAGGCTCTTATCGTTCCTTATTGCCTGCTCGGCTTACGGTGACGCTCGGTGAACGATTTTTCTACCGAGTCCCGCGCCTTCGCTTCACTGGCATAGTGCCCGACGGCGTTATATTCACGGACTGCGCGTCCTGCTCGGCATCCAGGAGGCCACGCGCGACATCCGGATCCAGCAGGACGGCCACGGATCCCGTTAGCGCTTTTGTCGCAAGCCGATTCGGTTGCGCTTTGCGATAGTTGAACCGATACTCCGGCTTGAGTGCAGCGGCCCGATCCTGTTTCGGTTGAGTGCCGGAGAGGGTCTTGGTAGTCATGGAGTTCGATTTTCGTTGCGCGACGGGAGCTGATAATTCGAACCCGATCCGGCTCCGGTTCCGCAAGGGCGCTTGAGCCTTTGGCTCCTGCGGTGTCCGTGCGCTTTCAATCCCGTTTTCGTCGGGGAACCAATTCCCACAGCACAAACTCCACACAGCAGTTCCTCGCGCTCCCGTTTCAATCCCCTTCTCGTCGGGGAACCAATTCCCACGTTTAACGAGGCAATTGAGAAGGTGATCCTTCTCGTGTTTCAATCCCCTTCTCGTCGGGGAACCAATTCCCACCCTGAAATTAATATCATGCCACAGGATGATCACGAGGGTTTCAATCCCCTTCTCGTCGGGGAACCAATTCCCACACCGCGGACATGGAAGGGAAGATTGGGGTTACACTCCGTTTCAATCCCCTTCTCGTCGGGGAACCAATTCCCACAAATAAAATTTAGACAAGGTTTGGGAGAGGGTGTTGAAGTTTCAATCCCCTTCTCGTCGGGGAACCAATTCCCACGTTCGATGCAGAGACCAATGGGCTTTGGGGCCAAGCATTGTTTCAATCCCCTTCTCGTCGGGGAACCAATTCCCACGGATGCTGTAACCATAACGGGTCGACCATGCGAAGCAATGTTTCAATCCCCTTCTCGTCGGGGAACCAATTCCCACGGTTCCTGAGCCATCGACATACCTGTTGATGGTAGCGTTTCAATCCCCTTCTCGTCGGGCCCTCCGTGCCAACATAACTGAGACACTTTTCGTTCCCTAATTACACAGCAGGGCGGGAAGGATTCTTCCCCATGAACAAACAGAAATCTCTTGACTCCATCCCCGCGCCGTCCTCCCCCCATCCCAATCCCGAAGTCGT
>JANXMS010000017.1 GCA_025354525.1 Acidobacteriota bacterium
CCCACCCCCGACGTTCCACGTGGAACAATCGTTCCGTCCGCCAATAACGCCCTCCACCCAATCGACTCGCCCCCCCGTCCCACGCGGAGCCCTCCCAAATCCACTCACTCTCCCGCAAGCCCGACGTTCCACGTGGAACAATCCTCCCGTCCGCCACTAACCCCCTCCACCCAATCGACTCGCCCCCCCCACCGTTCCACGTGGAACCCTCCCCACTCCGCACCACAATCCACCGCGCCCAACCTACTCCGAGCACAACACCAGATTACCCCTTCCCGAGGCAGTACACGTGCCCCCCCAAGCCTACGAAAGATAGATATCCAATACAGAAACCGCCGCCGGAGTCACGCCAGGAATCCGCGACGCCTGACCCAACGTCACCGGCCCCACCCGCTGAAACTTGTCCACCATCTCCCGAGATAAACCCGGTATCCGGCCATAATCCAACCCCACCGGAATCGAACGAGCTTCCGATGCCTGCAACCGCGCCACCTGCCGCTCCTCCTGACGCAAATACCCGCTGTACTTCAAATGCGTCTCCACCGCTCCCAACAAACCATGCTCCAGCTCCCCTACTTGACTCTCAATCCATGGTCGCAATAATCCAATCACCGCCTCCGGACGCTTCAACCACGTCGCCAACGTCGGATTCTCCGTCCCACAAAACGGCACATCCGGAAATTGACGCGTAGTCAACCGTGTCCCCTCCAACAACGGAATCAACGCCGAAAACTGCCCCCGCTTCCGCTCAAACCGCCCCCACCGATCATCTTTCACTAATCCAATCTCCCGCCCACCCGGCGTCAACCGCGAATCCGCATTATCAATCCGTAAATGAAGCCGAAACTCAGCCCGAGAAGTGAACATCCGATACGGCTCGTCCACCCCCTTACTAATCAAATCATCAATCAAAACCCCAATGTACCCCTCAGTCCGACCCACCACAAACGCCTCCAAACCACCCACAGCGCGCGCCGCGTTAATCCCCGCAATCAACCCCTGCGCCGCCGCCTCCTCATACCCCGAAGTCCCGTTAATCTGACCCGCCAAAAACAACCCCGCAATCTGCTTGCACTCCAGCCCATGATTCAACTCCCGAGCGTCAATCGCATCGTATTCAATCGCATACCCCGGCCGAATCATCTCCGCATCTTCCAACCCCGGAACCGACGCCAACATCGCCACCTGCACATCCACCGGCATCGACGTCGACATCCCGTTCACGTAAACCTCGTACGTGTCCAACCCCTCCGGCTCCAAAAACAGTTGATGTCGGTCCCGATCCGGAAACTTCACCACCTTGTCCTCTATCGAAGGGCAGTACCGAGGCCCAATCCCCTCAATCGCCCCCGAATACAACGGAGACCGATGAATGTTCTGCCGCAATACGTCGTGCGTCGCCTCCGAAGTATAAGCAATATGACACCGAATCTGCTCCCGCTCTATCTTCCTCGTCAGAAACGAAAACGGCGTCGGCACCGCATCCCCCTCCTGCGGCTCAAATCGCGACCAGTCCAAACTCCGTCCATCCAACCTCGGTGGCGTCCCCGTCTTCAGCCGAGTCCAAGCCATCCCCAAGTTCCGCAACTGCAACCCCAACAAATTAGACGGAGCCTCCCCGTTCCGCCCGCAATCCGTCTTCGCCTCCCCCACATGTGCCAAACCGTTCAAAAAGGTCCCCGTCGTCACCACCACCGACCCACTCAACGCCGTCCGCCCATCCCGCAACCGCACCCCCCTCACCCGACGCCCCACAATCACCAACTCCGCCACCTCCGCCTGCAAAAAGTGCAAGCTCGGCTCCCCCTCCAATACCTCTCGCATCTTGATCCGATACTGCTTCTTATCGCACTGCGCCCGAGGAGACCATACCGCCGGTCCCCGGCTCGTGTTCAAAAGTCGAAACTGAATCCCCACCGCATCCGCCACCTCACCCATCACCCCACCCAACGCGTCAATCTCTCGCACCAAATGGCCCTTCGCAATCCCACCCACCGCCGGATTGCAAGATAGCTGCGCGATCAAGTCGATGTTCATCGCCACCATCGCCGTACGCAACCCCAATCGAGCACTCGCCCGCGCCGCCTCACAGCCCGCATGACCGGCCCCAATCACGATCACATCATATTGCAAAGGCTTTAAAACAAAACGCATAAGGGAAAACCGCGGTGCTTGTTCTATTCTAACTTGAGGAGCATCCCCCTTGAACATTCTCGTCATCGGCGCCGGCGGTCGCGAACATGCCCTCGCCTGGAAACTCGCCCAAAGCCCAACCGTCACCCGCGTCTTCGCCACACCCGGCAACCCTGGCATCGCTGAAGTCGCCCAATGCGTCCCCCTCTCCGGAACCACTCCCGCCGACTACCTCGCCGTCGCCCAGCAACATCACATCGACCTCACCATCGTCGGCCCCGAAGTCCCCCTCATCGCCGGAGTCGTCGATGCCTTCCGCGCCGCCGGACTCGCCATTTTCGGACCCACCGCCGCCGCCGCCCAGCTCGAAGGCTCCAAAGTCTTCGCCAAAAACTTCTTCGCTCGCCACAACATCCCCACCGCCCGCTACGCCACCGCTACCGACCTCGCCGAAGCCGAATCCGCCATCAACTCCTTCGATGCCCCCTTCGTCCTCAAAGCCGACGGCCTCGCCGCTGGCAAAGGCGTCCTCATCGTCCAATCAAAGCCCGAAGCCCTAGCCGCCGCCTCCCAACTCCTCGACGGCTCCCTCGTCGGTGCCGCCGGTTCCCAACTCGTAATCGAAGAATTCCTCACCGGCGAAGAGGTCTCCTTCATCGCCATCACCGACGGCCAAACTATCCTCCCCCTAAAACCCGCCCAGGACCACAAAACCATCTTCGACGGTGACCTAGGCCCCAACACCGGAGGCATGGGAGCCTACGTCGACGACCGAATCCTCACCCCCGCCCAACACGAACAAATCCTCCGCGAAATCCTCCGCCCCACTGTCGACGGCATGAACGCCGAAGGAACACCCTTTACTGGCTTCCTCTTTGCCGGACTCATGATGACCCAAAACGGCCCAAAAATCCTTGAATACAACGTTCGCCTGGGCGACCCCGAAACCCAACCCCTCATGGTCGCCCTCCAGTCCGATCTCGCCGAAGTCCTCTCCCGTGCCGCCGCCGGAACGCTTAACGCCACCACCCTTCGGTGGAGCCCCGATCCAGCCCTCTGCGTCATTCTCGC
This sequence comes from Acidobacteriota bacterium, assembly GCA_025354525.1. Lineage (GTDB taxonomy): Bacteria > Acidobacteriota > Terriglobia > Bryobacterales > Bryobacteraceae. The sequence continues at coordinate 3,205 of JANXMS010000017.1, forward strand.
CGCCCACGGATATCCCGGCCAAATCCGAACGGGTGACCCCATCACCGGCGTCCAAGCCGCCCAAGCCACCGGAGCCCAAGTCTTCCAAGCCGGCACAGCCGTCGTTGAAAACCACCTCATCACCGCAGGAGGACGGGTCCTCGCCGTCACCACCACCGCCCCTACCCTCAGGGAAACAATCCACCAAGCCTACACCGCCGCCAAACTAATTCACTTCGAAGGCCTCCAACTCCGCAAAGATATTGGTCAAAAAGGACTCAAGCGCTGGTAGAATTTTAGGCAAGGCGGGGACGTAGCTCAGTTGGATAGAGCGGCCGCCTCCTAAGCGGCAGGCCGGCAGTTCGAATCTGCCCGTTCCCACCACATAAGTCTCCAAAAGCCCGCAAACGTTGTCACGATTACACGCCCTCCGGACACCTACCACCCGTGGCCATACCCGAAAATAACGAAGTTACGCAACTCCTCGCCAACCTCCGCAGTGGCGAAAACCAAGCTCACGACCAGCTCTTTCCCATTGTTTACAACGAGTTGCGAAAGATAGCAGCCAACTACATGCGCCGCGAGCGCGCCGACCACACACTCCAAGCCACCGCCCTGGTCCACGAAGCCTATATGCAACTCGTCGACCAGACCCGCGTCACCTGGCAAAGCCGCGCCCACTTCTTCGGTGTCGCCGCCCAACTCATGCGCCGCATCCTCGTCGACCACGCCCGCACCCAAAACGCCCTCAAGCGAGGCGGAGACGCTCAAAAACTCTCCCTCGACGACTCCCTCGGCCTCGCCGCCGGACCTCCCGTTGCCTTCGACGAACTCGACGAAGCCCTCAACAGACTGCACGAACTCGACCCGAACCAAGCAAAAATCGTCGAACTCCGCTTCTTCGGCGGACTAACGGTCGAAGAAGTCTCGGAAGTCATCGGCTCCTCCACCGCCACTATCGAACGCGAATGGCGCATGGCTAAGGCGTGGCTCCACGGCCAACTCACCGCAAAACGGCCCTCGTAAAAATCTTGATGGTATCTTACTCCAAATTCCGCTCTATTCATTGAGCGGCAAAGTACCACTCGCACTCGTCGGAGGACGGTAGAGCCGAGCATCAACAAGATGTTCGGCTCTTTCTGTTATCATCAATCCTTCGCGTGACTAGAGAACGCTACAGCCAAGTTAAGAGTCTCTTCCAGTTGGTCCTCGACCAACCCGCTGACCAGCGCCAAGCCTTCCTCGAAAAAGCCTGTGGTGCCGACCGAGCCCTCCACTACGAAGTCCGCCAACTCATCAACGCCGACTCCTCCTCGTCCGCTGACTTCCTCTCCCATCCCGCCATCACCCCCGTCTCTCAAATTCTCGAACAAGCCACCCGCGATCAGGAAGAAGCTATCCCCGCCTCCATCGGACCCTACGCCGTCCAACGCCAAATCGGCGTCGGCGGCATGGGTGCCGTCTATCTCGCCTCCCGCGCCGACCAACACTACTCCAAATTAGTCGCCATCAAAGTCATCCGGCGCGGCATGGAGCAGGACCGTATCATCCAACGCTTCCGCCGCGAGCGCCAAATCGTCGCCTCCCTCGACCATCCCAACATCGCCCGCCTCCTTGATGGCGGTGCCGCGGAAGACGGCCGCCCTTACTTCGTCATGGAGTATGTCGAAGGCCATCCCATCGATACCTTCTGCGACCAACACAAACTCTCCACCGACGCCCGCCTCCGACTCTTCTGCGACGTCTGCTCCGCTGTCCACTACGCCCATCAAAACCTCGTCGTCCATCGCGACCTCAAACCCGGCAATATTCTAGTCAAACCCGACGGCACCGTCAAACTCCTCGATTTCGGAATCGCCAAAATCCTCACCACCGACGGAACCGCCGCCACCGACAAAACCGCCACTTCCATGCGTCTCATGACGCCCCAATACGCTAGCCCCGAACAGATCCGAGGCGAGGCCGTCACCACCATATCCGACGTCTACTTACTCGGCATCATCCTCTACGAGTTACTCACCGGCCATCGCCCCTATCCCCTCAAAGACGGCATCACCATCGAACTACTACAAATGATGTCCAAATCCGAACCCGAACCACCCTCCACCGCCATCTCCCGAGTCGTCCAATCCCCCCACAACCAAGTCGCCAAGAATCCCACCACCATCTCCGCCACCCGCGAAACCTCCCCCCAAGCCCTCCGCCGAAAACTCACCGGCGATCTCGACGCCGTCGTCCTCAAAGCCCTCCGCCGCAATAGCAAAGAACGCTACCAATCCGCCGCCCAACTCGCCGACGACCTCCGCCGCTACCTCGCCTTCGAACCCGTCTCCGCCCTACCGGAAAGCCCCCTCTACCGTATCCGCCTCTTCTTCGCGCGAAACCGAGCCCTCGCCCTAACCGCCACCGCCGCCCTCCCTCTCATCCTCATCTTCGCCGTCGTCGCCGGGTGGCAAGCCCGCACCGCCAGAATCCAACGCGATCTCTCCGACCGACGCTTCGAAGAAGTCCGCAAAATCGCTAACTCCTTCCTCTTCGAACTCCACGACGCCATCGCCCCCCTCCCCGGCACAACCCCCGCCCGCCGCCTCCTCATCGGCAAATCCATCGAATACCTCAACAACCTCTCGAAAGAAGCCAACAACGATCCCGCCCTCCAACGCGAACTCGCCGCCACGTGGATCCGCGTCGCCAACCTCCAAGGCTCTCCCAACTTCCCCCATCTCGGAGATCCCAATGGTGCCCGCCAAAGCTATCGAAACGCCCTCAAACTGCTTAGCGCACCCCTCGATCTCGCCGCCGCCCACCAAGGCCTCGCCGACCTCGAAGCCACCACCGGCGACGCCCACGCCGCCCTATTTCACTACCGCGAAGCCCGCAAACTCCTCGAAGGAAATACCCCCCCGCCAGACACACTCATCGCCAACTACCAAAATCTCAGCGCCCTCCTCGCTACCACCGGACAACCAAACGAAGCGCTCCATCTCATCAACCAAGCGCCCAACACCAACCACCCCCGCCTCCTATTCCTAAAACAAGCTCACCTCGCCACCATCCACGCCGCCGCCGGCCACACCACCGAAGCGCAACAACATCGAACAGACGCCCTAACCCTCGCCGAAAACCTTGTAAAAGCCGAACCCACCGCCGTCCACAAGCGCGACCTCGCAAAAGCCCTTGAAGCCCTCAACCTACCCAACCGGGCCCTAGTCCTCCGCCGGGAACTCGCCAACGCCGACACGCAAAATGTCCTCGCTCAACGTGACCTCGCCTACACCCTTCTCCACCAACCCGACCTCCCCTCCGTCCAACTCGCCACCACCACCTTCGACCAACTCCTCTCCTCTCAACCCAAAAGCCCCATGGCCCAGCGAGACGCAACCATCGCGCATCAAAAGCTCGGCGATGCCCTCATCGCGTCGAATCAACCCCTCGCCGCCGTCGAACAATACCGCCGCTCTCTTCAACTGGCCCAACAAACCCCATCCCCCGGCCCCTTCTCAAAACAACTCCTAGCGAACCTCCACCGCAACCTGGCTCAAACCCTCCCCAAACTCGCCGACACCCAGGGAGCCCTCGAATCTGCCCGCCAAGCCGTCTCTCTCCTCGAAGATCTCCTAAAAAACGAACCCACCTCCACCACCTTGCAACGCGACCACCACGACGCCCAACAAACCCTCGACCTCCTCCTCAAAACTCTCCACTAGTCCCCACTCGCCCGCCGAACCGCCCCAGCCATCCCCATCGTCTGACCAACCGGCTTCCGCTGCGGCAAACCCAACTCCGCCCGAATCGACGAATTCACCCGCACGCACAAATCCACGTCCTCCCTCAACTCCTCCAATCCACTTACCTCCTCCCCAAACCAAACCCCACCAGCCACCCGCTTCAACACCCCGTGCCGCAAACCCAGCTCCAACAACTCCAGCTCCGCCGAAAACCCCTCGCCCTCCAGAAACTCAATCTCCGCCTGCCCCGCCGCCGCCAACTGATTCTTAACCGTCTTCAACATCACCCTCCGGCCAAACTTGCCCCCTCCCACCTCCCGCAAATCCGCTCGCACCGCGGCATGCAACTTCAAACCCCACCCTCCCGTCGACGTCTCCGTATAACCGAACCCGTGATACGCCCGAACTTGGTTCAACAACAGGAGACACGCCGGAGACTGCGCCATAACCCGCGCAATCCGACGCAACCCATTCCCCAACATCTCGCTATGCCCAAACGTCGGCGCATCCAAAAGCGAACCCGCCAGTTCCGCCGCTGGGGCCAACGCCGCCACCGAATCCACCACCACCAAATCCACCCCCTGGCTCGCTACCAGCCGCTCCACCATCCGCAACGCCTGCTCCCCGTCGTCCACCTTCAACACCACCAACTGCTCAACGTCCACGCCCAACTGCCGCGCGTACCCTGCGTCAAACGTACACTCCACGTCCACCAATGCTGCTGTCTGCCCCTCCCCCTGCGCCGCCGCTATCACCTGCAACGCCAACGTCGACTTCCCCACACCCGCCGGACCAAACAACTCCACCATCCGCCCGCGAGGCAGCCCGCCGATCCCCAGCGCCGCGTCTATGCCGATCGAGCCGCTCGGGATAACCCCCGCAACCGCACGTCCGCGCACACCAAATGCGGCTGCGTGCCGCAGTTCTGTTTGTAGACGGGTATCCCACAGGCCAATTTGGCCAGTCAAACCCCGCGTCGAATTGTTTTCCATAGCAGAGCCCCTCTAGTGTCCATCAAAGACCCTAATTCTGAGCCTCAGAAAAACCTCACCCCTCTCTAAGACTTGCCTGCCACAAGTCCCCCTATGCGCGTGAAGTCCTACCCCCCTCCACCGGCCGAAATTGACCCATCAACAGATGCAACGCCAACACCCCCGTTAAATGAAACAATCCAAAAGCCAGAAAGATCGGCTTATAACCCACAATTGGAATCAACACCCCCGGCAACCAAGTCGCGAACAGTACCCCACCCAGACTACCCGCAAAACCCCCTATCCCCGTGACACTCGCCACCGCGGGCCGCGGAAACACATCGCTCACCACCGTATACAAATTCGCCGAAAACCCCTGATGCGCAGCCGTCGCCAAGCTCATCAACGCAATTGCGAGGATCGGACTATCCGCCAAAACACTACAAACCGCCACCGGCATGCACGCAGCACAAATCAACATCGTCACCTTTCGCGCCTTCCCCACCGCCATCCCCCGACGCATCAAATACCCAGACAACCACCCCCCACCCACACTCCCAACGTCCGCCATCAAGTAAATCACCGGCAGCACCCAACCCACCTTCTTCATATCGAACCCGCGCACGTCATACAAATAAATCGGGAGCCAATAGCTGTAAAACCGCCACACCGGGTCGCTTAACAACTTTCCCAACGCAAACCCCCAAGTCTCCTTCTGCCGCAGCGCCTCCATCCAACCAATCACCGGTTCCGCCTCCGCCGACGTAACATCCGACACGATATACGCCCGCTCCGCATCATTAACGCCCTTATGATCCGCCGGCAACCGATAGCTAAACCACCAAATCACCATCCAAACGAACCCGAGCGATCCCGTCACCAAGAAACAACCCTGCCAACCAAACCCGGCCACCATATACGCAAACACCGGCGGCCCCACCATCGCAGCGACGTTCGTCCCCGCATTGAAAATCCCCGTCGCAAACGCCCGATCCCGCTTCGGGAACCACTCCGCCACGCTACGTATCGCCGCCGGAAAGTTCCCCGCTTCGCCCAAACCCAACATCCCCCGCCAAAACCCCAGCTCCAGCGGAGTCTTCGCGATCGAATGCAAAACCGCCGCCACCGACCACCAAGCCACCGCCACTGTATACCCAATCCGCGTCCCATACCGTTGAACAAACTTCCCCATAATCAAAAACCCGATCATGTAAGTCATCTCGAACGCCAGCGTCAGCCGCCCATACGTCGGGTCGTCCACCAACATATCTTTCCGAATCTCCGGCACCAAAATCCCGAAAGCGATTCGATCCAAATAGTTAATCGTCGTCGCCACAAACAGCAGCGCCAAAATCCACCAGCGAACCCGAGTTGGAGGCATCAGGCAATGATACACTCCCCACCCATGTAGTACACTTGGCGACATGCGGAGCCTGCTCTACCTCAGCCTCGCGACCCTGCTCCCTGCTCAACCCCCAGCCTGCACTCTCACCCCAGTTACCCCAAACACCCAAGGCGCCAACGCCGTCTACCACCAACCCACCGATAGTGTTCTCTATCCCGACCTCAACGGCGGCATCTCCTCCGCCCGCCCCAACGAATCCCCCCGCCTCATCGCCGGTGGACGCGCCCACCTCGGCGATCCTGACGGCCAACAGGCGTTGGACTTATTTCTCTCTTCACCAATCATCATCGAAGGAACCCACGATCGTCCCTTCATCATCAGCCGCGGCACTGGAGAAAGCTGGTTCCTCAACGCCGATGGAACCGCCGAAACCCTAAAGACTGCCAGCGGATACCGATACCTCGTCCCTCGCGATTCCCTACTCCGAACTCACCTATTCGACGCTGGCGGCAACTTCTATACCCACACCCCACGTCGGCTCACCACCCCCTCCCTCTCGAATCCCCAACCTACCCCTGAAGCTTCCATCTACACAATAGCCGCCGGCACTGGCGTCGAAACCAGTTTCCCATTCACATACTTCTCGCCTCGCGGCAACCTTCGAATGGAACCACCGATACTCACTGCCAAGCGACTCCCGACTGTCTTCGTCGAACCGTTCGAACCAACCACACGGCCACCGTGGAAGAATTTCACCGTCGAACTTACTCCGACCGGCTTTGCCAATACGGGTCCGCCATACAACGACCTCGGTTTTACCTCGCAAGTGGAATGGCAAGAACTCACCTACACCATTTATTCCGGACGCCTCCTCCGCGGCCTACCCGGCAAATTAGAACATATCCAAATTCCCACCGACCAAAAACCGTTCCACCTCCTCACCACCCCATCCGGCCTACTAGTTCGTCTAGCCGATAGCATCTATTACCGCCTCGATAACCCCAACGCCTGCCCCGCTGATCCACAGCCAACGCTCACACCAGCCGGAATCGTAAACGCCGCTAGCTATCTCTACCCGGAAACCTTAGCCCCTGGCCAACTCATCACCGTCTTCGGAACAAATCTAGACAGGTCCACCTTTGAACTCGCCGGCCTCGGAGAAACACACCGCGCCAACATCGTCTACGCCAACTCCACCCAAGCCACCCTCCAAACCCCGGTCAAGCCGTTCGTCTACCTTCGCCTCAATTGGCAAGGCATTCTCATCTCCTACCCCAACTACTTCGCCATCCTCCCCGCCGCTCCGGGCATATTTAACGCAACCAGCCTCTCCGGCGCCCCCGGCGAACAACTCACCCTCTTCGCCACCGGCCTCGGCCTCACCCCCAACGCCCTCCAAGCCCGTCTTGGCAACACCCCCCTTACCGTCCTCTCGTCCGAAGCAGCCCCCGAATTCCCCGCCGGAGTCTACCAAATCACCCTCCAAATCCCACCCACCGTCGCACCCGGAACCTACCCCCTCACCCTCCAAGTCGCCGGACAATCCACCACCATCACCCTCCCCATCCGACTACCCTAAAACCGTCACCCCTAACCCCGGAAACTCCCGAAACCCCTGATCAAAAGTCACCAAACGCCGCCCCGTGCTCAACGCCAAAGCCGCCAAATAGCCGTCGTTCACAAGCTGGGGAGTCGGCTGCGCATACCCCCACATCGTCGGTAACACCCGGTCAGTCTCCGCGTCTTCCCCAACAAAAACAACTCGCGAGTCCTCACCCAACTCACCCAACACCCTCCAACCCGCCGACACCGGCATCACCGCTTCACCCATCACCCGCTTAGTCGCCAACAAACGAATCACTGTCAATTGCACCAATCGACAGAGGCCAAACTCTTCGTCACCCAAACCCCGATACCAACTGCGAGCAAACTCGTGATGCGCGTGGCTCCGCGCCAAAAGCGCTAACGCCACGTTCGCATCAACCAAATAGGACTTCATCTAGCTCTTCGCTCGAAAACACGGGAATAATCGGGCCGTCGGCACTGCCAACGGTCGGCGGTTCCCGACGCGCCCGAGCCGGCGTCTTGCCCCCATCCAACTTCAACTCCAACGCCATCACGAAATACTCCCGCATACTCTTCCCCTCGCGTGCTGACTCCACCTTCACCCGCCGCATCAACTCATCCGATAATTCTATCGTAGTCCTCATATGACATAATTATGTCACACTCCCGCACTCCATTACAATACCCCCAAGAAGCTCCTCCAACTCCTCACTCGAAAACACCGGGATCACCGGGCCATCAACACTTCCCACCGTCGGCCAAGGCCTCCCCGCCTTCCCCGATCTGTCTTCACCCGGAAACTCCGCAACGGTTGGCATATGTCATCCTTATGCCACATTCCCCGCCCGCACCAATCGATCCCGAATTCCATCCCACTCTCCCCCCTCCGGCACCGTCTCCACGACAATCTCCGCCAACCCCGCCGCATCCAATAAATGCAGCGCCTCATATAACCCCGCCGCGTACCCCCCCGCCTCTGCCGGCAATCGCACCGTCATCGCAACCGCCTCTGCCCCCCGCGTATGCCACAAATACCCCGACGTTAACCCAGGCACACCCACTCGCAGAATAGTCGCCGGCGCATAATGCCGAGCATGCATCCCCGGTGCCGCATGAGCCTCCCCGTCTCCAACGCCACCCACCTCCTCCACCGGCCCAATCACCGCCTCCAACTCCGCCCGGCTCACCATCCCCGGCCGCAACAAAACCGCCCGCC
>JANXMS010000018.1 GCA_025354525.1 Acidobacteriota bacterium
AAAGGCGCAGGTGGGCGACCGCTATCGGCAGGAGACGTTGTTCTTTCGCAATCTAGGGAACGGTCGGTTCGCCGATCTGACGGCTGAGGGGGGGGCCGCCTTGCAAGTACCTCGCGTGTCGCGGGGGCTGGCCGTGGGGGACCTCGATGGCGATGGACGACCGGAGGCGGTGATTTTGAACATGAACGATCGGCCGGCCCTGCTGAAGAATTTGGCCAGCGGGGGGCGGTTCTTAAACGTCCGCTTGCGGGGAACCCAGTCGAACCGTTCGGCGATTGGGGCGCGAGTAATTGTGGAGGCGGGAGGGCGTAAGTGGATCGACGAAGTTACTAGCGGCGGGAGTTTCTATTCGCAGAGTTCGCTGACACTGCACTTTGGGTTGGGGACGGCGGAGCGGGTCGACCGGGTGACGGTGCGTTGGCCCGGCGGGAAGAGCGAGACGTGGACTGGATTGGGAGTGAATGGCCGCTGTGATCTGACCGAAGGAGTGGCGAAGTCCGAGTGGCACCAGCATTGAGGCCGTGTTAGCATTCGGATGCGATGCGGCTTGCTCTTCTATTGGCGTGTACCGGGCTCTTGTTCGGTCAAATCGGAACGCCGCCCGAGTTCCAGGAAGGAGCCGTGTTCCAGACTAAACCGACGGCTGGAGCGCTGGATGGGACGTCCCACGTGGCCGCCGACCGGGCCCAGCTTAACGAAACGCTGCTCAACTTGCTGCGAGGTGTGGCAGGTGCCGGAGAGGGCGTGAAGCTGATTGAACGGCGGATGTTGCGCGCGGCTGAGGAGTTGTATCGACGCGATAGGATGGCGTTGGGGCTGGGAGCGACGCTGTTCTTTTTGGGGGAGACGGACGCCAGCGCCGAGGTTCTGTGCCAAGTGAGGGATCCGGCGGTTTTGCCGTTTTTGGGGGAAACGGTGGGAGCGGCATCGGGGTGGGCCGAACGGATGCTGACAAAAATCAAGGGCATGGCGGAGCAGGCGCCGGACAACGGCGACGCCCAATACTACTGGGCAAGGGCGCTTTTGCAACAGACGCCGGAACGGGTTCCCGAGGCGATCATGCTGTTGGAGCGAGCGGCGAAGCTGGATCAGAAGGGGACGCGAGCGTGGTTGGAACTTGGTCGGTTGTCGTCCGGAAAGGCGGCGATCATGGCTTTTGAATCGGCTTTGGAGCGGGACCAGAATTTGGCAATGGCACACTATCGGCTTGCGGGGTTGTACCGCGCAGCCGGTGACTTCGCCAAGAGCGGCGAGCACTTACGCAAATACCAGCAGGTTCGGTCTAAGGTAACTGATTAGCGGGTTTCGGGATCATTCGCCTCCCGATTTGGGCCAGTTTCCTGGCGTTTTGGGAGTTTGTGCCGCAGAGAGCCCCTCACAATTATGCCACAGGCGTCGCGCGACGCTACGGAAACGATTGATTCTATTGAACCGGAGGCCGCTAATCAATTACGGCCTAAGCAATCAGATCCTGCACGGTGATGAATTTGAATTAGTTGCGAAGTGCCCGGTCTAGTCAGAGGAGCACTTTGGGCCCGAGTGCGGCAAAACAAGAAGCTGGCCGGATGGGGGAGAAGCGCCCGCGCACGTTTTGACACCACGCACGACGAGGTTGGGATTGCCAAAGACCGTCGCTACTGAGTTTTGAGGGAGTGCCTCGCGGGATTTGCTGCGGCAGATCCGGGAGGCCCTCAGGCCGACCGACTGCCAGGATGCTGTTCCGGGGGTCTTCGCCGCGCCCCGCGGCTTTCGTTCGCAACTTATTAACCCCACCCGCCTTGGGTCGGTGGGGGGAGCAGCCTATGGCTAAAGTCTTTTTTGCAGCAAGAACCAACGTCGAAGCAATGACTTCTGGATCGTTTTGGGGCGCTTTTCGACGTTGGCCACGGGCAGTCAGGGGATCGGAACCTGTGCGCTGATCTCGATCCCGAAGCCTTCGAGGCCAACCACTTTACGGGGGTGATTGGTCAGAAGTCGGATGCGATGGAGGCCCAGGTCGGCGAGAATCTGGGCTCCGAGGCCAGCTTCGTGTTGAATGACAGTGGCTCCGTCGATGGTGGAGTGAGTTAGTGGATCGCGGGAGTGGGGAAGGATCGCGCCGTCGACTTGACGATATCCGGCCGTGGTTTGGTGTAAGTAGACAAGGACCCCGGCCCCTTCGGCCTTGATCATGGCGAGGGACTGATCGACAATGTGGGCGCAATCGCAGGTCGTCGACTGAAAGAGGTTGCCATAGGCACAATGGGCATGAACGCGAACGAGGGGGTTCGGCTGGCTCCTGACGTCGCCGAGCACGAGTGCCGTATGACGACCGGCACCGAGCGTGGAGGTGTAGGCATAGGTCGAGAACTGGCCATGACGAGTTTGGATGGTACCGGTCGCGGTGCGCTCCATAAACCGTTCATTTTGTAAACGGTGGCGGATGAGATCTGCGACCGAGATGATCCGGATGTTGAACTTTTGAGCGAATTCGGTGAGTTGGGGGAGGCGGGACATGGTGCCGTCTTCGTTCATTATTTCGCAGATGACGCCACCGGGTTGGAGGCCGGAGAGGATCGCGAGATCGACGGCGGCTTCGGTTTGGCCGGCGCGGGCGAGGACTCCGCCGGGCCGGGCGCGGAGGGGGAAGATGTGGCCGGGGCGAGCGAGGTCGGCGGGTTTGGCATCGGGCCGGATGGCCACGCGGATGGTGTGAGCGCGGTCTGCGGCCGAGATTCCTGTGGTGACACCCTGCGCCGCTTCCACCGAAACCGTGAAGGCGGTGCCGAAGCGGGAGGTGTTGGCGGCGGCCATCGGCGGCAGGTCGAGCGCGTCGCACTTATCCGGGCTGAGGGCGAGACAGATCAAGCCTCGACCATGGACGGCCATGAAGTTGATGGCCTCCGCGGTGATGTGTTCGGCGGCGAGGGTTAAGTCGCCTTCGTTCTCGCGGTCTTCGTCGTCGACGACGATGAGCATGCGACCGGACCGGAAGTCCGCGAGGGCCTCAGGGATAGGGGCGAAGGGCATCAGGCGATCAACTAGCCTTTACGACGAGCTTCGTAGTCGGTGTAGCGCTTCTTGAAATCGGTGAAGCCCTTCCGGCCCATCAGGCCGAAAGTGAACTTCTTGCCAAGTTCGACGCCTTCCTGATCGAAGGCGTTGATGTTCAGCATTTCACCGACAAACGCCGTCTCGAACTCCAGGAGCTGGAAGAACATGCCGAGGTGTTCGGTGTCGATGCGGTCGAGCGTGAAGACGCAGTTGGGGCGCTGGTTTTCGGTCAGTGCCGCTTGCGTAGACTTGCACTCGACGTCAAGAAGCTTGGCGAGAGATTGGCCGGTGAGGTAATCGAAGCCTTCGAAGCCGGTTTTCTCGACCGGGATTTTGCCGGGGTCGGCGGGCTTCTTCACGGTCCAAAAGGAAAAAACCTTATCCTTGGGACCTTCCATATAAAGCTGAACCTGCGAATGTTGGTCGGTCGTGCCGAGGGCGGCAATCGGTGTCTGGCCGACGTGGACGGTTTCACCCGCCCGATTCTTAGCTTTGCCAAGCGACTCGGCCCACAGTTGGCGGAACCAGAACGCGGTGCCCCAGAGGCGGTTCGCATACGGGAACGCGACCTGAATGGTCTTACCCTTCTTGGTTAGAGCCAAGTAATGAAGCAGCGCAGCGCGAAGAGGGGTGTTATCGCTGAGTTCGGGCGTCCAGGCGAGGGCCGTCATCTTTGCGGCACCTTTGAGGAGCGCGAGGATATCGATTCCGATCAGCGCGGCCGGGACGAGGCCGACTGCCGAAAGGACGCTGAAGCGACCGCCAACGTTTTCAGGCAGGTGAAAGGTCTGGTAGCCTTCGGCGGTAGCCATGACTTTAAGATCTCCACGCCCTTCGCTGGATACGACGACGATGCGGGATTTGGCGAGCTTGGCTCCGGCTCCGGCGATAAGCCAAGCGCGGACGATCAGGAAGGTCGCTACGGTTTCGGCAGTGGCCCCGCTCTTAGCGATGACGACGACCAGCGTCTTCTTCGGCTTCATCGAAGCGACGGCAAGCTGGACGAATTCAGGATCAACGTTGTCGAGAATGACAAGACGGGGCTTCGCGGCGGAATACTCCCCTTGAACCGGATGCGGTCCACGCGCGGCGCAGTCCAGCGCCCACGCTCCAAGCGCACTGCCACCGATGCCGACAAGGCAGACGGTATCGTAGGTGCCTTGAAGCTTAGCGGCGTAGGCCTGAATCTCTTTGGCTAGGGTCGTGTGCTGGGGAAGATCAGGGAATCCGATCACACCTGAGGTGGACAACTGTTTGACCCCGGCAAGCGCCTGGGAAGCGAGCGGTGTAGCTGCCGCTAATTCTGCAGGCGTAATTCCGTCGGCCTCGCCGACCATACGTGCAAGAAGGTTTGTCTCGTCGAAAACAATGGCCATGAAATTAGTGTAAGCCGATTACTGCCGTACGCCGTACTGTACTCGAACCGGCGTGGGAAACGTTCGCGAGATATGATCCTGCCAGGTGAGACACTCTTCGTCGACAAAAGCCCAAGCGAGACCGATGAACGCTGCCAGCACGCTAACTATGCCGCCGAGAATCCGTTTAAAATTGTCTGACGATGAAGGCTCTTGCCCGTCAAAGTGAACGAGGCGAAGACCGGCCCATTCCATGCCTGGGGACGGAACACCAGCGACGATCCAATACGCTTCGTAAAGAAAACCGAGCAAGCCGGTGGCGACGCCCACGGCGATCATCGAACCAAGATCAAGAGTGGCCCAAGGAAGCTCTTCACAACTGAAAAAAAGTACTCCAAGGAACAAAAGCATGCAGCCGACAACGATCGCGAGGTCGAAGAGCCCGGCGAGCGCCCGATGCATCCGGGTTGCGACCGGATAATCGCAATAGATTACCGCTTCGACGGAAGTGGGAAGCGTTCGAGGCACCGGCACGTTGGCCGGAACGAACTCAAGCACTCCCTGATACGGGAGGTAGGAGGATTTCTGGGCCGGCTTGCGAGCTCGACGGGAAGGTTCCGCGATCTCCGTAATTCCATCGATCGACATCACTTTATGAGCATCTTTCAACGAGAACAACGAACTCTGCAACGAACCCATGTGTCGGGGGAGCGAAGGTACTGCCGAGGAATTGGATGACTCAAGGCGAGGACCAGGAGCTGGTTCCGCATAGCTCGCCGCTACCGTCTCAAGCTTGTACGCGGCTGCGCTGCGTACGGCGGCTCCAGAGCGCGTCCCTAGGAAAGGACCGGGACCGTGGCCGAGGCGACGACCGCAATTGGAACATCGGTGCTCATCTTGATGAATTGAAACATTGCAATGAGGGCAGTTCATAATTGACCTTTAGCGTATTGCCTCTCTGAAAGTGGACGTGCTACGGTTGCAGGTTTGACGAAGCCTAATCAAATGCGGACCCTACGGCGACTGGCGGAATGGAAGCAGAACCAAAGTTCCATGGCCTATCCCCTCAGACACCTTAGCACTATTCCGAGCGTTTTCATAGACTTTTGTTCAGGCTTTCACCTAATGCTTTTCTCTACTGTGGGTCTATCGGCGGTCTCGGTATTATTCCTTAGCCTAATGGCCGAAAATTTGTTCGGCCAGCCTGGGCAAATTCGACGACTTCCACCGGTAACTCCAATCCCTGCAAAGGTTAGTCCAGATCTTCGAAAGGGAATTCGACAGAACTCGCCCGCCGAGGATGAGGTTCTAGTACGCGGGGTTACCCAAGAGGTCGAGGGACAGGTGTATCACCTTCGAGGGTCGGCTGAGGTAGAGACCTCCGAGGTGCTGCTCAAGGCGGATGAGATCGACTACAACGAGGTGACCGGCGACGTAGACGCTCGGGGGAACGTCTACTACAAAAACTACACGAGTTCGGAGGAGATGCGGGCGGAAAAGGTGAAGTATAACCTCAAGACTGAGTCCGGAATGTTCTTTGAAGTGAAGGGTAATGCGCAGGGCAAGATCGAGTACCGGCCGGGGTTGCTGATATCGCAGAACCCATTCAATTTTCAGGGACGTTGGGCAGAAAAGATCAAGACTCGCTTTATCCTCTACGACGGGTTTATTACGAACTGTGTTTTGCCAAAACCGTGGTGGCGGTTGACGGGGCCGAAGTTCGACATCATCCCAGGTGATCGGGCTATTGCCTACCGAGCAGTTTTCAAGGTAAGGCGCTTCCCGATTTTCTACGCGCCGATTTTTTATAAGTCCCTGGAAGAACAACCACGTAAGAGCGGTTTCCTCACGCCCAACTTTGGGAATAGCACAAGGCGGGGCTTCATGGTCGGTGGCGGCTACTACTGGGCCATTAACCGAAGTTATGATGCGATGTATCGCGGGCAACTGTTTACCCAGCGCGGGTTTGCCCACGAGGTGAATCTCCGCGGCAAGCCGCGCGTGGGCACCGATTTTAACTTCTACTTGTATGGCGTAAATGATCGTGGGCGGTTGACCGACAGTGGCGCTCGAGTGAAGGAAGGCGGGTTCCTGGTGAACGGGTCCGGACGGTCCGCTCTGGGCCGTGGATGGGATGGAGCTGCGAACATAAACTATTTGTCTTCTTTTCTTTTCCGGCAATCCTTCACGCAAAGCTTTAATGAAGCGATCTTCTCGGCTGTGAACTCCGATGGCCATGTTAAGAAGACTTGGGATACCTACACCTTCGGGATAGAGTTCTCACGCCACCAGTTCTTTCAAAGTACTTTGCCCGACGACCAAGTGGTGATCCGGAAGACTCCAGAAGCGAATTTCCATTCGCGGGAGCGTCGAATTTTCGGTAAGGTCGTGCCGGTTTGGTTTTCATTCGATTCCAGCGCGGGCTTTTTAAAAAGGCGCGAGCCCGGGTTTATTACGCGGCAGTTCACGGATCGTTTGAATGTCGCGCCGCGCGTGATGGCGGCGTTGCAATGGAAAGGATTTTCCTTTTCGCCTTCCTACACTTTTCACGGGACCCATTATGGAGATCGGAAAGACCTGAGTACCGGCGCAGCGGCGACTCGGACGCTAACCCGCCAGGCCCACGATTTTGGTGCCGAGCTAACAATGCCAACGCTCGAGAGAATCTTCAAAGGGCCCAAGTGGTTAGGATCAGAACTTAAACATGTAGTTGAACCATCTGTGCGGTTTCGGCACGTCTCTGGAGTTCGAAATTTCAGAGAGATCATCCGTTTTGATGAGACCGACATTCTGACCTCGACGACCGAGGCGGAGGTTTCGTTAACCAACCGCGTCTATGCCAAACGGGACGGGCAGGTTCAAGAAGTACTAAGCTGGCAGGTAATGCAGCGGCGCTATTTCGACCCAACCTTCGGTGGTGCTGTAGTCGACGGCGCTCGCAACGTCTTTCTCTCGTCGACCTCGCTTACGGGGTACAGCTTTATCGACCGCGCGCGCACCTTCTCCCCAGTGATTTCGGTCCTGCGAATGATGCCGATTTCGAAGGCCTCGGTGGAGTGGCGGACAGACTGGGACCCACTTTTCAAAAGAATTACGAATTCTTCATTTATCGCTGATGCTCGGGTGAAACAAGTATTCTTGGGATTTGGCCATAACCAGGTTCGAGGAACGCCACTGGTGAGCCCGAATGCAAACCAGTTGTTGTTGCGCGGAGGGCTGGGCGCGCCCGGCCGGCAGGGGTGGAGCGCGGGCTACACAGGTGTATACGACTTCCGGTTGGCGAAGATGCAGTTCGCTACGACGGAGGTCACCTACAATTCGGATTGCTGCGGTTTGAGCTTCCAATATCGACGGCTCAGTTTCGGTACTCGCAACGAGAACCAATATCTGGTATCGTTTGCCGTAGCCAACATTGGCAGTTTCGGAACGTTGCGTCGGCAAGAACGCATGTTTTAAGGAGAATTCTGTGAGACGTAGAGACTTTGGGTTGACGATGTTGGCGACGCCGCTGCTGGCGAAGACGCCGAAAAAGCTTTGGGTATATGTGGGGACGTATACCCGGAATGCCAGCAAAGGAATCTATCACTATGAGATGGACCTGGCCACGGGGGCACTGAAACCGATGGGCGTGGCGGCGGAGACCGAGAATCCGTCCTTCCTCGCGCTTCATCCGAAGGGCAACCTGATGTACTCGGTGGGAGAGTTGTCCGAGTTCAAGGGCGAGAAAGTAGGTTCGGTGAACGCGTACTCGCTGAACCGGGGGACCGGAAAGCTGACTTTGCTAAACCAAGTGGGCAGCGGGGGCAGCGGGCCCTGCCACGTCAAGGTGAGCGATAACGGTCGGTTCGTTTTATGCGCGAACTACAATGGCGGCAGCGCCGCCGCGTTTGCACTCGACGCGGACGGCAAGATTGGCAAGCGGACGGCCTTTCATCAGCATGTTGCGCCGTTCGGGCCGATCAAGCCGCGTCAAAGCGGGCCTCATGCACATTCGGTGAACCTCGATAAGAAGAACCAGCATGTGGTGGTGGCGGATCTGGGTAAGGACCGCGTTCTCGTCTACAAGTTCGACGCCAAGACCGGGACGATGACCGCGCACAGCGAATTTGTCGGTGCACCAGCGAGCGGTCCGCGGCATTTCGCGTTTCACCCAAACGCGAAATGGGCGTTTGTCATTAATGAAATCAATTGCACGCTGACCGCGCTAAACTGGGACGCCGCAGCCGGAAAATTGACCGAGATCAACACGGAGCCGACGATGCCGATTCCTGTGGCGGCCGGGTTGAGCACGGCAGAGACGGTGGTGCATCCGAACGGTCGGTTCGTTTACGGATCGAACCGAGGGCATAACTCGATCGCGATCTTCTCGATTGACGGGGCGACGGGTAGGGTAGCGCGGATTGGAAACGAATCCACGCAGGGCAAGGTTCCGCGGAACTTCAATATTGACCCGACCGGCCAATTCCTGGTGGCAGCGAACCAGGATTCCGATTCGTTGGTCGTGTTCCGGATTGATGCCTCGACCGGGAAGTTGACGCCAGTGGGCAAGCCGGTGGAAGCGCCGGTCCCGGTGTGCGTGAAGTTTCTGGCGGTCTAGTCAGAAGCGCTTGGGGCGGTAGATTTCCTCAGGTGGCCAAGCGGCAGGAATTGCGACGTCGATGAAGGCGACGAGCATTTCCTGCCAGCTTTGCTCGCCCCAGCGGACGGTGGCGGAGGGGTCGGGGTTGCGAGGGTTGTTGCGAGAGTTGTCGAAGGTGGCTTCGAGACGGATGGTTTCTCCACGGGCGAGTTGGATGGGTTTACGGAGCGACTGACGGAGTTGCCAGTCGAAGCGGTAGCGGGGCAGGTCGAGGATCAGCGCGTCAGCGGCGAGGACGCGGAGGGAGCGACCGCGCAAGTGCATATGGGGAGTAACGGCGAGGATACGGACACCGGTTTGCACCGTAAATTCGGCGGTGACGGGGTGGGCTTTGGCGAATGGGGGAATGCTGAAATCTCCTTGGGCGACGCTGAGGGTGTAGACGCGTTCGAGCGGGGTGGGGCCGAATTCGATGAGGATTTCGGTTTGGTCGGTCTCCGATTGGGTGCCGGCGGTGTAGTGGAGTTGCAAAACGAGTTCGGCACCGGCGGGCAAGAGCTTGGCTTGGCCGGGCGGTAAGCGGAGGACGCCCTCGCCGGGGAGGTACGTGGCGAGGACCTCGTCTTCGACCGAGAGGCGGCCGCCGCGGAGGAACTCGCTGCGTGCGGTGCGGACGAAGGCGACGGCGTGGTGAACGACGCGGCGATTGCCGGGGCGGATCTCGATGGCCTGAACCCAGCGCGCTTGGGCGAGTCCGGTGGGGAGGATGAAATGTTGATAGTCGATCGTTTGGGAGGCGGGGACTAGGAAGGGCGTCGCCATCCGGAGGGCGAGGTCGGGGCGGACGGTGGGCTTAACCGGCAGAACGGCGGAGCGCGGGGAGTCACCCTCGGCGGGGCGGGCGGCCCACTGTTGGAGGACGGCGAGTTCGTTGGCGGGGAGAGCACCACCCGGGGGCATGGAGTGGGAGGTAACGGCGTCTCGGATGGCCTTGGCGAAAGGGCGAGTTTCGCGAAACGAAGCCAACGACATGGGGGCTGCTTCCCCGGTCTGATGGCAGGCGAGGCAGCGGCGTTCGAGGATGGGGAGGACGTCGGAATAGAAGGTGACGGCCAACAAAGCCGCAAGGATCGGCATCTCTTGATAAGATACGCACAATGCTTCGATTTTGGATATTTTTCTTGGCAGCGGTTTCGCTGTTGGCGCAGGACGGAGCGGAGGCGCTGGCGATACTGAAGAAGAATTGCGCGGGCTGCCATAACGTCAACTCGATGAACGGCGGCTTGTCGCTCGATTCGAAGGAAGCAATTTTGAAGGGCGGAAACCGGGGTCCGGCGGCGGGGGTGCTGGTTGCGGCAGTGAAGCATGGCGGGGACTTAAAGATGCCGAAGGGCGGCAAGAAATTGAGCGACGGCGATGTGGTGACGCTGGAGGCATGGGTGAGCGCGGGAATGCCAGTGCCGGAATCGTTCGTCAAGGCGAAGCGGCGTACGAGTAAACATTGGGCGTTTCAACCGGTGCGGCCGGTGCCGGCGGGAGCGTCGATTGATGCCTTTATCCTGGCCAAGTTGAAAGAGAAAAATTTGAGTTTGTCGCCGGTCGCCGATAAGCGGACGCTGTTGCGGCGGGTTCACCTTGACTTGACGGGGTTACCGCCAACGGTGGCCGAGATGGATGCGTTTTTGAAAGACAACTCCCCCGGAGCGTATGAGAAGGTTGTCGACCGGTTGTTGGCTTCGGAAGGATACGGCGAGCGTTGGGGGCGGCATTGGCTCGACATTGCTCGGTACTCGGATACCGACGGTTATACGATCGACGCGCCGCGGGACATTTGGCCCTACCGGGATTGGGTGCTGAAGGCGATCAATAAGGACATGCCGTTTGATCAGTTCGTAATTGAGCAGGTCGCGGGCGACTTACTGCCGAACGCAACAAACGACCAGATCACGGCCACCGGTTTCCATCGGAACACGCCTTCGAATTTCGAGGGCGGCATCGATTTCGAACAGTACCGGGTGGAGGCGGTGGCGGACCGAGTGGCGACGACAGGGGCCGCCTTTTTGGGGCTGACGTTGGGATGCGCTCGTTGTCACGATCATAAGTATGACCCGGTTTCCCAGCGTGAGTTTTATCAGATCTTCGCTTTCTGGAACGGGATTGATGAGGTGGACAAAGAAGCGGATCGAAAGTATTTCAATCGGCCGTTTTTGGAAATCGGGAGTGACGAGGATAAGGCGAAGCAAGTGAAATGGGACGCCGATGTGCAGGAATTGGAGTTACAGATTCGGAAGCATCAGGAAACGTTGACAGAGAATGCGGATAAGGACCCGAAGTTGATCGCCTTACGGAAAGCGTTGGTCGACTTGCGCAAGCTGAAACCGAATTTGCTGCGGACTTTGGTGATGAAAGAGCGGGCGACGCCTCGGCCGGCCTACATTCACCTCGGCGGAGATTTCACGCGGAAGGGGAGCGCCGTTGAACCGGGCACGCTTTCGGTGTTGCCGCCGATGAAGGGTGGTTCGACGCGACTGGACTTTGCCCGGTGGCTGGTGGCGAAAGACAACCCGCTGACGGCACGGGTGACGGCCAACCGGATTTGGCAACAGTATTTTGGGCGCGGGATCGTGGGCACCGAGAGCGATTTTGGGTTGGTCGGGGATCGTCCCACGCATCCGGAGTTACTTGACTTTTTGGCGGCATCGTTTATGGACAGCGGCTGGAGCCAGAAGGCGCTGCATAAGCTGATTGTGACTAGCGCGACTTATCAACAGTCTTCCCAGTTACGCGATGACGCTACGGCGGTGGATGCGGAAAACAAGTTATTGGCGCGGCAGAATCGGCTGCGGCTTGATGCGGAAATTATTCGCGATGCGGCGCTCGTGAGTAGTGGATTGCTGACGGCGAAAGTAGGTGGACCGAGCTTCTTTCCGCCGATTCCTCCGGGGGCGCTGACCGTGACCCAAGTGGTGCGCGAGTGGAAGACGGCGACGGGACCGGAGCGTTATAGGCGCGGCATGTACACGTTCTTTCAACGAAGCGCGGCGCACCCGAGTTTGACCATTTTTGACGCGGCGGATGGCATTACATCGTGTACGAGGCGGGTACGATCCAACACGCCCTTGCAGGCGCTCGCTCTATTGAATGATGAGGCGTCGGTGGAGTTTGCCGAGGCGCTGGCCGGGCGGATGGTGAACGAGGTTTCGGGTGATGAGGCGAAGCGGTTGCGGTACGGGTTTGAATTGGCGGTGCAACGAGCGCCGCGGGCGAAAGAGGCCGAGCGGTTGCTTCGATTCGTAAGGCAGCAGCGCGATTCGCAGCCGCAGGCGGCGGAGAAGGCTTTGTGGACAAGCGTGGCGCGGGTATTGTTGAATCTGGACGAGTTCATGACTCGGGAGTAGGGAATATGGATCTTGAGAACAAACTAACTCGATTTCGGACGCGGCGGCAGCTTTTCAAAGACTGCGGGTTTGGAGTGGGCAAAGCGGCGCTGGCGTCGATGCTGGCCGACGGTTTGCTGGGCGCTGGGCAGACGCATTTTCCGGCGAAAGCGGACCATGTGATCTTTCTGTTCATGGCGGGCGGTCCGAGTCACTTGGAACTATTCGACTATAAGCCAGAACTGACCAAGTGGGATGGCAAGCCTACGCCAGAATCGTTTCTGAAAGGAAAACGCTTCGCGTTCATGGATACGTTTTCTAAAGACACTCCGAAGTTACTCGGCACGCGGCGGACCTTCAAGCAGCACGGCAATTCGGGGCACTGGTTCAGCGACTTGGTGCCGCATATCGCTGGAATTGCGGATGATTTGACGGTTCTGCATGGCGTCTCGACCGAGAACTTCAACCATGGCCCGGCGAAGATGTTCTCGAACACCGGAAGCGTGCGGGCCGGCCGGCCGGCGATGGGCTCGTGGGTGACCTACGGGATTGGCAGCGAATCGAAGGATCTACCGGGTTATGTGGTCTTGCAGAGTGGTCCTCGGGGCCCCCGGGGCGGGGCGGCGCTGTGGTCGAGCGGCTTTTTGCCGACTGCTTACCAGGGAGTTCCGTTTCGCAATGTCGGCGACCCGATCCTAAACTTGTCGAGCCCGAAGGGTGTGACGCCGGAGCAGCAGCGGCAGACGATTGAGGCTTTGCGGGACCTGAACCAGATGGAGCTTGAAGAGACGGGAGATGCTGAGATTGCGACGCGAATTTCGCAGTATGAGATGGCGTACCGGATGCAAACGAGCGGCCCGGAGTTGATCGATTTCGGGCAGGAATCGAAAGAAACGATGGAGATGTACGGGGCGGAGCCGGGTAAGTCGAGCTTTGGGAATAACTGCCTGATGGCGCGGCGGTTAGTGGAACGGGGCGTGCGGTTCGTGCAGTTGTATCATACCGATTGGGACCATCATGACGACATTACTAAGCCGCTGGACCAAGTGGCGAAGGAAGTGGATCGAGCGACGGCGGCGTTGATTAAAGATCTGAAAGCCCGTGGTTTGCTTGAGCGGACACTGGTGGTTTGGAGCGGCGAGTTTGGCCGGACGCCAATGGGGGAGGTCCGGGAAAAGGGCAAGATTGGGCGCAATCATCATATCGACAGCTTCAGTATGTTCATGGCGGGCGGTGGGTTGAAGCCGGGCGTGAAACACGGAGCCAGCGATGAATTTGGATTCTCGCCAGTGGAGGAGAAGTTGGAAGTTTACGACATCCACGCGACGATTTTGAACCAGTTGGGGCTGAACCACACGAAGTTGACGTTCCGTTCGCAAGGGCGGGACTTCCGGTTGACGGACGTGGCGGGACGGGTGATCAATCCCATTCTGGCTTAGTTATTTGATAGACTGCCGCTAGCATGCGGCTTTGTATCTTTCTTTTCTGTATCGCGGCTTGGGGCCAGGAGCCTTTACTGCCGCTTTTGAAACAGCAGTGCGGCGGGTGCCACACGGGGACTCAGGCGCAGGGCGGCCTGTCGATGGACTCGATGGAGGCGCTGCGGAAGGGCGGCAAGCATGGCGCGGCGCTGACGCCCGGGGCAGGCGGGGCGAGCCTTCTGGTGCAACACATGACGGGCGAGAAGACGCCTCAAATGCCGTTAGGGAGTCCGCTGGCGGCGGGAATTGTGGACGCGGTGCGGGCGGCGATCGATTCCATGCCGAAGGCACTTAATGTGGCGAAGAGAGACGCTCATTTTGAATGGCTATTGCGGGTGCCAACCGCGGGCGTCGTGCCGACGACGAAGCGTTCCGGCTGGGTGAGGAACCCGATTGATGGGTTCGTATTGGCGGGGTTAGAGAAACAGGGAATGACGCCTGCGGGAGAGGCTCCGCGGCGCACGCTGCTGCGGCGGATTTACTTTGACTTGATTGGGTTGCCGCCGACGCCGGAGGAGACGCGGGCGTTTGAGGCGGATTTGGATCCGCAGGCCTACGAGAAGGTCGTGGATCGTTTACTGGCTGATCCACGCTACGGGGAGCGCTGGGGGCGGCATTGGTTGGATTTGGTTCGGTACGCGGAGTCGGATGGCTTCGCAATTGATGGCGAGCGGCCGACGGCGTGGCGGTATCGGGACTACGTAATTCGGGCATTGAATCGCGATAAGCCTTACAACGTGTTCGTGCAGGAGCAGATTGCGGGGGACGAGTATCGGGGAAAGAATGTGACCGACCCGGGGGATCGATTGGTCGCGCTCGGCTTCCTGCGGTTTGCCCCCTGGGAGGCGGACGCTAATTCGAAGAAGCAGTTACGGCAGGACTTACTGAACGATATTACAGGGACCGTGGGCAGCGTGTTCTTGGGAATGACGACGGGATGTGCGCAGTGTCACGACCATAAATACGACCCGATTCAGATCG
>JANXMS010000050.1 GCA_025354525.1 Acidobacteriota bacterium
AACGTAGTTTGCAGTCCGCCCAATACGGGGCCGGTAGTTCGGGTTTCCAGAACGCCTCCATTAAGGCGGGTATCGCTCTAGTCATGGCCAGCGTGGTGGGCACCGGGATCACTCTGCCGTTCGATGTGGAACCCTACGCTACCGGCGATAGTGAGTACACGGCGGGAAAGCGTTTACTGCAGCGAGCGGTCAGCCATCTCGGCCCGCGTTTTGCCAGCTATGTGGTCGCCGATGCGAAGTTCGCTACCGCCCCCTTTCTCCACTGTTCCTATCAAGTGGGCCTTCCCATCATTGCCCGGCTGAAACAAAACCTGCCGGAACTCGCCGCGGCGGTCGAAGCCCGCTTCAGCAAGCAGCCGCCAACGGACACCTTCGTCTACGGCGAGGACTGCATCGAAGCCTGGGATGCCGCCGACTTCGATCCATGGGAAGCGCTGGAATGGCCCACGGTCCGGGTCCTGCGTTATCGACAACACAAAAAGAACGGCAATGATCGTTCAGGCCGAATGGCTCACCAACTTTTCCCTCGCCAGGCTGCCGACGCGCTCGCTTTTCAAGCTGGCCAAGAGCCGCTGGGAGATCGAGAATCAGGGCTTCAACGACGCCAAGAACTTATATGGGATGGAGCACATTCAATATCACCACCCCAACAGTATGCTCGTGAACTGGCTCTTCTTGCTCCTTGCCTTGATCATCGAGCGGCTTTATCGCATCCGCTATCTGCATCGCGGCTCCCATCCCGTGCCTACAGCCATGCAACTCAAGGACACGCTTTGGCTGTCTGTCCGGCCCGCCGACAGCAGTTGAAACAAGAACGGCCCCAGCGGCCAACTTGATCTTTGCATACCTACTCGTTGTCCCCTGCCAACCCTTGCAGCACCCCCGTCGCCGCTTTTCGACCCCTACGTCAGACCCCATCCCAAATCGAATCCTCCATTAGCCGTAGAGGTGTCTGTCGGCAACTTTCCGAAACCGCTGGGTACACACCTTCCCCCTATCATTTGCCCCGATGTTCTAGCATTCTGCTGCCATCAGCCATGTGCTTGCGCAAGAAGAACCGCTCTTTCAGCATCGTGCAGGCACGCCGACTCTCGTCGGGTAAGTCCGTTCAAAAGCGCTGTCTCCATCGGGGCGAGATCAACGATAGCCAGCAGGAGCATGGGCGCAAAACTCTCGCAGTCTTCAACGAAACCACGCAACGTTTCCAGCCCATGAGCCTGTTTCCCGATGACCGCGAGGTCCCCGCCCAAGCCTTCGACTGCGTCCAAGTGAAGCTCGGCGAAATGGAATTGCGCAACGCGCGCGCTTTCGGTGACTGCTGGTTGGGCTGCGAACTGTGGCGGCAGTTGCAACTCGACCAGTTCTGGAACCAACGGCTCGTGCCGGGGCGCGAAGCCGTTCCCTG
>JANXMS010000005.1 GCA_025354525.1 Acidobacteriota bacterium
GCCCCGTATTGGGCGGACGGCAAACTACGTTTGTCCCAGCTCAGGGCCCCGTCCATGCACGCCCTTGTCGTCGATCTCGCCGAGGCTCTCTCCCCCTTCCTCTCTCCCGACATTGCTCCGGATCTCTTCAGACGTCGCGGAGTTGCCCTCTGTTAAGTCAAGACTTGCTATAGTCCGCTGCACCGGCGCGACTGAAACCGGAGGGGGTTGAATCTACGTTGACTACTCGCCATCGACCGCGTGCCCGCGCCCACGGCTCGCCCGTGCGACATAGATTCCCGTGTCGGCTAGCGACCAGATGTATTCGAGCCGGGCCATTGGCCTGCCTTTTGGCGGAATCCTCAGCTTCTCCAACTTTCTCGCCCAGTTGAACGCCACCCGGATGCAGAAAGAACGGTCTGATCGGCAGCCCCCCATACCTCGAAAAACCCCCGCCCGAAGGGCGGAAAAACGACCGTCTCCAACTCCCGGCCTAACGCCGCCAGCACTGCTTGGCCGGCCCACAGGGCGACCACCCAGTAGTCCAACGGTCCGCCGAACTCTGGTGCCGCCATCGGCGGCGCCAACTCGCGCGGCTTCCAAGTCCGCTCGATAATCGACTCAATCGAAAGCCCCCGCTTCGTCGCCTCAGGCGGCGGCTCTCCCTGTTTTAGACCCTCCACGGCCCGCCACATCCAGTTCACACCAGACGCTTCCGCCAGCACCAGATACTCCACGTTCTCGGCGATCAACCAAGTCTCCGCGTCGGGCTTCCATTCGCCGCCTCCACATTCGCAATCAGGTCCCAAACGTCATTTGACATCCCTATACCCTACCCGCCCTCCAGATATGAGAGAATCCCCCCGATGACCCGTCGATCACTCCTCGCCGCCCTCCCCTTCTTCTCCCTCGCCCAGGCCGCCTCCGCCCGCCACAGAATCACCAATCTACAAACGATGGTGATCCAAGGGGGACGCTCCTACATCCTCGTGAAAATCACCTCCGACAACGGAACCTACGGCATCGCCGAAGCCTACGGTACCCCGGGCTTCGGCGTAAAGGAACAGATTCACGCCATCAAGCCCTGGCTTCTCGGCAAGGACCCGCTCGAAATTGACAAGCTCTACACGCTCATGGGTCAAGGTAACTCAAACCTCTCCGGCACCCGCACCGACGGCTCCGCCCACAACTTCATGCGCGCGGCCTCCGGCATCGAAATGGCCCTCTGGGACTTAGCCGGTAAGTTACTCAACGTCCCGTCGTCCACCTTGCTCGGCGGGCGCTTCGCCAGCAAGACCCGCGTCTACAACCACGCCGCCCCCAAGGACCAACTCGACAAAGCCTCCTGCCGCGAATGGGCCGCCCAAGTCAAAGCCGACCCCGCCGGGTTCACCTGCCACAAGTTCGGCTTCGCCCACGAGAAGCACTCGAACCGCATCCTCTCGACGAAGGACCTGCTGAACATCAAGAAGGGCTTCGACAATTGCCGCGAGGCCGTCGGCTGGGACCACGACATTATGGTGCATTGCCATTGGGAATACGACGTCCGCACGGCCATCCAAATCGCCGAAGCCGTCGAAGAGTGTAAGCCCGTATGGCTCGAAGATCCGCTCATCGTTGACTACTCCGACTCCTGGAAACGCCTCTGCGCCAGCTCCGAAGTCCCCATCTGCATGGGCGAAAACCTCGCGCGCCGCGAAGGGTTCCTCCCTTTCATCCTCAACCAAGGCACCGACATCCTCCACCCCGACCTCCGTAACTCCGGCGGTTTCCTCGAAACGAAGCGGATCGCCGACCTCGCCGCGCCGTTCGGCATGCCGATGGGCACCCACAACACCGGCAGCCAGGTCAACAGCTATGCCAACGCCCAATGGGCCACCAGCATCCGCGATTTCATCGCCATGGAAACCGTCACCGGGAAAGGCGATTGGATGGACAAACTACTCCTCCTGGATGGCCCTTACATCAAGAATGGTCACATCGCCGCTACCGACAAACCGGGCCTCGGCATCGAGATTAATCCTGACACGGCCAAAGCCCACCTCGCCCCTGGCGAAGCCTGGTGGACCTAGAGAAGCGACGTTTAGAGCCCCGTAAAAGGAAGAAGGCGTTCGGGTGAACCGGGCATCGATTCAGTTGTCAAAGACCAAAATACGGTTCGAAGGCAACGGAGTTCTGCGGAACGACGCCAGGTCAGGGCCTGGGCGGTTGGGACGAATTGCGGTTCGAAGCCAATTGCAGTTAGGACGCTGTTTACCGTAGCTGCCTTAGAGCGAAACTGACATAATCGAGGCGCTCTGAAAACTATGGCGTCGCACGAATATGGCCCGAGCCTACTCAGACGATTTGCGTTCAAAGTTTGTGATCGCCTATGAGACCGGAAACGTACTTGATTAGCGGGTTCCGGGATCATTCGCCTCCCGCTTTGGGTCAGTTTCCTGGCGTTTTTGGAGTTTGTGCCGCAACGAGCCCCTCACAATCATGCCACAGGCGTCGCGCGACGCTACGGAAACGATTGATTCTAT
>JANXMS010000100.1 GCA_025354525.1 Acidobacteriota bacterium
CACGCGTCGAACCAGGATGCGGTCGTGCAGTGGAGTGAATTTAGTAGCCATGGTTAAATACTCCTTTCAAGAGTTTGATTAAGGCTCAGGCGACCTATGAAGTACCTGTAGCTGGAAGATTGTTAGCAGTTGATTGCCACGAGTGCTAATTATAAGAATGTGCGTGCGGGATTGTCAAGTCGGGGCAAAAACTCACTAAGTTATTCATTGAAAACGGGTTACAGAAAGGATATTCACAGCCCCGCACTTCGAGCCAAGAGCGGCTGCTGCTGGGTCATGCAATGGAGGGTGCCGAGGCCGAGGACGAGGTCACTGCAATCGATGCCGGTGATTTCGCGGTGGGGGAAGAGTTCGGCTAGGGTGTTGAGGGCTACGCGGTCGAGGGGATCGTTGAAAGTGGGGACGAGCACCTGCTGGTTGGCGATGTAGAAGTTGGCGTAGCTGGCGGGGAGACGCTGGCCGCCGAAGTAGACGGGGGCGGGCATGGGTAGGGTGACGATGCGGAGGGGTTGGCTGTCCTGATCGGTCATGGACTGGAGCCGGCGGAGGTTGTCGGCGAGGGGTTCGTGGTTGGGGTCGGCGGGGTTGGGTTCGATGACGGTGACGATGGTGTGAGCGTCGGTGAAGCGGGCGAGGTCGTCGATGTGGCCGTGGGTGTCGTCGCCGGTGATGCCCTTATCGAGCCAGAGGATTTTGGTGAGGCCGAGGTGTTGGCAGAGGACCTTTTCAATCTCGGCTTGGGAGAGATGGGGATTGCGGGCCTGGATGGGGCTGAGGAGGCACTCTTCGGTGGTGAGGAGGGTTCCGCGGCCGTTGACGTCGATAGAGCCGCCTTCGAGGACGAAGGGCTTGCGCTGGGCGGTGGGGGCGACGATGGGCAGTTTGAGCTTGGCGGCGACGTAGGCGGGGAGGGCGTCATCGTTTTGCCAGTTATCGTACTTGGCCCAGCCGTTGAAGTGCCAGTCGGTGATTTTGAGCTTGCCGGTGTTGGACTTGACGAAGATGGGGGCGGTGTCGCGGAGCCAGCTGCGGTCGGTGGGGGCGAGGTGGATATCGAGGGCGGCGAGGTTGGCGTGTTCCTGCCGGGCGGCTTTGGTGGCGGCTTTGGCGGCGCGTTCGTCGGCACAGATGAGGTGGACGATTTCGTGGTGGGTGAGCTTGGCGATCAGCTTGGCGTAGAAGTGGGGGATGGGGCCGAACTTGCCGGGCCAATCCGATTTTTCATGGGGCCAGGCGAGCCAGGTGCCTTCGTGGGGTTCCCATTCGGCGGGCATTCTCCAAGTAGTGTTGGCGGCCATTAGTCGAGGAACCTTTTGGTTATGTCGCCGTAGGCGTCGATGCGGCGGTCGCGGAGGAAGGGCCAGTTGCGGCGGACTTCGTCTTGCAGTTTGGGGTCGCACTCGTAGACGAGGATCTCTTCCTGGTCGCTGGAGGCTTCGGCGAGGATTCGGCCGAAGGGGTCGGCTAGGAAAGAGTGGCCCCAGAATTCGAGGCCGGCGTCGGTGGGTCCTTTCTCGAAGCCTATGCGGTTGACGGCGGCGACGTAGATGCCGTTGGCGATGGCGTGGCTTCGTTGGATGGTCTGCCAGGCGTCGAGTTGGGCGGGGCCGTACTCTTCTTTTTCCGCGGGGTGCCAGCCGATGGCGGTGGGGTAGAAGAGAATGCTGGCACCTTGGAGGGCGGTGAGGCGGGCGGCTTCGGGGTACCACTGATCCCAGCAGACGAGGACGCCGATGCGGGCGAACTTCGTATTGAAATTTTTGAAGCCGAGGTCGCCGGGGGTGAAGTAGAATTTTTCGTAGAAAAGCGGGTCGTCCGGGATGTGCATTTTCCGGAACAGGCCGAGCAGTTCGCCCCCGGCGTCGTGGACAGTGGCGGTGTTGTGATAGAGGCCTTGGGCTCGTTTTTCAAAGAGCGAACTGACGATGGCGACGTCGAGTTCCTTGGCCAACTGGCCCATGACTTCCGTGGCGGGGCCGGGGATGGTTTCGGCGAGATCGAACAGGTCGGCTTTCTCTTCGCGGCAGAAATACTGGGAGCGGAAGAGTTCCTGGAGGCAGATGACTTGGGCACCACGAGCGGCGGCTTCGCGGATTTTGACGGCGGCCTTTTCGAGGTTTTCGTCAGGAGATGTAGAGCAGGACATCTGCACGAGACCAACGCGGAAACGTTGGTCAGAGGCGATAGGCATCCTTCAATTCTACATATACATCCCGCCGTTGACGTCGAGAACGTGGCCGGTAATGTAGCTGGCGTGGTCGCCGGCCAGGAACTCGACGGCGGCGGCGATGTCATCGGCCTGGCCGAAGCGGGCAAGGGGGATGATGGCTTTCATGGCGGCTTTTTGCTGGTCGGTGAGGACGGCGGTCATGTCGGTTTCAATGAAGCCGGGGGCGACGGCGTTGACGGTGATGTTGCGGCTGGCCAATTCCCGGGCGAGGGACTTGGTGAGGCCGATGAGGCCGGCCTTGGACGCCACGTAGTTGGCTTGGCCGGCGTTGCCCATTTCGCCGACGACGGAGACGATGTTGATGATGCGTCCCCAGCGTTCCTTCATCATGCCCTGCATGACGGCCTGCATGGCGAAGAAGGCGCCGGTGAGGTTGGTCTGGAGGACGATGTTCCAGTCGTCTGGTTTCATCCGCAAGGCCAGGCCGTCTTTGGTGATGCCGGCGTTGTTGACGAGAATGCTGATGGGTCCAAAATCTTTTGCCGCTTGGGTGAAGGCGGCTTGAATCGAATCCTTAGAAGTCATGTCGACGGCAATCGCCAGCGCCTCTTTTCCGGTGGCGCGAATTTCAGCGGCGACGGCCTCGCACTTTTCAATATTTCTCGCTGCGACGATCACGCGGGCGCCGGCGGCGGCCAAGCGGAGGGCGCAAACCCGGCCGATGCCGCGGTTGCCTCCAGTGATCAGAGCGTTCCGATTTACCATGGACTTATCATATGGCATATAGCGATTTGCGCGAATTCATTGCGGCCCTTGAAAAGGCTGGCGAACTTAAGCGCATTCCTTTCGAAGTCGACCCGAAGCTGGAGATGACGGAGTTCGCCGACCGATCGGTGAAGACCGGGGGACCGGCGCTGTTGTTTGAAAAGCCGAAGGGATACAGCGTGCCGGTGTTGATCAACAGCCTGGCGAGCGAGAAGCGGATGCAGATCGCGCTGCAGGTGGACAAGTTTCAAGACATCGCGGATCGGATTTCGGACTACCTGCAGATGCAGATGCCGCAGGGGCTGTTGGGCAAACTTTCGATGTTGCCGAAGCTGGCGGAGATGGGTTCGTTTTTTCCGAAGAAGGTGAGTTCGGGGCCGTGCCAGGAGGTGGTGTTGAAGGGCGACCAGATCGACCTGCGGAAGCTGCCGGTGCTGACGTGTTGGCCGCAGGATGGCGGGCCGTTCATCACGCTGCCGATGGTGTTTACGAAGAACCCGGAGACGGGCAAGCGGAACTGCGGGATGTATCGGATGCAGGTGTACGATGAGCGGACGACCGGGATGCATTGGCAGACGCACAAGCAGGGGGCGGAGCACTATCGGCGGCGGTTCAAGGCGGGCGAAACGCGGATGGATGTGGCGGTGGCGATTGGGGCGGATCCGACGGTGATGTACGCGGCGATTCTGCCGTTGCCGCCGGACCTGGACGAGATGATGATTGCGGGATTTCTGCGGAAGAAGCCGGTGGAGATGGTGCAGTGTTTGACGGTGGACGTGGATGTGCCGGCCAATGCCGAGTTCGTGCTGGAAGGCTATGTGGAGTTGGGCGAGAAGCGGACGGAGGGGCCGTTTGGGGACCATACGGGCTACTATTCGCTGGAAGATGAGTACCCGGTGTTTCACTTGACTTGCTTGACGCATCGCAAGAATCCGATTTATGCGACGACCATTGTGGGCCCGCCGCCGATGGAAGATTACTACATGGGCAAGGCGATTGAGCGGACGTTTTTGCCGTTGCTGCGGATGCAGATTCCGGAAATTTTGGATATGTGCATGCCGGCCGAGGGGATTTTTCACAACCTGATGCTCGTGAAGATTCGGAAGAGTTACCCGATGCAGGCGCGGAAGGTGATGCACGCGGTGTGGGGTTTGGGGCAGGCGATGTTCACGAAGTGCATCGTGGTGGTGGATGAGGATGTCGACGTGCAGAACTACAGCGAGGTGGCTTGGAAGACGCTGAATAACATTGATCCGCAGCGGGATATTGAGTTTGTGTTGGGGCCGATTGACTCGCTGGACCATTCCAGCAGAATGGTGAATTGGGGTTCGAAGATGGGGATTGACGCGACGCGGAAGTGGCCGGAGGAGGGGTTTACACGGCGTTGGCCGGAGGTGTTGACGTTGCCGGCGGAGGTGAAGGAGCGGGTGGCGGAGATGTGGAAGAGGGCGGGTTTGTAGTTTTTTCGTAACTTTGATTTGGTAGGCTCGGGGCAGAGGTCTTATGCGCGTTTACTCTGGCTTTTTGATGATTTTGGTGGCGTCGGCGGCTTGGGCGCAGACTGCTACCGGGACGATTACCGGTACGGTGACCGATGGCAGCGGGGCTGTGGTGGTGGGCGCGAAGGTAGCGGTGAGCAACGTCGGCACCAGTTTGAAGGTTGCAGTGGTGACGAACGAGGCGGGGAACTATACGGCCCCGCTGCTGCCGCTCGGAGATTACCGGCTTGGGGTGAGCGCGGCGGGATTCAAGGGATTTAATCAGACTGGGATCCGATTGAGCGTGCAGCAGCAGGCTCGGGTGGACGTGGTTTTGCAGGTGGGCGGGGTGAACGAGTCGATCTCGGTGCAGGGCGATGCGGCGGTGGTGGAAGCGACGAGTTCGTCGGTGGGCAAGGTGGTGGATAATAAGCGGATTCTCGAACTGCCGTTGAATACGCGGAATGTTTATGGTCTTGTGAACTTGACGCCGGGGGTGACGGGCGGGATTGGCAATGCTCATAACCAGGTGGGCTACAGCGTAAACGGCGCGCGGGGCGGGACGTTTGACGTGCTCGTCGATGGATCGAGCGCGGCGTTTCCGACCGTGAACGGCTTCGCGGGTTTGTCGGTTTTTCCGTCCGTCGATGCGGTTGCGGAGTTCAAGATGCAGGCGCAGAATTTCAGCGCGGAGTTCGGGCGAAGTATCACGAGCGTGTTGAATTTGGTTTATAAATCGGGGACGAATCAGTTCCACGGGAGCGCTTATGAGTTTCTGCGGAATTCGGTGCTGGATTCGAACAACTTTTTTGCGAACTCGCGGGGGGCGGCGCTGGGGAGTTTTAAGCGCAATCAGTTTGGCGGGATGGCGAGCGGTCCGGTGATCCGGAACAAGACGTTTTTTATGGGTTCGTTTGAAGGGTTGCGCGAGCGAAGTTTCGCTGAACGGTTGACGACGGTGCCGACGGATCGGGAGCGGGCGGGCGACTTTACGAATACGCGGGCGAGCGCGACGCAGGTGATCGGAATTTTTGATCCTGCGACGACGCGGCCGAACCCGAACGGGGCAGGTTCGATTCGCGACCTTTTTCCGGGCAACGTGATTCCGGCCAATCGGTTTGACCCGGTGGCGCGGAACGCGATGGCGTACTATCCGCGGGCGAATCAGGGGGGCGATCCGGGGACGTTTCGGAACAATTTTTACAACAACGGAGCGGCCAGGATCGACACGAATAACTTCGATATTCGCATGGACCACAACCTGTCGGATCGGCAGCGGCTGTTTGGACGTTTTTCGACGCGGCGTTCGTTCAACGGGCCTCCACAACTGTTTCCGGGCGAGTTGGGAATTGCCGAAGGTAGGGTGAACAACAACGACTTCGGGCGGAACGCGGTGGTGGATTATACGAACACGTTGAGCCCAACGACGCTCCTGAATCTGCGGCTGTCGTTTGCGCGGAACCGGTTCCTTTTTGACAATCAGGGGTTGGGCTTTGTGCCGTCGAGTTTGGGGCTGCCGAAGGCGCTGGATACGGCGGTGGACCGGTTCATGTTTCCGCGTTTCGACGTGGCGGGGCAGGCTTCGTTGGGGGGCAGCGACCATCGGCAGAGCGGCTTCAACAACTACGGTCTAGCGGGGAGCCTGAGCAAGTTGGTGGGCAAGCATTCGTTGAAGTTTGGCTATGAGGGGCGGATGTTGCGAATCAATGTTTGGGAGGCGCGGGCGGCGGGTACGTTCGGCTTTACGACGTTGATGACGCAGGGGCCGAACCCGACGGCGGCAAGCGCTACGGCGGGTAGCGGATTGGCTTCGTTCCTACTGGGCACGGGCACGAGCGGGAATTTTTATCAGAACTGGAAGAACGTGGCTTCGCAGAGTTTTTATCAGGCGTTTTATGTGCAGGACGATTGGCGGATCACGCGAAAACTGACGCTGAACATTGGCATTCGGTACGATTTCGATACGCCGCGGACGGAGCGTTATGACCGGATGAGCTGGTTCGATCCTTCGCTACCTTCGCCGCTGGCGAAGACGGTTTCGGCATTTCCGAATCTGACGGGCGGGTTGCGGTTTGTGGGTGCCGGAAGTAAGGACCGGACGCAGTTTAATGGTGATTGGAACAACATCGCTCCGCGGTTGGGCTTTGCTTATCAAGTGGATAGCAAGACGGCGATTCGCGGTGCTTTTGCGCAGTTGTTTGGGCCGAGCACGTTGTCGGCGCAGGGGACGGTGGGTCCGCAAGGCTTCCGGGTGGAGACGCCTTGGGTGGCGACCCTGGACGGGATTACGCCGCTGAATACGCTCCAGAACCCTTTCCCGGGTGGCTTTCAGCCGGTGCCGGGCTCATCGCAAGGTGCCTTGACGGCGATTGGGAGCAATTTGGATGCGCCGTTGAGCACGACGAATACGCCGTACACGTTGCAGTACAACTTGACGGTGCAGCGGGAGTTGCCGGGCGCGGTGCTGCTGGAAACCGCGTTTGTGGGCAATCGGGGTCGG
The DNA here is from genome assembly GCA_025354525.1 of Acidobacteriota bacterium. Taxonomy (GTDB): domain Bacteria; phylum Acidobacteriota; class Terriglobia; order Bryobacterales; family Bryobacteraceae. The sequence continues at coordinate 6,914 of JANXMS010000100.1, forward strand.
CAGCTATCCCGAGGGGGCGAGGGCGGCTTTACGCTGAATCAAGTTGACCCGCGATTCCTGACGTTGGGGAACCAGTTGAACCAGTTGGTGGATAACCCGTTCTTCGGTCAGGGGGGCGGGGTGCTGGCGAATCGGCAGGTATCGCGGGCGCAACTGTTGCGGCCGTTTCCGCAGTTTGGGGCGATCTATCCGCTATTTTCGCAGGGGGCGACGTCGGACTACACGTCGTTGCAAACGACCTTCAGCAAACGCTTTGCGAAGGGGATGGTGTTTGAAGGGAGCTACGTTTGGGCCAAGGCGATGGATGACGGAACGAGCCATCAGGACAGCACAAACTTTAAGGCGAGCCGGGCGGTATCGAGTGTGGATGTGCCGCATCGGCTGATTTTCAGCGGTGTTTATGAGCTGCCGGTGGGTCGTGGTCGTCAGTTTGGGAGCGGGATGTCGCGGTTGGTCGACGCGTTGGTCGGGGGTTGGCAGTTGAACGGAATTGTGAACGTGCAGTCGGGTTCGGCGTTGGGCATCAGCGCGAACAACACGGCGGGCTTGTTTACTGAGGCGATCCGGGCAAACAACAACGGGACGAGCGCGACACTCCACGTGGACGCTCATCAGCGGTTGGACCGGTGGTTCGATACGAGCGTGTTTAGCCAGCCGGCACCGTTCACTTTGGGCAACATGAGTCCGCTCGTGAGCAACCTGCGGAACCATCACATTAATAACGTGGACATGTCGGTGTTTAAGCAGTTTCAGATCCTCGAGAAGCTGAAATTGCAGTTTCGGGCGGAGGCGTTCAACGCTATGAACCGAGTTCGATTTGGGAGCCCGAATACGAGCGTGACGGGCGGGGCTAACTTCGGCCGGGTGACGAGCCAATCGAATGATCCGAGGCAGATGCAGTTTGGGTTGAAGTTGATTTGGTAAAGGCGATGCCGACGCTGGCCTGGGCACGTTGTGTTGCAGGCCAGTGAGCGGGGTGTCGTAGCGGGGCGAAGGGGTCAGAAACTCGCGAAGGTCGCCGCCGCCGCCGATGTTTCCGCCGAAGGTGAGTTGGCGGTCGCGGAGTGGGTTGGGAGTGGCATTTTGGCGGAGTGCGCTGGATTGGTGTTGGGCTTAGCCAAAGCCGACGGCGAGGTAGGGGGAGACGTTGGAGGCAAGAAGGTGGACTTCGGCGAGCAGGGCGAGGTTTTGGCATTCAACGTCAGGCCGGGGCGGAGATCGAGCAAATTGCGCTGGTGCGGGAAGACAGTAGCGATCGTCAGGCCGACTTCCTTGGACTGCCCGAACAAGCTGGCGACCGTCATAGCGAGAAGAAGTGGGTTTGGCAGGACGGCGTGAGAAGTTACGTGGCTAATCCCAGGAGCGTTTGGCGACGACGTGATCTCGGTCGATAACGTAGGCGTAAAAGCGGCTGCGGCAGGTGCTGGCGTTGGTCCTGCCGGTGGATTCGGCAAGCGAAATCCGGCAGTTACGCTGTTATTCCCAGGGGCGTTTGGGGACGACGTGGTCCCGGTCTTCGACGCGGTCGTAGACGTGGCCGCTGCAGGTGGTGCCGAGCGAGGTGTTGTAGAGGCTGGTGGCACCGAGGGCTTCGGTGAGATCTTCGTTGAAGGTGTGGACGGCTGTGAGATGTTCAGCGAGGGCCGGGTGCTGGTGGCCGTCGGCGGTGAGGAAGAACATTTGATAGCCGCCATGCATGAGGCGGGCGACCTGCTTGCCGCTGAGGATGCCCTGTTCGGTGATTTCGGCTTGGCCGTCGGCGACCTCTTTGACGATCGCCGCGCAGCCTTTGCGCGTGACCAGATACCCGCCGGCGACGCTTTCGGCGGCGAAGCCCTGGGCTTTGGCAGCGGCTAGGCGGTCGGCGAAGGTGGTTATTTTTTTGGTGGCGAGCTTGAAGAACATGTCTCTCCATTATAATCGGCGGGTGCGCTACATTCTCTCCCTTGACGAAGGAACTACGACGGCCCGGGCGGCCCTTTATGATCGGGAGGGAACGCGGCTAGCGATGGCCGCGATTCCGACGCCGTGTCGATATCCGCAATCGGGCTGGGTGGAGCAGGACGCGAGCCAGATTTGGACCGCGCAGTTGGATGCGATGCGGCGGACGATGGCCGAGATCGATGCGCAGCCGCTGGACATCGCGGCGATTGGGATTACAAACCAGCGGGAGACGACGGTGGTTTGGGATCGTCATACGGGGGTGCCGGTGGCACCGGCGATCGTGTGGCAGTGTCGCCGGACGGCCGAGCGGTGCAAGGCGCTGGCGGCGTCGGCGGACGGGGCTTGGGTGGCGGCGAAGACGGGGTTGGTGATCGACGCCTATTTTTCGGGGAGCAAGGTGGAATGGATTTTGGACCATACTCCGGGCGCGCGGGAGCGGGCGGAGGCGGGGGATCTGCTGTTTGGGAATATCGACTCGTGGTTGATTTGGAACCTGTCGGATCGTAAGGCGCACGTGACTGACCCGACGAATGCATCGCGAACGATGTTGATGGATTTGGCGAGTGGCGAATGGGACGATGCGCTGTTGCAGGTGTTTCGGATTCCACGGAGCATGATGCCGCGGATTGTGCCGTCGAGCGGGATTTGTGGGATGGCGGCGGCGACGGTGCTGGGGGCGGAGATTCCAATTGCAGGGATTGCCGGGGATCAGCAGGCGGCGTTGGCGGGGCAGGCTTGCTTTCGCAAGGGGCTGTCGAAAAACACTTACGGCACGGGCTGTTTTGCGTTGTTGCACACGGGAACGGAGATGCCGGTTTCGAAGAACCGGTTGCTGGCGACGCGGGCGGCGGGGCTGGACGCGACGGCGCAATTTGCGGTGGAGGGCTCGATTTTTATTGCCGGGGCGGCGGTGCAATGGTTGCGGGATAAGGTGGGATTGATCGAGTCGGCGCCGGATACGGAGCAGATTGCGATGTCGGTTCCGAACACGGGGGGCGTGTATTTGGTGCCGGCGTTTGTGGGGCTGGGCGCGCCGCATTGGGACGCTTCGGCGCGGGCGAGTTTGACGGGGATGACGCTGGCGACGGGTCGGAATGAGATCGTGCGGGCGACGCTTGAAAGCATGGCTTACCAGACGCGGGAGCTGGTGACGGCGATGGAGGCCGATAGCGGGGCACCGTTGACGGAGCTTCGGGTGGACGGCGGGGCGGCGCAGAACAACTTTCTGATGCAGTTTCAGGCTGACATTTTGGGGCGGCCGGTGGTGAGGCCGAAGGATAGCGAGACGACGGCGTTGGGGGCGGCGTATTTGGCGGGGCTGGCGGTGGGGTTTTGGCAGTCGTTGGCCGAGGTTGAGGCGTTCTGGCAGGCGGATCGGAGTTTTGAGCCGGTGATGTCGGAGTCGGAGCGGGAAGGGCTTTGGGCTGGTTGGCAGGCGGCGGTGGCGCGGACCCGTTTTCAATAAGTTGTTAATTGTTAGTCCGGTGCCGTGCGCTGTGGCATCATCTTCGCTATCGTCCTGATAGAGAGTTTTGTTCCATGAAAAAGACATTTATTGCGTTTGCCTTGTTTGCCGTTTCCGCGCTGGCTCAGCGTTTGGAGACGGCGACGTTCCTCGCGGCCCTTTCGCCGGCGAATGAAGTGCCAGCAATTGTTGGCTACGACGCGCGGGGCACCGCGCTGCTGTACGCGCACGTGCAGCGAGATGCGCAGGACCAGATCGTATCCGGATCGGTGGATTTCGTGATCCTGTCCACGTTTCCTGGAGAGGCGACGATAACGGGTTTGCACATCCACTCGGGTGCGGCGGGCGTGAACGCGCCGGTGACGATCAACACGGGTATTGGAGCGGGTGCCGCGTCGGTGGAGGTTGTGGCTCCATTTCGAGGTCAGGTGGTGCGGCAGGCGCAGGTATTGCCGGGAGATATGGCGGGAGTGGCTTCGTTGCGGGGCCTGTTTACGAACCCGTCTGGGTACTACGTCAACATGCACACTTCGGTTTATCCGGGTGGGATCATTCGTGGTCAGGTGATGTCGGCGGAGCGGACGGTACTGTTGACGCGGCTTTCGACGGCGAACGAGGTTCCAGCGATCACGACGGTAACGGCGAGCGGCGTGGGATCGATTGAAGCGCTGCGGGCTTACCAGGGCGGTCGTCTGGCGGCTGGAGTGGTGGTTTTTGATGTTGACTATCAAGGGCTGAGCGATGCGGTTTTTACAGGCATGCACATTCACAACGGCGTGGCCGGGGTGAATGGTCCGGTTATCATCAATACGGGCATAGGGGCCGGTGCCGCGTCGGTGCCAGCAGCGCCGAATGGGGCGGGCAATTTGTTCTACAGAGTAGAGGTTGCGACGGCTGTTCCGGCGCAGGTGGCGACGCTGGAAGGTATCTTTGATAGCCCGGCTGAATACTATTTGAACCTGCATACGACGACCTTTCCGGGCGGCTTGATCCGCTCGCAGCTGCTGGGTACCGAAGCAATCCCATTCCGGACGAATATGCTGACGTCGAATGAAGTTCCGGCGATCACGGGGCTGGATGCGACGGCCTCGGGTAACGCATACTTTAATGTTTTGCGTGACCGGACGGGTGACGTCACGGCGGCTCGGGTGACCTTCGACATCAACTACCGGTTCCCGGCGGCGGTGACGATTACCGGCCTTCATATCCACGACGCGGCACCGGGTGTGAACGGTCCGGTGACGATCAACAGCAGCATCGGTGCTGGTGATCGCAGCGTGGTTTCGGCTAATGGGTTCGGCAACATTTGGCGGACGGTGAACGTGACCGGCGGACAGGCTTTGACGTCGTTGAATGCGGCGCTGCGGAGCCCGGAGAATCACTATTTGAACCTGCACACGACGGTGAATGCGGGCGGGGTGGTTCGAGCGCAATTGGCAACTGCTAATGCGAAGATGCCGCGGCTTGTGGAAGTGATCAGCGCGGTCAGCGACTTAAACATGAAGACTCTGGCTCACGGCGGTCAGTTCACGATATTCGGCGAGGACCTGAGCAAATTGGCGACGGACTTAAGCGGACTGGTTGGGCTGCGACTGCCGACGGCTGTGAATGGGACTTCGGTGACGATTGGCGGCATTGCGGCACCAATCATCGCGATTGGTTATGAGCCGAAGAACAATCCTTCGGGCTACATTGTGGCGCAGGTACCTTTTGAAGTACCGGTCGGCGAGAATGACGTGGTGGTGCAGTCGGCCAACGGGGCATCGAATGCGCGTAAGGTGACGGTTGCACCGGTTGCGCCGGCAATGTTCTTCGATACGGTGGGAGCGTTCGCGGTGCGGGCGTTGGACTTCACGATCGTGCGGCCGGACAGCCCGGCTCGAGCGGGTGAGACGATTGCGTTCGTGACCACCGGGTTAGGCCAGACGGTTCCGGCGTTGACGACGGGGCAGATTCCGGACGGAGGCAATGTGACGGCGGCGACGGCTTCGCTGATGATTGGCGGGCGTGCGGCGACGGTGTTGGGCACGACGACGATTCCGGGCTATCCGGGCATTTACGTGGTGTTGGCGAACGTGCCGATGGGCGTGACGCCAGGAGCGGCGCAGGTTGTGTTGCGCGTCGGATCGGCTGCTTCGAACGTGACTTCGCTGGCAGTTCGATAAGTACGATAATTAGTGATGCGGATCTCTCATTGGAGCTGGCTTCTACTCGGAGCCGCATTGCTGGCCCAAACGAACCCCGCCCAAGTTACGGAGCGTCTTGCGACGTTCCGCAACTTGGGCAAAGCTTTTTATGAGAACCCGACGACGGGCAAAGAGGCCGTAGTGGAGTTCGAGAAGGCGTTCCGGTTGGCACCTAGTTCGGCGCGGGAACGGCTAAACGTGGCGCTGGCGCTGCTGCGGACGGGGGAGACGCAGCGGGCGATGGCCGAGTTAGAAAAGGTGCAGCAGCAGGCACCGAAGCTGCCGCATACCTGGTACAACCTGGGCATTCAGTGGAAGCGGTTGGGGGAGACCGAGAAAGCGATGGCGCAGATGGCGCGGTTTGTGGCACTGGAGCCGGAAAACGCGGGGGGGCACTACAATCTGGGCGTGCTGCAAAAACAGAGCAGCCAGACGGCGGAGGCATTGGCTTCGTTTCGTAAAGCCGCCACGATGGACCCAAACATTTTCGCGCCGCATTTTCAGATGTTCAACCTTTATCGACAGGCGGGCGAGAAGGAAAGCGCGGCGCGGGAGTTGGCGGCGTTTCAGCGGATCAAGAAAGAGCAAGAAGGGTCGGCGATTCCGGAGGATATGGAGTGGAACTTCTATTCCGAGATTCTGGACGATGCAGAGCCGGTGCCCGCTTCGCCGACACCGGTGGCATTGAAGTTCGGGTTTGAGAAGGCGACCGCGCCAGCTAGCGAAGCTGTGGTTTGGCTTGACTATGACCACGACTACGACCTGGACAAATTTGTAATGGGGCCGCAGGTGAAGTTGTTGCGGAACCAGGGTGAGGCGGGGTTCGTGGACCGGACAGCGGACTTTCCGTTTGCGGAGGCGGCGGTGACGGGGGGGATGACGTTTCGGGCGTTGTCTGAGACAAAGGGGATGGACTTGGTTTTGATCCATCCGAACAAGGGCGCTGTGCTGTATCGGGACCAGTTGGCGGGGAAGTATACGGCTGAGCCGTTGCCGCCGATGGGGTTGCCGCAGGCGTTTGATTTGGCGAATCGGGCAGAGATGGACCTGCTGTACGCGGGTGGCATTTTGAAGAATTCGAAGGGTAAGTTTACGGCTTTGCCGGGGCCGGGAGGGTTGACGGCGGCGGACCTGGAGGGCCGGGGGATGTTGGACCTGGTCACCGCGCGGGGCATTTTACGGAACGAAGGCAACTACCGTTGGGGGGCTTTGGTGACGCCGGTGGGTTGGCCGGAGGGTGTGACCGCGGCGACGAGCGCGGACCTGGACGGCGATGGGCGGATGGATCTGCTGTTGACGACGAAGACGGGGTTTGTGCGGGCGTTAAATCGGTCGGTGACGAAGGCGAATTGGATTCGGATCCAGTTGACCGGGGTGAAGAATTTGAAGCTGGCTCCGGGGTCGGAGGTGGAGGTGAAAGCTGGGGGGCTTTATCAAAAAAGGCTGTATGACGGGCGGCCGATGACGTTTAATTTGCGGCAGTACAAAGAGGCGGATACGGTTCGGATTACGTGGGCGAATGGGTTGATTCAGAACGAGACGCGGGTGGCGGCGAACAAGGCGCACGAGTTCAAAGAGGCGCAACGGTTGTCGGGTTCGTGCCCGATGATTTGGACATGGAACGGGAAGGAGTTTGAGTACATTACGGACGTGCTGGGAGTGGCTCCGTTGGGGGCGGCGGCGGGAGATGGGACGTATTTTCCGGTGGACCATGACGAGTACGTGCAAATTTCGGGTTCGGCGCTGGTGGCGCGGGACGGGGCTTACGAAGTTCGGCTGACGGAGGAGTTGAGCGAGGTGGCGTATCTCGATGAGATCAAGCTGATCGCGGTGGACCATCGGGTGGGAAGCGAGATTTATACGAACGATAAGTTTAAGGCGCCGCCGTTTCCGGAGTTTCGTTTGTTTGGGGTGACGAAGGCGGTGCGACCGATTCGGGCGCGGGATCACAACGGCGTGGACGTGCGGGGGAAGCTGTTCGCGCGGGATGGGGCCTACGCGGACGGGTTTCGGCGGGGGATGGATGGGATTGCGGAACGTTCGCATGTGGAGGTGGATTTCGGCAAGGTGGCGGCGGATGGGCGGGCGATTTTGGTGATGAGCGGGTGGGTGGACTGGGCGGACGGGAGCACGTTTTTGCAGGCGGCGCAGGCGTCGGCACAGGGGTTGGTGATGCCGTATTTGCAGGTGAGGAATCAGCAGGGCGAGTGGCAGACGGTGATTGAAGACATGGGCATGCCGGCGGGGAAGCCGAAGACGATTGTTGTGGACCTGAGTGGGAAGTGGCTCAGCGCGAGCCGTGAGGTGAAGGTGATTTCGAGCTTGTGCCTGTATTGGGACGAGATTTTTTTGAGCGAGCAGACGGCGGTGCCGGAGGTTCGGCAGCAGGAGTTGACGGGGACGGCGGAACTGCGGTTTCGTGGGTTCTCGCCGGTAACGGTGCATCCGGAGCGGCGGCAGCCGGAGCGGTTTGCCTATGAACCGGCACGGACGACTTCGATGTGGAACCCGACGCCGGGGCTGTATACGCGGTATGGGGCGGTGGGCGAGTTGACGCGGGCGGCGGATGACCGGATGGTGGTGATGGGGTCTGGTGATGAGATTCGACTGCGGTTTCCGGCTTTGCCTCCGCCGGCGGCGGGATGGCGGCGAGACTTTTTATTGAAGGTGCAGGGCTGGGCGAAAGATCGAGATGCAAATACGTTGCACTCGCAGACGGTGGAGCCGTTACCGTTTCGGAGTATGAAAGAATATGGAGAGACGGGGCCGGTCGGCGATTGGAAAAAAGAGTTCAACACTCGTCCGGCGCTTCGATTACTACGTCCGTTAGATTCTTCTCGATGAAAAAACTGAGCGCGATTTTGTTCGTTGCGCTGCTGGCGAATACGGCCTATATTGCAGCTTTTGCTTCGCCAACGATCTTCTACATGGGGAATGTGCTGCTGCACTTGCTGCTGGGCAGCGCGGTGTTTTTCATCGCCTTGCGCTATTTGCCGCAGCCTTTGCAGATTCTGGCGGGGGTCGTTTTCGCGAGCGGTGCTTGGCTCGTGTGGGCCGGGGCGGTGACGGAGAATCAGAAGATTTTGTGGGCGCATATGGCGGTGGGGACGGTGGCGGCGATGTGGGGGTTGTACGTCTACCGACGCCCCCTCGCTCCGTGGGCGCTGGCTCCGGCGGTGGCTTTGCTGGTGGCTCCGTTTGTGCCCGAAGCGGCGGACCGGATTCGGAATCCGAAGGTTGTTCCCGTTTCGATGGAGGCTGAGGGCGGCGGGCCGAAGAGCCCTTTTTGGCCCAGTTCAGCGAAGACCAATGTCGGCGGGACGATTCCCGCGGACTTCTTTATGGATTCGAAGTTGTGCGGGGAGTGCCATCAGGACGCCTACAAGCAATGGGACAGTTCGGTGCATCATTTCGCCAGCTTTAACAACCAGTACTATCGGAAGTCGATCGAGCATATGCAGGAGTTGAGCGGGACGCAGGGGAGCAAGTGGTGCGCGAGTTGCCACGACCATGCGGTTTTCTTCAACGGTCGGTTCGATAAACCGATCAAGGACCAGATCGATACGCCGGAGGCGCAGAACGGTTTGGGTTGTGTTTCGTGCCATTCGATCACGCACGTGGAGGGGTCGATGGGCAATGGCGGGTTTACGATCGAGTATCCGCCGCTGCATGATTTGGCTTCGAGTAAGAATCGGTATATCCGCGCGTTCGATAATTTTCTGACGTATCTGGATCCGGAGCCGCACCGGCGGACGTTTATGAAGCCGTTCATGAAGCAGGATTCAGCGGAGTATTGCGCGTCGTGCCACAAGGTTCATTTGGATGTTCCGGTGAACAACTACCGCTGGATTCGGGGGTTCAACGACTACGACAATTGGCAGGCGTCGGGGGTGTCGGGGCAGGGGGCGCGGAGCTTCTACTATCCGCCGAAGACGTCGACTTGTACCGACTGCCACATGCCGCTGGTTGATTCGAAGGACCCGGGCAATCGGAACGGCAAGATTCACAACCACCGGTTTCCGGGGGCGAACATGGCCGTGGCGCATGTGAACAACGATCAAGAGCAGCTCGCGATTACAGAGAAGTTTTTGAAGTCCGGGTTTATTAGCGTCGACATTTTTGCGGCGTCGCCGATTAAGGCTGATGCCGCCATGCAGATGCGGCGGAAGACGGGCGAAGCGCCGACGTTGCATTCGTTAAGCGGGGTAGGGGAAGAGGCCGAGAGTGGTGGGGCGGTCATGTTGCGCGAGGTAGGCGAGTTGGCGGCGCCGCTGGACCAGGCGGGCGTAAGTTTTGAGCCGGGCCAAACGGTGCGTTTGGATGTGGTCGTGCGGACGCGGAAAATTGGCCATTTCTTCCCGGGCGGGACGATTGACTCGTTCGATATTTGGCTGGACTTGCAGGGCAAGGATGCGGCAGGAAACGTGGTTTATTGGTCGGGGGCGCTGGAGGAGGACGGGTCGGTGGAGCCCGGGGCGCATTTCTATCGGAGCTTACTGCTGGACGGGGAAGGAAACCCGATCAACAAGCGCAACGCATGGCAGGCCCGAAGCGCGTTTTATGTGCGATCAATTCCGCCAGGGGCGGCGGATGTGGTGCATTACCGCGTGAAGCTGCCGGCGGGGGTGAAGGGGCCGGTATCGTTTACGGCGAAGTTGAATTATCGCAAGTTTTCGCAGTATTACAACAAATATGCGTTTGCGGGGCAGGCCGGGGCGGGAGAGGCGAGCGTGCATCACGACAGCCGTGAGTATAGTTTCGATAAAACGAATATTCCTAAGAATGTGTCGGGCCAGAGCAAGGGCGAGATTCCAGTTTTGCCGATCGTCACGTTGGCCACGTCGCAGGCGGTTTTGAACGTCGGTTCGACGCCGACGCAGTGGAAGCCGGTGGTGGAAAAGGCGTCTCGGGAACGGTGGAACGACTGGGGGATTGGGCTGCTGTTGCAGGGTGATTTGAAGGGTGCCGAGTATGCGTTCAAGAAGGTGACGGAGTCGGAGCCGGGCTACGCGGACGGTTGGTTGAATGTCGCGCGGGCGCTGATTCAGGAAGGTGAAACGGAGGGGGCGAAACCTTACTTGGCCAAGGCGATGTCAATTGACCCGACGCTGGCCCGCATCCACTTCTTCAAGGCTCTGGTGCAGAAAGCGGACGGCGACTATGACGGCGCTTTGGCGAGCTTGGCGACGGTGGTGGGAAAGTATCCGCGGGACCGGGTGGCGCAGAATCAGATTGGCCGGTTGTTGTTTCTGCAACGGCGGTACAGCGAGGCGGTCGTCGCCCTGCAGAAGGTTCTGGCGATTGACCCCGAGGATGTTCAGGCTCACTATACGCTGATGCTGGCGTATCGTGGGATGGGCGATGCAGCCAAGGCTGAATACGAAGAGGCTCTATTCCGGCGGTTTAAAGCGGACGAATCCGCGCAGTCCATTACCCAGAAACATCGTCAACGAAGCGCCGAGGATAACAACGAGCGCCAGATGATCCACGAACACGAATCGATTTCTTTACCCCATGCTCCATCGTCTTCTCCCCGTAACGTGCATCGCCATGATGCTGATCGCGCAGCCGGTTCCCGTCCGGTTTCAAGAAGTGACCAAGGCCGCCGGGCTCAACTTCGTACACAACAGCGGCCGGGCGGGCAAACGTTGGCTCCCTGAAACGATGGGGTCGGGCGCGGCTTGGTTCGACGCCGATGGTGACGGCTGGCCGGATTTGCTACTTGTGAATTCGAAGGATTGGACGCCGAAGGGTCGGCGCAGTTTGAGCGCACTTTATCGGAACAACAAGAACGGTACGTTTACGGACGTGACGAAGGGTAGTGGGCTGGATGTCGAGATGTTCGGCATGGGCGTAGCGGTGGCGGATTATGACAACGACGGGCGCGAGGACGTCTACATTACGGCGTTAGAGGGTGATCGGCTGTTTCATAACGAAGGCGGCTGGCGATTCAAAGACGTGACGAAGGCGGCTGGGATTGCGAACGCGGACTTCGGGACGTCGGCTGCGTTTTTGGATTTTGACCGGGACGGGCACGCGGATTTGCTGGTGGCGAACTATGTGCAGTGGACGGCGAAGGGCGATTTGTTTTGTTCGATGGACGGCAATAGCAAGTCGTACTGCACGCCTGAATCGTACAAAGGTGTGCCGCCGAAGTTGTATCGCAATCGGGGGAATGGCACGTTCGAGGATGTGTCAAAGAAGGCGGGAATTGCGGAGGCGAATAGCAAGGCGCTGGGAATCGGGGTGTTTGACGTGAACGGCGATGGCTGGCCGGACGTGTTTCTGGCTAACGACACCCAGCCGAATCGGTTGTATCGGAATAACAAGAACGGGACGTTTACCGACATCGCTGTTTCGGCTGGGGTGGCCTTTAGTGAGGACGGGGTGGCCCGTGGCGCGATGGGCGTGGCGGCGGGGGACTATGACGAGTCTGGTCGGGCGCATTTGGCGGTAGGCAACTTTTCGAATCAGATGCTGGGGTTGTATCACAACGAAGGCAACGGGCTGTTTGTGGACGAAGCGCCGCGGTCGACGGTGGGGCGGTCGAGCTTGTTGAGTTTGACGTTTGGGCTGTTTTTCTTTGATTACGATTTGGACGGGCGAGCCGATTTGTTTGCCGCGAACGGCCATATCGACGAGGAAATTGGCCGGGTGCAGCCGAAGATTCAGTTTCGGCAGTTGCCGCTGCTTTTTCACAATGACGGGAAGGGGAAGTTTTCGGATGTGACGAAGGGGGCGGGGTTGACGAACGCCTACGTAGCGCGGGGGACGGCGTATGCGGACTATGACCGGGACGGGGACTTGGACGTGATTGTGACGAACAATCACGGGCCCGCGGTGTTGCTGAGGAATGAGGGAGGGAACGCGAATAATTATCTTTCGCTGCGGCTGCAAGGGAAAAAGAGCAATCGGAGCGCGCTGGGGGCTGTCGTGCGGATGGGCAAGCAGTGGCAGACGGTGACAAGCGGAACGGGCTATTGCAGCCAGTCGGACTTGGCGCTGACGTTTGGTTTGGGGAAGGAGGCGACGGTGGGGAAGATTGAGATTGAGTGGCCGAGTGGGGCGCGGCAGACGTTGACGAACGTCAAGGCGCGGCAGCACTTGGTGATCGCCGAACCGTAACGAGAAGGCCGATGGTTGGGAGGCGTGGTGCGGATCGGCAAGCAGGGTGAGACGGTGACGAGCGGGACGGGTTATTGCAGCGAGTCGGACGTTTAGTTTGGGGAAGGGAGTGAGAGTGGCCGAGTGGGGCGCGGCAGACGTTGACGAAGGTCAAGACGCGGCAGCATTTGGTGATCGCCGAACCGTAACGAGAAGGCCCGTGGCGGCGAGGATGGTGAATAGGCCGACGAAGGCGGCGCTGTCTTTCGAGTAGCCGGCGAGCAACATACCGACGCCGCCGGAGATGCCGCCGGCCATGTTGAGCAGGCCGGCGGCCCAGCCGTGGCGACCGGAGCCGACTAGGGCGAAGGCGGCGGCGAAGAGGTTCGACATGACAAGGCCGGAGCCGAGGCCGAAGCCGATGGCGGCGGCGATGGAGCCTTCGAGAGTGGGAGCGGCGAAGACGAAGTAGCCGAAGATGGGGCTGAGCAACATGCCGAGCGCGGCGAAGTGGAGGCGGCGTCCGGTGCGGTCGCCCCAGTAGCCGCCGATGAGAATTCCAACAAATCCACTGCCTTGGAGGAAGACGGTGCCGCGCCAACCGGCTTCGGCCATGGAGAAGCCGAAACGGTCGCCGAGGTGGCTGGGGAGCCAAGCGTAGAGCATCCAGAGGACGCCACAGTAGCCAAAGAACGTCGCGACGAGCCAGCAGAAGGTGGGCGACCAGATGGAGCCATCGCTGAAGGCATCGCGATGGGTTCGTTCCGTACGGGGGAGGACGAACCAGAGGACGAAGGCGTAGACGATGCCGGCGATGGCGAGCGTAGTGAAGCCAGTTCGCCAGCCGGGTCCGTCAGCGCTCCAGCCACCGTACCAGCCGCCTAAAGCCCCGCCGAAGAGCTGGGCGCTTTGGTGGAGGCCGAGGGCGCGGCTGCGCGTTTCGCCGCAGTGAATGCTGGCGATGAAGCCGGCGGCGGCGGGGAAGTAGAGGGCTTCGGTGATGCCCATCATTCCGCGCCAGAACAGAAACGAGCCCACGCCGGTGGCTGCGGAGGAGCCCCAGATGGCGAGGCTCCAGAGCAGCATGCTGGCGGCGATGAGGCGGCGTTTATCCGTTCGATCAGCGAGGCGGCCGGCGAAGGGCAGGGCGAGCGAATAGCTCCAGAGGAAGACGGTTCCGACCCAGCCGAGTTCGGTGGAGGTGAAGCCCATTTCGCGGCGGAGGGCCGGGAAGATGGAGAAGGCCACTTGCCGGTCGATGTAATTCAGGCAGAAGGCGACCCAGAGGAGGCCGACGAGCGCCCAGGCTTTGGTCATGCGATTTGCGGGATGGGTGTTCCGTAAACGTCGGTGAGTCGCATTTCGCGGCCATTGAAGCGATAGGTGAGCTTCGTGTGTTCGAGGCCGAGGAGGTGGAGGATGGTGGCGTGGAAATCGTGGACGCTGATGGGCTGTTCCTCGGCTTTGTAGCCGAACTCGTCAGTGGAACCGATGACTTGGCCGCCGCGGATTTTAGCACCGGCCATCCAGATGGACATCGCGCCGGGGTTGTGGTCGCGGCCGAGGCCTCGCTGGGAGATGGGCATGCGGCCGAATTCGCCGTGCCAGATGACGAGGGTATCGTCGAGCATGCCGCGGGCTTTGAGGTCGGTGAGCAGCCCGGCGATGGGGGTGTCGGTGGCGGCGGCGTGGCGGGTGTGGTTTGCGCGGACGTCTTCGTGAGCGTCCCAGGTGTCGAGGTTTTGGTTGCCGAGGCCGCCGTGTTAAAGCTGGACGAAGCGGACGCCGCGTTCGACGAGGCGGCGGGCCATGAGGCACTGGCGGCCGAAGGGTTCGGTGTGGCTTTGGTCGAGGCCGTAGAGGGCTTTGGTGGCGGCGGATTCGCTGGCGAGATCGACGGCTTCGGGCGCGGCGCTTTGCATGCGGTAGGCGAGTTCGTAGCTTTCGAGTCGGGCGGCGAGTTCCGAGTTGGCGGGAGTTTGGGCGGCGTTGATCGCGTTGAGTTTGGCGAGGGCGGCGAGACGTTTGCGCTGTTCGTCGTTGGAGAGGCCGGGGGGCGGTTTGAGATCGAGAATTGGGTCGCCGGAGGCGCGGAAGACGGTGCCTTGGTAGGCGGCGGGCATGAAGCCGGCGGTCCAGTTGGCGGGTCCGCCGAAGGGTCCGCCGCGTTGGTCATAGAGGACGACGTAGCCGGGGAGGTCTTTATTGACGGAGCCGAGGCCATAGGTGACCCAGGAGCCGAGGGAGGGGAAGCCCATGCGGATTTGGCCGCTGGAGAGGGCGTAGTGGGCTTGGACGTGATCGTTCGATTTTGAGAAGACGCTGCGAATGAGGGCGTATTCGTCGGCAAGGGCGCCGAGTTTGGGGAAGAGTTCACTGACTTCGAGGCCGCTTTGGCCGTGGCGGTGGAACTTGAACTGGGAGGGCATGAGGGGCCCGGGGTGGCCCTGGCGAACGACGATGTCGCCTTTGCCGGAGAGGGGTTGGCCGGCGTAGCGGGCGAGGGCGGGTTTGTGGTCGAAGGTGTCCATGTGGCTGACGCCGCCGCTCATGAAAAGGGAGATGACGCGTTTGGCGCGGGGGGCGTGGTGGGTGGCGGCTTCGAGGGAGGTGAGGGCGAGAGCGCCGAGACCGCCGCCGGCTTCGAGAAGGAATTTACGCCGGGATTGCATGGTTATCGCAGGTAGAGAAATTCGTTGAGGTTGAGGACGACTTGGGCGAGGGCGTCGAGATCGAGGTTGGCGACGGCGGCGCGCTCTTCGGGCTTGGGGGAGCGGGCGAGCGCTAAGCCGAAGGCGGTGGAGACGGGGTCTCCGCCGGCTTCGCGGATGCGTTCGGCGAACAGGTGGGCTTGGCGGAGGAGGAACGGATCGTTCATCAGAAAGAGGGCCTGGGTGGGGGCAGTCGAAACGTTACGGGCTCCGCAGGCGATGTTTTGATCTGGCAGGTCGAAGGTTTCGAACATGGGGAAGGGAAGGCCGCGTTTGCGATAGACGTAGACGCTGCGGCGCCAGGTTTCGGGGCCGTCGGGTTGTTGGTTCCAGATGCCTTTCGTGCTGGAGGCGAGGAGTTCGGCGGGGAGGGGCGGGAAGACGGCGGGGCCGAATTGGGTTTGGTTTAGGGTTCCGCTGACGGCGAGGACCTGATCGCGAACGATTTCGGCTTCGAGGCGGCGGATGGGGTAGCGCCAGAGGAGTTTATTGGTGGGGTCGGCGGCGATGGCGGCGGGGGGTTCGTAGGCGGAGCCTTGCTGGTAGGATTCGGTCGTCATGATGAGGCGGTGCATGGCCTTGAGGCTCCAGCGGCGGGCGATGAGTTCGGTGGAGAGGAGATCGAGGAGTTCGGGGTTGCTGGGTTTGTCGCCCATGCGGCCAAAATTATCGAGAGACGGGACGATGCCGCGGCCGAAGTGGTGATGCCAGAGGCGATTGGCCATGACGCGAGCGGTGAGCGGGTTTTCAGGGGCGGTGAGCCAGCGGGCGAGGGCGAGACGACGGCCGGAGGTTTGTCCCGAGGCGGTGGGGACTTCGACGGGCAGCCCGCCCCAATCGGCGGCGCGGGGGAAGCCGGGGCGCATGGGTTCGGACTTGGCGTTGCGATCGCCGCGGACGAGAAGGAACGATGGGGGTGCACTATAACGGTTGGGACCTTCGTGGAGGAAAGAGCCGACGATGGCTTCGGCCTTGAA
>JANXMS010000011.1 GCA_025354525.1 Acidobacteriota bacterium
ATAGAATCAATCGTTTCCGTAGCGTCGCGCGACGCCTGTGGCATGATTGTGAGGGGCTCGTTGCGGCACAAACTCCAAAAACGCCAGGAAACTGACCCAAAGCGGGAGGCGAATGATCCCGGAACCCGCTAATCAAGTACGAGTACAGCATGGTGGCGAGGATCTCTTCCTTGGTTGGCGCGTTCGGGCTGGAGTAAGTCAGAGGACAAGAGTCGACGAACGCCTGCCACGTCTTACTCACTTTAAGGAAGTCAATAAAGTAAGCCAACAGTCCATGGCGGGTGACGGCCGGAGAGGAACCCCAGCAGGCTTTGACAGGGCCGCCGAAGGAGTCGATACGGTGGGGCGGAGGGAAGTCGGTGGGGCCAGCAGCGCATTCACCTTCCGGGTGAACGGCTAAACAAGGGTTGAAATTGTTCATCCCGTTTAGTATCAGTCGTTTCCGGTCGAGACGGCCACGTCGAGAGGCGTCAACCGCCGGTTCCAGGATCATGTTTCAAGACGAGCTGTCCGGCGTCAACTACTTCTCCCTGTCGTGTTGCCTCACGAGGATATGTTATCCGATTGTAGTTGTCGCGGGTTGAGGCACCTCATTGGATCGTGAAAGTTTACCCTGGACTCCGAAGGGATTCGCCGCTTATGCTGGTGCTACCCAAGCGGAGGATAGGGCTCTCCAGGGATGGAACCTGAGCGTCGGCTTGGCTGCGCGGTAAATCCCGGGGGTTTGGAGGCCGAGCCCCCATCACAAAGTGACCGTCTCCTTTTCGGCATCCGGCGTAGCGGCGAACGCACCAACGACTAGACGCCGGGCGACCATGGTGCGCCACTCGCTGACCCGCCGCTGGAGAGTCCGCAGCAGATTGTCCGCAATCGTCGGATCGGCCTGCTGAAGGCGCTTTAGCAGCTCCTTGGCATTGGTGTCGGGCTGCTCGCTGAGCCATTGCTCGACGAGGACCCACGTGTCCGCGAACGGATCCAGGCGAGTGCGCCACGGGCGCGGCCCCGTCGTCGGTTTTCGGTGGGTCGGGCGAACTTCGCCAGCCTTCCATGCCGTGGCAAGGCTTTCCACAAAACGATCTATGTTTGGCTCGGGCGCGTCGACCGGAGCGTTGCTGGTGGATACTTCCAGCGTTGTGAGGCGATATTGAATCACCCGAATGTCACTCAGCAACTCCCGCAGCGCGACCTTCCGCGGCTCGGTCATTCGCGCGTTCGTCAGGAGTCGCTCGTACGGCGTCGCGGGCGGCTCGTACTTCTTGGACACCATGGCACCCACGCGGATCTTCGATTTGAGCTTAAAGCAAGGCAAGAAAAAGTTCACGTACAGCCTGGCTTGCCGGAGAAGCTCATCGAGCACCGCCGCGGACGCCTCACCCTCCAACCGACCATACTCGACCAAACGGCGGACCACCGAGCCGTTCTTTTGTTCGATCCAGGCCTGATCGTTCTTCTTGTAGGCCCGAGATCGGGTCAATTCGATGTTGCGAGATTCACAGAAGTTCACCAAGGTCTCGTTGATGAAAGCGCTATCGTTGTCAACTTCGAGACCGAGCATGGCGAAGGGAAGACGAGCGCGAACCTCGTCGGCCTTCACGGTGATCAACGCCTGCTCCCGTACGACCAATGCGCGGAGGCGATGTCGGTCAAAACCAGACGGTGAGCATGACGGGCCGCCACAGATTGTCCGCAGTGGGCGACCCTGTCCATTTCGAAGGGTCATTCCAGTCCGCAAAGGTTCGGACGGCTATGCTCTTCCGCGGCGGTGTGTTGGTCGTGCTCCGCCGCCGTCCCTGGCGGCTTGCTGCGCGAACCGACGCCAGCAGCCGGTCGATGGTGGCGGCGCTCACCTTCAGCACTCCCTCGCGAATCTCGGTAGCGAGCGAGAGGTGTCCGTACCGCTCCATCGCCTCCAAGAAGACGGGAATCGCTGGCTTCAGCCGCTTGCCACAGATGCGATACGCGGCTTCCCAAAGGATCGTTAACGCTTGGACGATAGCCACGTCGTACGGCCGCGATCGTGCAGGCTTCGCTGCTTCCTTGGCTCGTTGCCGCAAGGCGCGAATCGCATGCTTGCGGTGAAAGCCGGTGACCTCCGTGAACTCGTCGAGGATTTTCCGCTTGTCGGCCCGGTTCGCGGTGCGATACCGCTCTGCGATGGCCTGAATCAGTTCTCGTCTGGTTTCCAAACTCAGTTGCCTCCTGGTTGTGTTGCCTGTCATTTGTAAAATCGACAGGTAACATTTTCATGAGGCAACCACCGCGCTCGGGTAACAAAACGAACGAGTCAATGCGGAAGCGGTTCCTAATTGTCGCCAACCACGGGCCAGTACAATACCTTAGAAGTACTGGCCCGGGCCGAGGGGCGGATCCATTTCGCGGGAGAGCATACGAGCAACTGGGGCGGATGGAGGGAAGGGGCGCTGGAATCGGCCGTGCGCTGCATGGGCGAAATCAGCCCTCGAGGATAGCGACGAGTTCGAGAATGGCCTTCCGGGCGGGCTTCAACAGGGGCAGGTTCGAAAGCTTGAGCAGCAGGACGACCATGCCGATGCTGCGCTTGATGAGTTGACGCGAGCGGGACTGGCCTTCGGAGCGATCGTAGATCCAGAACAGCAGCATGCCCATCTGGTACATCCAGAGGATCTTCGCCAAGTGCGGCGCGAGGTCGTTGGGGATACTCACGCCGGTTTCATCCAGGGCGCGTTGGAACTGAGCGAAATCGAATTCGCGGATGGGGCGGGAGGGCTCGCTGAAAGGAGACAGGGGGCTGGCAGGATCCGCGGCGTTGCTCATCAGCGCGCCGAGGAAGCGGCGGTTGGGTTCAAAATAGGCGAACTTGGCTTCGAGGAGAGCAATGACGCGGTCCTCGAGTTTTTTGCTCCGATGGGCCGGTTCAAGGAGAGGGCCGAGGTCTGCGAGGGCGCGGCGATAGTAGTCGAGAACGATGGCGTCCTTCGATTCAAAGTAGTAGTAGGCGAGGCCGGTGGCGACCCCGGAGCGGGAGGCGATTTCGCGCATGGTGGATTCGGCGAAGCCGCGTTCGCGGAACAGTTCGAGCGCGGCTTCTAGAATCTTGACGCGGGTATCGGCGGAGCGTTGCTGGCGCATGGTTCCCATTATCGAAGGTCGCAAGACGGCAACTCCACTTGTTGCAGCTTGTAGACGAGGTCAGCGTCGGCTTTTAGCCCGAGCCAACTGGATAACTGAGTTCGGCTGCGGGAGAGCGTGGCGAACGCTTGACGAGCCATAGGAAGCAGCGCCGGGCTTGACAGGCGATAGGACCAGGACCGGTAATCTTCGAGAGCCCACAGCACCATGAGCCAAGCGGAATCGCCCTGCCAAACCTCACCGGAGTCGGCGATGACGGTGAGTTCGCGCTCCTCTGGAGGCTTCTGGAGAAAGTGCAAGGGCAGGGCGTGGCGCTGGGATTGAATCCAGTTGCGCATCGAGCTGCAGAGGCCGCACTGGGCGTCGTAGTACAGAGTCAGGCTGGTCATCGCGCACCTACAAAATGGGTAAGTGGCATGGGGGGCGGCGCGGGGCGGAGGCGGTCCAGGGCGCGACGGCGAATGCGGGTGAACAGGTAGAGGTTGAAGAAATGCATGAGCGCCAGAACGAGCAGGACGACGCCAATCTTTTCACTCAGCAGTTCGATGGCGACACGGACAGTGTCGATATCGAAGTAGGTCCGCAGGCTGCGAACGATCCAACCGAAGTTGATGAGATAGAAGCCGACGACCAGCAGATGGTTAACGGAATCGGCAAGTTCGGTTTGGCCAACGAAGGCATCGAGAAGGAAGGCGCGGCCGTTTTGGTGCAGGGTACGCGCCACCCAAACGGTGATCGCGATCGACAACACGAGATAAGCGAGGTAGACATGAACCACAAACATGATGGGCTCCTTGTTTTTGAACATGTTCAGTTGAACGTGTTCAACTGAAGTATGCCACACTACTTCGCGCAGCGGAAGCCAATTGTGGGGCTACGTTCCGGGGGGCGGGCCCAACTGCGATAGGGCAGCGAAAGGAACAGCGGCGGCACGTCGAACCAACTTCCCCCGCGAAGGACGCGGTACTGGCCGGTAGGCGGGCCGGTGGGGTTTTCAGACGGGGCGGATTCGTAGTATTTGCGGTCGTACCAGTCAGCGCACCACTCCCACAAATTGCCGGTCATGTCGCAGAGTCCGAAGCCGTTTTTCGTTTTAGAGCAGACGGGGCCGGGGCCATCTTTGCCTTCATAGACGGCGTCGGCGGGGGTGATGGCGCGGTCGCCCCAGGGATAGATTGTTCCTTCGAGGGGGCCGCGAGCGGCGCGCTCCCATTCGGCCTCTGTCGGCAAGCGCTTGCCACCGTCCCAGGTGCAGAAGGAGACGGCGTCGTCGTAGGAGACGTTGTAGACGGGATGATTGAGTTTGTCGACGGCAGGCTGGCCTTGCTTCCAGTGGTAGGGTGCGGGGCGGGCGGTGGCTTTAATAAATGCCAGATACCGGGCATTCGTTACTTCGGCGACGTCGATTGAAAACGCAGCCATTTTCAAGCGGCGCGGGGGGCCGTCGTCTTTTGCGGGATTTGGGAACCAGGCGACGTCGTAATCCGACCACGGGAAGCTGCGGCCGCGGAGATACTCGCCTGCTGGAACAGTAGCCATGTCGGTCGCGGCGAGGAAGAAGAGCGCAGCCCACCAGCTAGGCA
The DNA here is from genome assembly GCA_025354525.1 of Acidobacteriota bacterium. Classification (GTDB taxonomy): domain Bacteria; phylum Acidobacteriota; class Terriglobia; order Bryobacterales; family Bryobacteraceae. The sequence goes on from JANXMS010000011.1 coordinate 4,692, forward strand.
TAGAGATTAGAGAGCTCGTCGGTCGGAATCAGGCCGTTAGCGCCGAGCGGATCGACGTAGACGTAACTGCGACCGGAGTGAGTCTTATGAACCTCTTTGGACCAATCGATGCCGAGCGCGGAATAGATTGTGGCCACGACGTTTTCGATGCGGGGCTGCATGGAATGCTGCCAACCGGTGTCGACGCATTTGGTGCCGTCGGCGTTGCTCGCGCCCACGACGCGTCCGCCCTTGACGCCGGCCCCGGCGAACATAGCGGGGAAGCAGGCTTTATGGTGGTCGCGGCCGTGCTGGAAGTTCAGCGGGCCGGGGGTGCGGCCGAACTCGCCCATGCAGACGACGAGCGTATCGTCGAGGAGCGTTTTTCCGGGATGGACGGGCGATTGGGCAACGGCGAGATCCTCAATGAGGCTAGCTAAGGCCGGGTCCATTTGGCTGGCTTGCTTGAAGTGGTTGGTGGGGGCGGTTTTGGTCCAGATGTCTTTATGATGATCCCAGCCGTCGTGGCAGATGTGGATGTAACGGGTGCCGCCATCCTGCTGGAGGAGGTTTCGGGTGAGGATGGACGAGAGGCCGACGGAGGTGTTGCCGTATCGTTGACGGTCTGCGTCGGGGATGCCGAAGGCCTTGGGCCATCGGGAGTCGGAGAGTAAGTTTTTGGCGATGGTCGAAAAATCTTCAAACCCACCAATCGACTTATCGAGGCCTTCCTGACGGTCGCCGCGGGCGTTGCGGAGGCTCGAAAGCAAGCGCCAACGTTCTTCAAGGAGTTCGGTAGCTTTTTGATCGAGCCGCATGCCAGCCAGAGCTTCGTCGGGGTTGAGATCGAAGACCGCGTGGCGAGGGGGCAGGAAGCCGGTGGAGAGCGCGCCGACCTGATTGGTCGTCAGATTGAACGATACATAGGTGGGGAAGGTGTCGGTGGAGCGACGCTGGGATTCGAGCTCACTCGATACCACGGAGCCGATCGAGGGGATTTCAGGAGCGAAGGCGACGTTGAGTTGTCGGCCTGCTTGCACGTAATATTGACCGCGGAGGTGGACTTCTTCGTGGCTGACAAACGAGCGGACGTGGGCGACTTTGTCCATTACTTCGAACATGCGGGGGAAGAGCAGGTAGGGAACGTAAATTCCGTTCGAAGTCTTGCGAACGTCAAAGTCTTTGCGGGTGGAAACGTTTTCTTTGAAATCGAAGGAATCGACGTGGCTGAGAGCACCGGCGAGTTCGAAAAAGATGACGTTGCGAGCGGTGCCCCGGGGCTTCGTGTTGGCGGTGGAGTTGGCGCGGAGCGGCGAAGAGAAAGCGGACGCTCCGAGGATGCCTAGCCCGCCGTAGCGCAGCAGTTCGCGGCGGGTGGGGAGGATGTCTTCGATCTTCATAGGTTGTAGAGGAACTCCACGAGATTGAGCAGGGCCCACTGAAGGTTCTGCGCGCCTTCGACACGATTTTTGTTCAACGCGTCGAGTGCCACTTGGCGCTCAGCGGGCAGCGGGAGCCTAGATATGGTGGCCAGGAAGAGTTCGTCGACGACCTTGGCGTTATCGGGATAAGTGTCGAGCAGACGCTGGACGCGACTGTCTTTGACGGCGAGAACGCGGTCATTGACGACGGGCGAGCGCATCATGGTGATGGGCTGGAGCGGTGAGGGCGACGGCGTACGAGGAGGACCACCGCGGTTGGATTCGCCAAAGGCGGACATGAACGATTTGAGCTCGCCCTTCGCTTGAGGAACCGAGACCTGCATGGCGACGAACTTGCCTGGCCGGGAGGTCGAATCAGCGATGGCGTCGTGCAACTCTTCCGCCGTCAGCATGCGGATATATTTGCGGGCATAGTAGCGGGCGTACGACTCTTTCCACTCACCGGGATAGCGGGCAGAAAGTTGATAGGCCGAGGAGTTGCAGATGAGCTTAAAAAGGCTCTGGATGCTGTGATTACTCGCGCGGAACGAGTCTGCCAGTTTTTCGAGCAAAGCGGGATGGGAGGGTTGCAGGTCCCAGCCGGGCGGCAGTTTTTCCGGGTCGAGCCGAAGGAGGTCGAACTCGTCGTACGGGTCGACGATGCCGATGCCCATCAGCTTGGCCCAGAACATATTGACGGTGGCACGGGCGAACTGAGGATGGCTTGTGAGCATGCGGCCGAATTCGACGCGGGGCTCAACGCCAGGGGCGGGAAGCTCATTGGACAGGACAAACTTCGGGGTGTTTGGCCCACCCGAGCGGCGGGTCCGGAGCATGCTTTCGGCTTTGGTGTTGTAGGAGGCACCGGCGTCGTCGACCAAGAAGTGGCCCATGACGACCGCCGATTTTTCGAGGTGGGGGATGTAGCGGGTGCCGGCGAGGAAAGCGGCTTGCTGGAAGAAGTCAGAGCGCTTTTGCGTCGTCAGGTAAGCGTTGATTTTTTCGAGATGACCTCGACCGTTGTGGCAAGAGACGCAGGACAGGTTGATGCCGAGGAAGACCTTGCCGTAGAGGATCGTCAGTTCGTCGTGGGTGTCGAGTTGATTCACCTTTGTGATGTCGTCACCGTGGTCGGCTTCGCCGGACTTGCCTTCGACGTGTTCCCGCACGATCGGGTTGACGGCCGCGACGACGTAGTTGCTCTTGGCCGAAGCGGCGATGAGCGACCGAACCCAATCGTCGTATGGCCGGTCCGCGGCGAGGCTCTCTTTTAAGGAGTAGTGGAAGAGGGTATGCCCGCGGGCCATCTTGCCGTTGGCGCGGAGGACGTCCATGAAGAAGTACGCCCACTTGTCGACGAATTCGGGGCTGCCGGTCAGCTTGTCGATGAGGACGGCGCGCTTATTCGAGGAGGGGTCGGCAACGAAGTCGCGGACTTCGGCCGAAGTCGGGATGCGACCGGTAAGATCGAGGCGAAGACGGCGGAGAAATTCAATGTCGGTGGACACGGGCGCCGAGGGCACGGCGTCGCGCTCCATGCGACCGAACACCTCGTCATCAATAAAGTTTTTGCGAGCAACAGGCTTTGACGGCGCGAGCGGTTTCGGAAGGCTGGCGGTGAGCCGTTCGCTGTCGCGACTGACGGTATTCGCCTTCGGTCGGAACAGAGGCGCGTGAGCGTCGGAGGGCTTCGGCGTATCATCGGCGAAGCACAGGCACGAAAGCAAAAGAGAGAGTAAGAGGCTTAACTTCAAGGAGCACCTTCACGCGAACAATATCAGAATTTGATGTCCGCGTGAAGGGGGCAAATTATGCTTTGGCCTATAACCGCTTTTTGTACCGATCGTAGAGCTGCGTGTGGCGAGTTTCGAGACTCACCGGATTGCCCAAAATCCACATCTGCTTGATCTGCGTTTTGGTCTCGAGCGGGTCGCCGTCGGTCAGAATGAAGTCGGCGAACTTGCCTTTGTCGATGGAACCGAGGCGATCGGCGACGCCCCAAATTTCGGCGGCATGCAGCGTGAGGGCCTTGAGCGCCAAGTCGTAGGAGAGCCCGTTGGCAACGGCGTTAGCGGCTTGGAAGGGCAGGTTGCGAGGCCGTTCAATGTTGTAACTGCCGAAGGCGAACTTGATGCCGGCCTTGGCGAGTTTGCCTGGGATATCGAGCGGTTCGTCGATGCTTGCGTCGTCTTCGATCGGCACTTGGTAGAGGTCGGGAAGCACGACGGGAATATTCTTTTTCGCAATCTCTTCGAGGAACGGATCGATCTCGCGAACACCCGCCAGGACGATCTTCACCTTCTCGCGTTCCGCAAAAGCGAGCGCGTCGCGAATGCCACGTTCTTTTTCGGCGACGATGATCAGGGGCTTTTTGCCTTCGAGTACCGGGATCATCGCTTCGAGCCGAAGGTCGGGTTTGAAGCCGAGCACCGGATTGGCCTTGCGCATCTGATAAGCCCGGGCTTGCTCGAAGAACAGGCGCACCTGCTGCATCTGCTCGTCGTAACGCCGCTTCACTTCCGCGAACGGACGACGAGCGGCGCCGAAGCCACGACCACCTCCGCCGCGGCCTCCGAAACCAGCCTCAATCGAAGGGAGCCGCATCTGCATCGCGGTCGACTTTTCGACGGCCATCTCTTCCCAAGTCCAACCGTCCAAGTGGACGATAGAGGCTTGGCCACCGATGACTCCGCCGGAGGGAACGACGACGCTGGTGGTGATGCCGCTGGCGCGGGTGACCGCGATATGTTCGCTGCCCGGATTGATTGCGACGATGGTCCGCAGTTGCGGATTGAAGTCGCCGAGTTCGGTGAAGTCTTGCGTTTCGCGGATCGAACCGATCTCACTGAGACCGAGGACACTGGCGGAATCGATCATGCCCGGATAGACATGGAGGCCTTTGCCTTCGATAATTTTGTAGCCCTTCGGAATGGCGGCTTTGGGCCCCATATCGGCGATGCGATCGCCGGTGACGACGAGCACCGCATTCGGGACATCCGGAGCGCTCACGGGATGAATGGTCGCTCCGCGGATGGCGAAATTTTCAGCCCGCAGGGAGGCGGTGATCGCGAGGAAAACGAGCAGTTTGGGGCAGCGCATTAGCGGGCTCCTTTCTTCTGCGCCGGGGCCGGCGGTGGTTTCAATTTCTCGGCTAGCGCCTTGCGACGAGCATCTCGCTCGGCCCGATTCCGGATGTCTTTCTCGCGGTCAAAATACTCTTCGCCGTCGACGAAGACCTTCTGCACTTTGGCGTACATCGACAGCGGATGCTTGTCTGTCAGGACGATGTCGGCTTCCTTGCCGACTTCGAGCGAGCCGACCCGATCTTCGATCATCAACTGCCGGGCGGGGTTGATCGTAACGAGCGAGAGCGCTTCGTCGTCGGACAATTGGCCGTACCTCTGCGTTTTCGCCGCGTCCTGCAACAAGTGGCGCTGCTGCGTGACCGGTGCATCGGTGTTGAGCGAGGTCAGCACCCCGGCCTTCATGCAGAGGGCGGCGTTGTATGGAATGGCATCGTAGGCTTCAAGTTTGTAGCTCCAGGAGTCGGCAAACGTCGAAACGCCGGCCCCGTGCTTGGCGATCTCTTTGGCCACTTTGTAGGCTTCCAGGCCGTGCTGCAGCGTCCGGATTTTGAACCCGTATTCTTCAGCCGCACGAAGCAACATTAGGATTTCGTCAGACCGATAACAGTGCGCGTGAACCAGGCGTTTCCCTTCGAGCACCTCGACGAGTGGTTCCAGTTTCAGGTCGCGGCGCGGGGGCAGAACGCGTTCGCCTTTGGCCAGCCGGGTTTGATATTCGTCGCGTTGGCGCTGGTAGGCGCGGGCATCGTTGAACGCTTCGCGCACGACGTCTTCGACGCCCATGCGCGTTGCCGGATACCGGGCGGTCGCGCTGAAATTCGTACCGCCACCGGCGCGCTTCACGTTTTCGCCGAGGGCGAATTTGATGCCGGGCTTTGCACCTGCCATGATCATTTGCGAGGCGGGCTTGCCCCAACGCATCTTCACTACAGTGCACTGGCCGCCGATGGTATTGGCCGATCCGTGCAGAACGTTGGAAGTTGTCACGCCCGCGGCTAGGCCACGATAGATCTGGATATCGTCGGGCGCAAGGACGTCCTCAATCTTCACCATCGACGACACCGAGATGGACCCTTCATTGATCGCGTCCGAACCGATGTGGGCGTGGCAATCGACGATACCGGGCATCAGAAACCCACCGCCGGCGTCGATGATCGTCGCTCCAGCGGGGGCCATTACACTTGCGCCGATTTCCGCGATTTTGCCGTCGCGAATTAGCAACGATCCATCGACGCGGCCTCTGGTTACGGTCAAGATTTTCGCGTTGCGGATCAGGATGGTCTCGCCAGCGCTATATAGCACTGGCGCGGTCGCAAGCGAGGCGAGAAAGAGGCGACGATTCATTGGGTGGACTCCGGGTTGGCAGGTGCGGCTTCGGGTGCGGGCTCGTACTTGGAACCGTCAATCAAGGTGAACTTCAGCTTGGACTTTTCGTCGAACAGGTCGCCATCCATGATCGTAAGGTTGGCAATCTTTCCGACTTCGATCGAGCCGAGGCGGTTGTCGAGCCCGAAGATCTGCGCTGGATAAAGGGTGAGGCCCTTCAACGCCTCTTCCTTCGAAAGGCCGGCGTCGATGGCCTTCTTCACCGCTTTGCGAAGATCCGCCGGGCGTTCCACGCCGCCCGAATAGAAGGCGAATCTCACGCCCGCCTTAACGAGTTCAGCGGGGCTGGAAGGGGCCAGATCGCGGGTCTCGAGAGTGCGCAGCGGTTCCTTGATGAAGGGGTCGAGATCGCGTTCGCGCTCCGGCCAGCGGAGGTTGACGAGCATGGGCACTTTGGCGGCGGCGAGCAGCGAAGCAGCGCGAAATGCTTCGGCGCCACCATAAAGGACCAGCGGTTGCTTCATCTCTTTGCCGAAGCGAAGCATGCGGTCGATTTCGGCCAGACGAGAGGCGGGTAGTAGCAGCCGAGGAGAGGCGATGACGCCGTCGAGGGCCCGGTCATAGGCTGGCCGCTGTAGCCCCACGGGGTTCTGCGAGTAGAGCGCCTGCGCGGCTTTGTAGTAGTCGGCGTCGATATAAATCTGCCGGACGTAAGAGAGAATCCCCATTAAAGAACCGGGAAAACCGCCGCCGAACCCCCGAACCGGCAAGGTGACCATCTGGCCGACGGGGTCGCCCACGACCATCTGTCCGGCGCGCGTGCCGGCAAGGTTGTAGGCGCTTCCCTGCCCCGCGAAAACGTTGGTCATGGCGAAGCCAATAGCCGTCGTGTACCCGGCGTTACGAGCGGAAACCAAGGCCGCTGATTTCGGATCGAGAAGGTCTGCGGCTCGCACCCAACTTGTGTTGGAGGGGCGCTCTTCGGGCCCACCGTCATCCAGGGTTTGAATGCGCTGTTCAAGCTGGGCGGGAGTGGTCGGCGTCGGTCCCGGGGCCGGAGCCTGCGTGGGGCGTCCGGTGCCTGCGGCAACAGGCAGTCCCCAAGTGCTCAGCGGGTCGATTAAGCCGGGATAGACATGTAAGCCCGCGCCGTCGACCACCCAGGCCTCTGGCGGAATGCTTACCTTGTCGCCCACAGCCTCGATCAAACCATTGCGCACCAGAACCGTACCCTTGGATATGACCGGCCCGTTGGCTGAATGAATTTGGGCGTCTCGAATCGCGATAACCGTTGTGCCTGCGGGTTGAGCCCATACCCCGCTCGCCAGCAGCGCCGTGAGAACTAGGTGACGTGTCATGAACGGAATAGGATAGCAGTTAATCGCTCCAGCCCCCTGCGCCGTCTTGTCCAATACAAGATGAGCCTGAAGGGAGCCGGATGGACCAAGCTGGGGATTGCTCATTCGAATGCAAGAGATCGAGAATCCGAGCCTGGAGCAGATGCGGGCTTTTCTGGAAGGCAGCCAGGAAGTTCACTTCCAAGCCGAGGGACGTGCCGATATTTACGCCTGGGTGGACCGGACGTTGAGGCAGCAGCGGTACGCCAAACAGAGCCGCGAAACCAAAGGCCTCGTGCGACGCTTCGTCGGCAAGATGACGGGGCTGAGCCGGGCCCAAGTGACGCGTTTGATCAGTCAGTTTGTGAAGACGCAAGGGGTCAAGCCGACGGTGTATCGACGACGCCGCTTTCGACGGCGCTACACAACAGCGGATGTGGCGACGCTGGTCGAAGTCGATCAGGCTCACGGGCGGCTGAGTGGGCCAGCGACCTGCGCCATCTTGAAACGAGAGTACGATGTGTTCGGGAATCAGCAATACAAACGGCTGAGCACATTCCAATTGAAAGATGAGCCTAGAGGGCACTCCGGGACAACCGGGACCAAGTAGGGGCTCCTTTCCACGATTCGGTGGCTGCGGTTTGATTTCGGAAACAAGGGACTCGTCGCCGAGGCGGTGGGAATGTGGGAATCGCGCAGCGATTTCCAAGGGCGGTGGGAAGAGAGGGAAACCGCTTTTTGGTTTTCCTCGCTTTCCACCGCCCGTCATTTCCACGGTCGTTTTCGTCCGGTTAGGCAGGGCGCGCCTCCGGGTAAAGGCGGCGAAACAATTCGTGCTTGGCTTCTCGCATGCGGCGCGCCGACTCGGTGTCGCTGATCCGCAGCGCTTCGGCCGCCAGCGCCGCCAGCGTCTGACCGGGGCGGAGATGTTGCGCGGGGTCGGGTAGTTGTTGAAAGACCTCCCAAGGGGTGGCATATCGTTTGTAGACTCGCTTTTCCTTACCCTTGGCATCGGTGATGATATCGGCCTGGCCGCAAGGCCGGTGAAAGCTCAAGTAAGGGTTGAGGTGTTCGCGGTAGAAGTCATGGATGGGTGCGGCATGCTCTGCCCCAATATGCCGATAGCCCATCTCCTTCCGGATCACGGCTCCGTTCTTGGCTTCCACCAATCCGTTGTCATTAGGAACGTCGGGGACGCGACTTCGTCTGTTCGATCAGCAGTTTCTTCAACAGCTCAGCCACGACATGATTAATGAACTCACTGCCGTTGTCGGAGTGGAAGTTCAGCACCACGAAGGGGGATTGGGCCAGAATCGCCCGTAAAACCGGCATGAGCCACCCTTCGCTGATGCGGGAGACCGCTCCCACCACCTGCCATTGCGTGACTTCATCGACGGCATTGATGGGATAGACCCCTTTGACTCCGTCTAGATCGCCTTGATGCACGGTGTCGATCCGCACAAAGCCCGGTCGGCCTTCCGGCGTCGGCTTGCGCCGTTCCCCGATCGAGACGGGTGTCGGCCGCGTTGCGGTGTAGTCGCTGCGTTGCCGCCGGTAGCCCGCACTGTTTCGCAAATTGTACAGGTGCCCATTCGAGATCGCCGCCAGCCGTTTGCACTGCTGATTCCCGAACACTTCGTACTCTCGTTTCAAGATGGCGCAGGTCGCCGGTCCACTCAGCCGCCCGTGAGGTTGGTCGACTTCGACCAGCGTCGCCACATCCGCCGTGGTGTAGCGCCGTCGAAACCGGCGTCGTCGATACACCGTCGGCTTCACCCCTTGGGTCTTTACAAACCGGTTGATCAGCCGCGTCATCTTGCCGACGAAGCGTCGCACCAGACCCTTGGTTTCGCGGTTCAGTTTGGTGTACCGCTGCTGCCTCAACGTCCGCTCCACCCAGGCATAAATCTCGGCACGCCCTTCGGCGTGGAAGTCTAATTCCTGGCTGCCTTCCAGAAAAGCCTGCATCTGCTCCAGGCTCG
>JANXMS010000214.1 GCA_025354525.1 Acidobacteriota bacterium
TTTCGACCGAGGCTCGCCGCTCCTTGCAGAGCCAAGTCCGCGTGATCATTCACAGCGCTGCTGAAGTCCGCTTCAACCTTCCTCTCGATGAAGTCCGCGCGACCAACCTCGAAGGCACTCGCCGACTGCTCGAGTTTGCCCATGGTTGCCCGCGCCTCGACCGCTTCGCCCACGTGAGCACGCTGTACATCGCCGGTCGGCGCGAAGGGTGGGTTCGCGAAGAGCCACTAACTCACGATGCCGGCTACTTTAACACTTATGCCCAGTCCAAACACGAAGCCGAATCGCTTGTCCTGGCGGAGACGAAGTTACCCACGTCGATTTATCGACTCAGCTCAGTCATAGGCGGGGGTGGCCACGTCGAGCAGGTGATTCGGATGATCCCATTCAGTTCAGAGTTCCCGATGTTACCCGGCCAGCCGAACGTCCCAGTCGACTTAGTCAGTTCAGACTGGACCGGCCAAGCCCTGGCTCTCTTGATTGCCAGATATTTCGACGCTGGCACAATCCGTCACTTATGCACCGGCCCGGGTGCCGCTCCTACTTTCGGCGAGATCATGGACGCCGCCTACGGTGCCCATGGACGACGGCCCAGGTTAGTCCCCGTGGCCGTGTTTGAATGGGCGCTGAAAGCCGCCGCGAGTTCTCGCGAATGGCGGGCGTTGGCGGGTTTGGCGACCTTCCTGCCGCACTTAGCCGTCGCCCAGCCCTTTGACCCGGGTGTGACTGGCGAAATCTTACATCGGGAGGGACTCGAACCCAAACACGGCCGGGAACTCCTGGCCGTGGCGATGGCGACGGTCCTCGCCTAAACGGCAGCACTGGGGGTAAAAGCAGGCCGCCTGAAAGCCGGGCGATACGAGCATGGGCTTCCGCGCGGATGACGAAGGTCGCTCCCGCCGCCATGCCACTTTTGCTGAGCGCCGAGGGACTGGGCACTCAGAAGCTAAAGGGTCGCCGCGTTCTCACGCGTAATCCGCCGGACCGGCAAGTCCAATCGCCGCGTCGGCGTCTCCCCCCGTAGCTTCAGCGCAAGCGAACGAACCGCCTCGTACCCAATCCGATCCGGATCCTGCACCAGCATGACGTCCAGAGCGCCCGCGTTCAATGCCGCCCGGTGAACGTCGCTGTTGTCGAACGTCACCACCTTCACCTTACCCGCCAGCCCGCGACTTTCCACCGCCTGAATAATCCCGATGGACGCCGCTTCGCTCGACCCGAACATCGCCTGCAAGCCCGGCTGAGCCGTCAATATATTTTCAGCCGCGGTCCGGGATCGGGCTCGATCGCCCATTCCGAACTGTCGCGCCACCAGATGCACCCCCGGAAACTCCTTGGCCAGCGTCTGTTCGAAGCCGCGCTCTCGCAGACCGGTCGACGCGCCTCCCGGCTTCTGCATCACCATGGCCGCAGTTCCCTGCCCCCGCAGCAGGCGTCCAATCTCCTGCGCCGCTAAACATCCGGCCGCAAAATTGTCTGTCGCCACGAAGGTCACATAGTTTTCCAGATTCACGGCCGAATCAAATACGCTCACCGGAACTCCCGCCGCGATGGCTCGTTCCAGCGGGGCCACCAGCGCTCGCTCATCGGTCGCCGAAATCGCGAGCGCATCCACACGTTGCGCCACAAAAGCATCGACGATCTGGATCTGTCTGGAATGGTCCGTTTCTTCGTTCGGACCGTTCCAGAGCACCTCCACCCCGAACTCTTTGGCGGCGCGATCAACGCCGCCGTGAATGGAGACGAAAAAAAGATGAGCCGTCGCTTTGGGAACAACGGCGATCTGAGGAAGACCGCGCCGGGCACAGGAGCCTAACAGCGCGGAAGCAAGCAGAGTTCGACGGGGCAGCACTCCGCTAGCATACGTCTAAACGGTGCGTTGAAAATCGGTCTCGTCCTTCCACGCCTCAAGCGTGTTGTAGACGATCGGGCAATACGTGGCGCGATCTGGCATCTCCCACATCCGCCACGCGAGCGACCCCGGTCCGCTCGTCAAGTGCGGAAAGTGCCGACACGCTGTCGGACGATGCCGATAAATGAGACATTCATTGCCGTGCAGAAATACGCAACTGCCGTCTTCGTTGCGCTTCAGAATCATGCCCTCATCGCCCGACTCTTCGACACATTGCTCCATGAAATCGTTCACCCGCATGCCGGCCCCCTTGGCGACCGACTCGATCTCACGCTCCTGCAATCTCGCCGTGGCGCTCCGGCAGCAGTTCGCACAGGAAAGGCAATCGGTCTGCTTCTCAATATCGTCAGAGATAATTTTCAACCGTCGTTCGACAATAGCGTGCCGCTTCATGTGAAGCCGCAAGCGCAGGTTCTCGTCGCGCTTCAATTCGCCGAGGCGCTTTATTTGGACGAGGTCGGTAACCAGAGGACGTTCACTCATACCTCTATAATGAAGTATTCCTGACTGCTTATGAGTTTGCTGATTGAAAGTCATCTTCCGGGAGTTAAACTCCTCCGCCGCGGTAAAGTTCGCGATGTGTACGAAATCACCCCGAACCAACTGTTAATGGTGGCGACGGACCGCGTGTCCGCCTTCGATGTCATCCTTGGCAGCGGCATCCCGGACAAGGGCCGGGTGCTCACCCAACTCTCCCTTTTCTGGTTTGAATTCCTGCGCGACGTCGTTCCGAACCACGTGATCAGCGCCGACGTGAACGAGTTCCCCGAGCCCTTGCAGCAGTTCCGCGATCAACTCGAGGGCCGATCCATGTTCATTCATCTGGCGAAGATGGTGGACGTCGAGTGCGTCGCACGCGGTTATTTGTCCGGTTCCGGCTGGAAGGAGTATCAGCAGTCGGGTACCATCTGCGGCATCCCCCTGCCCGCCGGTCTGCGCGATGGAGACCGGCTTCCGTCTCCGATCTTCACCCCGGCGACCAAAGCCACCACCGGCCACGACGAAAACATTCCCTTCGAGCATGTCGTCGAAACGGTGGGTCTTAAGCTGGCCACCCAACTCCGCGATCTCACGCTCAAGATTTACGACCGCGCGGCGGCCTACGCCGAAACCCGAGGCATCATCCTAGCAGACACGAAGTTCGAGTTCGGCTACGTCGATGGGCGGCTGGTGGTGGCCGATGAAGTGCTCACCTCCGATAGCTCGCGCTTCTGGCCACGGGCCACCTATAAGCCCGGCGGCCCGCAGCCTTCCTACGACAAACAGTACGTCCGCGATTACCTGGAAACGCTCGACTGGAACAAGCAGGCACCAGGGCCGGAACTGCCCGAAGAGGTGGTGGCCAAGACGCGGGAGAAGTACGTTGAGGCCTATCGCATTTTGACCGGCAAGAAGCTGTGAATTTGCTTGACCTCGTTTTCTGTTTGACCGTTTTGGTCTCGGTCTTCACGGGGCTGCAGAGGGGCTTCGCTCGCATCGGCATCGGATTGGCCGCGACAATTCTTGCCTTTCTGCTCGCGGCCCTCTACTACCCCGAAGCCGGGCGACCGTTGCGCGAGTATACAAGTTCGGTCGGCGTGGCCAATTTTCTTGGCTACATTGCAATCTTCGCTGGCGTTCTCACGGTCGGCGCTCTGCTCGGCCAGGCCGCCACGAAATTTTTCAAGTGGGTAGGCTTGTCATGGCTCAATCGAGCCCTGGGCGGTGCCGCTGGACTCGTTCGCGGAGCGCTCATTGCTATGGTGATTCTGATGGCGGCCAACGCGTTCTTACCCGGAGAGCCGCCCAGCCTCGTCGTTCATTCGACCTTGGCCCCGTACCTGCTCGACTCTTCAAAAATTCTTTCCAATTTGATGCCGAAAGAGTTCAAGCAAGAGTTCCAGAAAAACTACGACAAGGCCAAGAAGGCCTGGTTCGACCCATTGCGCGACCAGATCCGTCGCATTGAATAGCTCCCATGAACCTTTTGATTTTCGACCTCGACGGCACGCTCGTCGATTCTAAACAAGACCTGATCGATCCCGTCAACGCCACCCGCGGGTCCATGAACATGGCTCCGCTGCCCGCTGTTCCAAAAAAACTACGACAAGGCCAAGAAGGCCCTGTTCGACCCATTGCGCGACCAGATCCGTCGCATTGAATAGCTCCCATGAACCTTTTAATTTTCGACCTCGACGGCACGCTCGTCGATTCTAAACAAGACCTGATCGATTCCGTCAACGCCACCCGCGGCTACATGAACATGGCTCCGCTGCCCGGTGAACTCGTCGCCAAATACGTCGGCCGCGGGGCGTTGGCCCTCATTCAAAGCGCACTCGGCGATGCGGCGACCAAGGAACAGGTGGAACGGGCCCACAAGTTCTTCATCGACTATTACGGCACCCATATGCTCGATAAAACCGTCCTCTACGACGGCGTCCGCGAGGCCCTCGACCGCCTGCGTACCAAGGGCCACACGCTCGCGGTTCTCACCAATAAGCCAGTTCGATTCTCGGAACGTATGATGGCCCAACTCGGTCTCGGCCAACATTTTGTGCGCGTCTATGGCGGCAACAGCTTTGAGCCAAAGAAGAAGCCCGATCCGATCGGCATCTTGACCCTGCTCGGAGAAACTGGCATCAGCAAGGCGAAGACTATTATGGTGGGCGATTCGTCGGTGGATATTCGCACGGCGCGCAACGCTGGCGTGCAGGCCTGCGGTTGCCTCTGGGGCTTTCAGCCAGAGACGTTCGTCGCCGAGCCGCCCGACTTCCAAATTGAGCATCTCGGGCAACTTGTGGACCGCCTCACCGGCGAATAACGACAGAATCAGTTCGTTCGCGTTTATGACGGCAACAGCTTTGAGCCAAAGAAGAAGCCCGATCCGATCGGCATCTTGACCTTGCTCGGAGAAACCGGCATCAGCAAGGCGAAGACGATTATGGTGGGCGATTCGTCGGTGGATATTCGCACGGCGCGCAATGCTGGCGTGCAGGCCTGCGGTTGCCTCTGGGGCTTTCAGCCAGAGACGTTCGTCGCCGAGCCGCCCCACTTCCAGATTGAGCATCTCGGGCAACTTGTGGACCGCCTCACCGGCGAATAACGACAGAAGCAGTTCGTTCGCGTTTATGACGGCGATAGCTTCGAACCGAAGAACAAGCCGGCTCTGATCGGCATCTTGACCTTGCTCGGAGAAACCGGCATCAGCAAGGCGAAGACGATTATGGTGGGCGATTCGTCGGTGGATATTCGCACGGCGCGCAACGCTGGCGTGCAGGCCTGCGGTTGCCTCTGGGATTTTCAGCCAGAGACGTTCGTCGCCGAGCCGCCCGACTTCCAGATTGAGCATCTGGGCAACTTGTGGACCGGCTTGCGCGCGATTAACGATAGAATCGGAAGCTGTGTTTCTATCGCTGCTGGCGGCTACGATTTTTAACGTGCTTGATGTCGAACGGGTCCCCGTCAATGGCGACCCGCAAGTGGCCGTCTATCGCCTCGAAGCACCCGCGCAACCGCGCGCCCTAGCTTGCGATGTCCTCATCGCGGGTGCGGGTATGGGCGGCGTCGCCGGGGCCATTCGCGCCGCGGACCGCGGCCGCTCCGTTTGCCTCACCGAGGAGTCGTCTTGGGTTGGCGGCCAAGCTACCGCGGGCGGCGTCTCCGCCCTCGACGAACACAAATTTATTGAAATCACAGGCGCGCCGCTCACCTACCTACAGTTCCGCCAGCGCCTGCGCGGCGCCTACGGCGGAGCCGCGAACCCTGGCGCCTGCTACGTGTCCTCCCTCTGTTTTGAGCCCAAAGTCGCCGTCAAGATCCTGGACGAAATGTTAGCCAGCCGGTCGACGATCACCGTCCTCCGCCGCACAAAAATCGTCGAAGTCACCCGAGTGGGCAACCGTCTCACCGCCGCCCTGGCTGTGAACTTAGACTCAAAACAGTTCGTCCGCATCACGCCTGGCTACGTCCTCGACTCGACCGAAATGGGCGATCTCTTGCCGCTCGCCAACGTGCCTTACATTCTCGGAGCCGAAAGCCGTGCGCAGACCGGTGAACCCCACGCCCCCGAGAAGCCCAATCCAGCCTGCGTCCAAAGCTTCACCTATCCCTTCATCATCGAATCCCGACCCGGCGAAAATCACGCCCAGCCCAAGCTGCCCGATCACGACTCGATCGTCAAACGCCAAAACTTTAGCCTTCGCATGAACTATCCCTCCGAGTACGGCTGGAAAGGCGAAGTGCTTTATAGCATGTACGGCGACGATGCCCCGGTCCCCAACAACATGTCTCCCCGGCCGTTCTTCTCCTGGCGCCGGGTGAAAAACCCAAACATCGCCCTGATGAATTGGCCCCGGCAGGACTACCATGAGGAGTCCATCCTCGACCGCACCCCCGCCGACCAAGCCCGCATCCTGCAACAGGCCAAACGCACCTCCTACGCCTTTCTCGCTTGGCTACACTACGATCTCGGCCACCCGGAAATGAAGCTTCTGCCCGAGCAAATGGGGACAACCGACGGCCTCTCGATGTACCCTTACATTCGCGAGAGCCGCCGCATAGTGGCCCGGGAAACCGTTCGCGAACAGGATATCGTCGCCGAATTTCAGCCCGGACCCCGCGCCCGCCACTTCCCTGCCTCGGTCGGCACCGGGTTCTACATGGTGGATATTCACCCTTGTGGAGCCAACGAAAAAGGCCGCATGATGATGCCGCGCCCCTTTCAAATCCCCCTCGGCGCGCTACAACCCAAAGACCCGATCGAGAATTTTCTTCCCGCCGGAAAGAACATCGGCGTTACCCATCTCGCCAACGGTGCCTATCGGCTCCATCCCATTGAATGGAACATTGGCGAGTCGGCCGCGATTCTCGCCACTCTTGGTCCGAACCAATCGCTCGACCGCGAACTCACAGCCGCCGGCATTCCGCTCTTCTGGTTCGACGATCTGGCACCCTCGCATCCTCGGTTTCCGGCCATCCAACTCACCGCCCAACGTGGGCTTTATCCCGTCAGTCCCCACGATCTTCACGCCTCCCCCGACGCCCCCGTCAGCCGCGGAGAGGCCGCGCAAATCTTGGCCACCCTCTTCGCCCTGCCCGCCGAACGCCCTGCCGCCATCACCATGGCTGTCGAACAAGGCTGGATGGCCGTCGACCATCGAAACTGGTTCCACGCCGACCTGCCGCTGCTCTGGACCGATTGGCGCACGAAAACGTTTCCCCGCCAGTTCCCTGCCCTGCCCGCTAAGATAGGCCCTGTCACGCGCGGGGAACTAGCCCAGTACCTCGCCAATGCAATTCAGTAGCGCAAATCGCTTCGCCCGCCATGTCTAAACCAATCATCAAAGACCCCTACGCCTACCACGACGAGGACGTCGCCGAACCACCCCGGCGATTCAGCCAGATCCTCCGGCGAATCGGCCCCGGAATGATCCTGGCCGCCTCCATCGTCGGCAGCGGCGAACTCATCGCCACCACCTCGCTCGGAGCAGAGGTCGGCTACGTCGCGCTCTGGATCATCATCATCAGCTGCGTTCTGAAGCCGGCGTTGCAGTCGGAGATGGGCCGGTTCACTATCGCCACCGGCAAAACTGGCCTCGGCTCGTTCAATTTGGTGCCTGGCCCGCGGTTGGGCGTGAGTTGGGTCGTCTGGATGTGGGCGGTGATGGTATTGGTGACCATGTTCCAGATCGGTGCCATGTTCGCCGGCGTTGCCCAGGTCTTGAATACGCTCGTCCCCGGCGTAACGATCTCGCTGTGGGTCATTGCCCTGCTCGGTCTGTCTCTCTGGCTGCTGCTCGGCGGGGGCTATGAACGCGTCGAACACCTGGCGACTATTAAGGTCGGGCTGTTTACGATGATCACGCTGCTCTGCGCGCTCGTCCTGTTCAGCAAACCCCAGTACTTCACGTTGCAACAGATCGCCGAGGGACTCAGCTTCAAGCTGCCCGGCGAAGGCCTGGGAACGGCCGTGGCCGTCTTCGGCATTACCGGAGTTGGGGCGGTCGAGCTGTTCATGTATCCGTATTGGTGCGTCGAAAAAGGCTACGCGCGCTACACGGGCCCGCGAGACAATTCCGCGAGTTGGAAGGGGCGAGCCCTCGGTTGGATCAAGGTCATGAACACGGACATCCTGGCGTCGATGCTGATCTACACCATCGCCACCCTGGCCTTCTACCTTCTGGGCGCGGGCGTCCTCCACAGCCAAGGCCTGCTGCCCAAGGGCAACGAAATGATCGCCGTGCTGTCCAAAATGTATACGGAAACCCTTGGGTCGTGGGCGTTGTGGGTCTTCTACGTCGGGGCCTGCGCGACGCTCTACGGCACTATATTTGCGGCGACGGCGGCAAACTCCCGAGTGTATTCGGACATGGCGTGTCTGCTCGGCGCTTTCGACCGCGGAGACTACTCGGCACGAATCAAATGGCGCAATCGTTTCGTCTGCTGCCTACTCGTAATCCCCGTCGGCCTGTATTTCTTAAGAGTCGATCCCACGCGTATGGTGAAAATTGGAGGGGTCGCTCAAGCGCTGATGTTGCCCGTCATCGCGGTTTCCGTACTTTACCTCCGTTACAAACATATGCCCAAGGCCGTCCAAACCGGTCTGCCGTTCACCATCACCCTCTGGACGGCATCTTTATTCACAATCTTTATGATGGGGTACTATACAATCCGTTTGGTTTGGGGGTAATATACTAGTAGGTTAGACGGGGTATTCCCTTCTAGACTGAACACTGGTTGGCCGACGCCGCTCCTCCGCGGCACCGTCCAACCCGGTCGGTGAGTATCTTCCTCCGAGTGCTCACCGGCTTTCTTTTTTGGTTTCTGAGTGTCCGGTCTAATCCCCCCTCCTTTGAGGAAGGCCATTTTTAGCCTCAGCGCTGCAAAACAAAGAGATGGCGAAATGTCGGAGAAGCGCCCGGGCGGGTTTGGCCATAAGGTTCCAGGACGTGCGGCTTGCCAAGAATGGCTAGAACGTGTGGAATGTATGCGGCGGATCAGCTTGCGACTTAATGGGGCGAACTTGCGAGCCCTTAAGCGCGACGCTCATCCGGTATGCTCTTCACGGGGCTTTGGCCGCGCCTTGTGACTTTCAGTCGCAACTTAAGGCGGTGGTTATTTAGCCTCAGCGCTGCAAACCAGGGAGATGGCGGAATGTCGGAGAAGCGCCCGGGCGGGTTTGGCCACCGGGTTCGAGGACGTGCGGCTTTCCACGAATCGCTAGAACGTGCGGAATGTATGCTGCGGATCAGCTTGCGAGTTAATGTAGCGAACTTGCGAGCCCTCAAGCGCGACGCTCATCCGGTATGCGCTTCACGGGGCTTTGGCCGCGCCTCGTGACTTTCAGTCGCAACTTAAGGCGGTGGTTATAT
>JANXMS010000272.1 GCA_025354525.1 Acidobacteriota bacterium
TCGTCGCCTTCTTCCCCTTCAGCGCTCGGCTCGCCGCCGGGGCCGCTGAAAAGATCACTCTCAGTATCTATAACGAAGTCAAAGCCAATCACAAGTTCGCTGGCGCCGCACCGCCCTCTTAGGTTCCGCGTTAGTCTAAGAGGAGATCTCCATGCCCCCAGCCGCTCGAGTTACGGACCCCGTCTCCCATCTTTTGCCCCCCGTGCTGGGGCCCGGTCCGGGTTCTCCCACCACCTTAATCGGCTTCCTCCCGGCCTGGCGCGGCATGCCCCTCGCCGCCGCCGCCGGAATTCAAGCCGCCCAAAAGGCCGCGGATGTCGCCATGAAAGTCGCCGAATCCGCCACCAAAGCCGCCATCGGCCCCGCCGCCCCCGTCGCCTTCGCCGCCGCCGGAGCCGACATCCACATCTGCGCCACCCCAGTCCCCGTCCCGCCCCACGGCCCCGGCGTCGTCATCAATGGGTCCGCCACTGTCCTCATCGATTTCCTCCCCGCCACCCGTCAAGGCAACACGGTCCTTGAAGCCCTCGGCGGCCCCAACAAGATCGCCAAGGGCGAACCGACCGTCATAATCGGGGGATAAATCCAGAAAATGCTCAAATTGACGCGCAAAATCGAACCAGGCCGATTCGGGGTAATCAAGCCGGGACCTATCCCGTTTGGTGAAACCATTCCTTCTGAGACGTGGAGCCGAAACAGCACCGTTCACAAGGCTGCCGACGGCCCCCAGAAACTCGATCACGTCGAACCGACCGTCACCATCGGAGGCTAACTCCGCTTGCGCCGACGCTCTTTACTGCTCCTCGGCTCCGGTGCCCTTTACGCCGGCCCCCTCGAAGACCGAATTCGCCGCATCGAGCAGCGCTGGTCCCCCGTGGCCTCCATGGCCGCCGCCCAGGTCCCCGCCGTCAGCATCGCCGTCTTCCGCGATGGCCAAATCGAATGGGCCCGTGCCTACGGCGTCGCCACTACTACCGGCACCCTCTTCCAAGCCGCCTCCATCTCCAAACCCGTCGCCGCCATGGCCGCCCTCCACATGGCCCAATTCGGCAACTTCACCCTCGACGAACCCATCAACCAAAAACTCAAAAGTTGGCAAGTCCCTCCCCACGAATTCACCTCCCCAGTCACCCTCCGAGGCATCCTCAGCCACACCGCCGGTCTCACCGTCTCCGGCTTCCCCGGCTACGCCGAAGACGCCGAGGCCCCCAGCGTCCTCGAGGTCCTCGACGGTCGCAAACCGGCCAATACCCCGCCCATCCGCGTCGATGTCGCCCCCGGCTCACTCTACCGCTACTCGGGCGGCGGCTACACCGTCCTCCAAGTCCTCCTCGAAGACCGCTTCGGCAAGTCGTTCCCGGAACTCATGCGCCGCATCGTCCTCCAGCGCCTGTCGATGTACACGAGCACCTACGAACAGCCCCTCCCCGCCGAATCCGCCTCCCGCGCCGCCGTCGGCTTCCATGCGAACGGCCGCTCCTACACCGGCGGCTGGCACCTTTACCCCGAAATGGCCGCCGCCGGCCTCTGGACCACCCCCATCGACCTCGCCAAATTCGCCCTCGAACTCCAACAAACCCTCGCCGGCAAATCCACCAAAATTCTCGAACAATCCTCCGCCGAACTCATGGTCACCCCCCACATCGGTCGCCACGGCCTCGGTCTGGTCGCCCTCCCCGCCTGGTTCGGCCACAGCGGCTCCAACGCCGGCTATCGCTGTCAATTCTGGGCCGCTCGCAACGGCTCCCACGGTGCCGCCGTCATGACCAACTCCGACAACGGCATGAAACTCATCAAGCCCATCTTCGACGCGATCACCGCCGAATGCGCCTGGCCTCCTGGCCTCGCCTAGTTCAACCGAGTCGCCAACACCCGCGCCTCCCCGTCGGCCTCCTTCTCGCTCAAACCCACAATCCCCGCCATCCAAACTCCCCGCGTAAACACAAACACCGGTTGCCCTCCGTCCATCCCAAAATAGCCCCCGAAACTCGGCACCAGCTTCGCGCCCTGCAGCGCCTTTTTCCAATCCAGCAACAGAATCGCCGCCGTCGTCGGGTCTTTCAACTTCGCCACAAACATCCGATACTCCTTCGGGCCCTTCTTGTAGAAACCCATCGTCCCACCCGGCATAAAACTCTTCCCCAGCAGCGCCTTCGCCACCACCTCCGTCTTCACCCGATTCGCGAGCGGCATCCTCCGACTCTCATCCGCCGGTTGCGCCCCGGCAAATCCCACCAACATCAAAAAAAAGGTCCAACGCGACAGGTTCGACATAGCGTATCGTCTACTCTAATGCATATGCTCCGAGTCGCGCTCGTCATCCTCCTCCTGCTCCCCTTCGCCCTCCAAGCCCAAGCGCCCCTATTGGAAGAGGACTTACAAAAGTCCCGACCCCACCGCGAAAGCGACTACCCACAACTCTCGAAATTCGCCGACTCCCTCGCCCCCTCCGAATCCCTCCGCCAGCAGTTCCGCAGCCGTATCGGCTTTCCCCCGCCCGGCTTCACGTCCCCGCCAACTCTCCGCTGCGAACCCATGGGCGAAGATGACCTCGCCACCTACTCCCGTTGCTGGGTCACCGTCGCCCCCCATCTCGAAACCTACGGCCTCTATCTCGTCCCGAAGGGCTTGAAAGGTCCCGCGCCCCTTGTCGTCTCGCTCCACGGCGGCGGAGGCTTCCCCGAGATGGCCCTCTTCAAGGGCGGCTCCAACTATCACGACCAGATCCGCGGCGCCGTCCGCCAAGGCTATGTCGTCTGGGCCCCCCAGTTCGTCATGTACCCCTTCCGCGACCGCGACACCGGCACCCCCATCCCCGCCGAAGTCCGCGCCGAACTCGATCTCAAATTCCGCAACGCTGGCTCCAGCCTCATGGCCGTCGAAGCCATGCGCGTCATCCGCTCCCTCGACCCCCTCCTCACCCGTCCTGAAATCGACCCCCGCCGAGTTGCCATGATCGGCCTCTCCTACGGCGGCTACTACTCCCTCTATATCGCCGCCCTCGACCCCCGCATCAAAGCCGTCGTTGCCTCCTGCTCCTTCCGCGAGGCCCCCCTAGTTCGCGAAACCGTCATCGGCGGTCGACCCCTCGATCTCACGTCCCCCCAACAGGTAGCCCTCATCGCCCCCCGCCCCCTCCAAATCCAAGTTGGCCTTTCCGACAAAGCAGCCCCTATCGAAAGCGTGCGCCGCGCCATCGCGGAAGCTCAAGTGCACCACACCACAGTCGACTATCAGGAATTCAACGGCGGCCACGAATGGCGCGGAGACCTCGCATGGACCTTTCTCAGCAAACACCTCTAGAACGCAAACGCGAACAAGTCGGCTGGTACTTCTATGACTGGGCAAACTCCGCCTTCGCCTCCACTGTACTCACCCTCTTCCTCGGCCCTATCGAAAGCGTGCGCCGCGCCATCGCGGAAGCTCAAGTGCACCACACCACAGTCGACTATCAGGAATTCAACGGCGGCCACGAATGGCGCGGAGACCTCGCATGGACCTTTCTCAGCAAACACCTTTAGAACGCAAACGCGAACAAGTCGGCTGGTACTTCTACGACTGGGCAAACTCCGCCTTCGCCTCCACCGTACTCACCCTCTTCCTCGGCCCCTATCTCACCTCCATCGCCCGCAACGCCGCCGGCTCAGATGGCTTCGTCCATCCCTTCGGGCTTAACGTCGATCCCCGTGCCTTCTGGGGCTACTGCATCTCTCTCTCCGTCATTGGCCAAGTCTTCGTCTTGCCCCTTGTCGGTGCTCTAGCGGACTACAAGCGCAGCAAACGCCAGTTCCTTGCCCTGTTCGCCTACCTCGGTGCCGGCGCGACGATGGCCATGTTTTTCGTCCAGGGTGATCTCTATCTCCTCGGCGGCGGCCTCTTCATCTTCGCCAACGTCGCCTTCGGCGCCGCCAATGTCATCTCGAACTCCTTCCTCTCCGAACTCGCCACCCCTGAAGAACGCGACTCCGTCAGCTCCCGCGGTTGGGGCTTCGGCTACCTGGGTGGAGGTCTCCTCCTCCTGCTCAACCTGGCCTTCTTTTCAAACGCCGAAGCGCTCGGCGTCACCGAGGCCTTCGCCGTCCGCATCAGCCTAGCCTCCGCTGGCGTGTGGTGGGCCGGCTTCACCCTCATCCCTCTCGCTCGTCTCCGCAATCGAGGCATCCCCCAAGAATTGCCCCCCGGCGAAAACATCATCTCCGTCGGCTTCCACCAGTTCCTCCATACCGTCAAGGACCTTCGGAACTACCCCCAGACGATGCTCTTCCTCATCGCCTATCTCATCTACAACGACGCCGTCCAAACCGTCATCTCCCTCGCCGGCCAGTTCGGGAGCGATGAACTGAAAATGCCGATGTCGAAGCTGACTATGGCCATCCTCATGGTCCAATTCGTCGCCTTCTTCGGAGCCATGCTTTTCAACTTCATCGCATCCAGCCTCGGCGCCCAGAAAGCCATCCTCATCGCCCTAGTCATCTGGGCCCTCACCCTCGGCTACATCTTCGTCGCTGTCAAAACGCATGAAGAATTTTTCATCATGTCTTTTATCGTCGGCCTCGTCATGGGAGGCAGCCAAGCCCTCAGCCGGTCGCTCTTCTCGCTCATGATCCCCGTCGGCAAGGAAGCCGAGTACTTCAGCGTTTACGAAATAAGCGACAAGGGGACCAGTTGGCTCGGTCCCCTTGTCTTCGCTCTGGCTCTCCAAACCACCGGAAGCTATCGGACCGCAATTCTTTCCCTGGTTGTCTTCTTTGTCCTCGGCTTCCTCCTGCTCAGTCGAGTCGATGTCCACCGAGCCGCCTCCGCCGCGCGCGGAGACGTTCAAATCACCCCTTGAACATCGCGCTTCAAAACCAACGGCGCGTTGACAACTTTTCAACCATCGGAAGCTACCGCAGTGCGATTCTTTCGCTCGTCATCTTCCTCCTGCTCAGTCGGGTCGATGTCGGCCAAGCCGCCTCCCCCGCGCGCGGAGACGTTCAAATCACCACGTGAACATCGCGCTCCAGAACCAACGGCGCGTTGACGGCTTTTCAACCATCGGAAGCTACCGCAGCGCGATTCTTTCGCTCGTCGTCTTCCTCCTGCTCAGTCAAGTCGATGTCGGCCAAGCCGCCTCCGCCGCGCGCGGAGACGTTCAAATCACCACTTGAACATCGCGCTTCAAAACCAACGGCGCGTTGACGACTTTTCAACCATGGGAAGCTCCCGCAGTGCGATTCTTTCGCTCGTCGTCTTCCTCCTGCTCAGTCGTGTCGATGTCGGCCGAGCCGCCTCCGCCGCGCGCGGAGACGTTCAAATCACCACTTGAACATCGCGCTTCAAAA
>JANXMS010000273.1 GCA_025354525.1 Acidobacteriota bacterium
GAGGCTGGTGGAATTACTATCAACTGGCCGAAGTGCGCCATCCCATCTTCCGGCTGGAAGGCTGGATACGGCGGCACATCCGGAA
Source organism: Acidobacteriota bacterium (assembly GCA_025354525.1). GTDB lineage: Bacteria > Acidobacteriota > Terriglobia > Bryobacterales > Bryobacteraceae. Next base: position 86 of record JANXMS010000273.1, read on the forward strand.
ATGTTTCTGGCAGCGATGGCACTCTTCGGAGGGCCGTGTGCGGCGATTGCGGGCGCTGGGCGTCCATGCCCGGCTACTGGATTTTGCGCGAAGCGGTCGGGGCGCGTGGCGAATGGCACGGACGGTGATGCAATCCGGACTGACCAACGCCCGGCTGCGCCGATACCAGTTCCTAATGCCATCCGATCTCGCCGCGCAATAACAGGCGGCGGGGTTCAACCGCCGGATGCGGAAAACCGCATGTCCGGTGGTGTGGGAGGGTGCCGGGGCTTTCATCTCCGGCACCCGACCCGATGCGACTTTCAGGCGCAACGGAACACCACCGCTTTGAGTTGGCGGTTGTTTAGCCGCGTGTGACGAGTTGGATTTTCTCGCTAGGGCGGAGCGCTACCACGTCGGCCCAGGATCCTTCGGCGGCCAGCAGGGCGGAGACGGCGCAGAATAGAGTTGTAATCCCCTTATTCAAACGCGCAGCCGGCCGAATCGTAGGCGCGCCGGGCCCATTCTGGTAAGTCGTTGTCAATTTGTTCGGCGGCGGTGGCCTTCACGCGATCAGGGCACATGCCGCCGGGCGGCACCGCTTCGAGTCGGGGGCCGGCGTCGAGCGCGGGCATATTGAAGCCGATTTCTATGCGCGAGTTGGTCGCAGGGCCGATCACGGCGAACTGCTTCTTGCGGCGCAAGCTGACATTTGCTTTCTTCGGCGTGATTTCGAACGGGCCGAACGGGGCCAGGGCCGCGAGGAACTTTTCGAGGATCGGGCGGAGAGCAGCCTTGGGACCCGCGTAGATGGCATCGAGGGGGATCTTCGGTCTGTGGGACATCCGCCTTACGAATATGGACGAGGCCGAGTTCCTTCTTGGCGAAGGCGAGCAATTCGGTGTGCTTGGCCAAGCCAGTTGCCACCAGGAGTTTGCCAAGCTCGGGCCGGGACTTGCCGGTCTGTTTCTGGATGTTCGCCAGCTTGGATAGCAATCGCTGCGTCGATGTCTGCCCTGGGCACCTCTAGGGGGTGGCGTTAACCCAGTATCCCGGACGGGTGCGAATCCGAAGGTTCGTTCCGGGTTGCACTTGAACGGTCAGGGCGTGGTAGCCGAGCTTCGGCTCTTTCGGGATGAAGCTTATCACGTACTGCGAATGGACTTCTTCGCCGAGGTTTTGAATCGCCTTTTCGAGGCCGGGAAGACGGGTAAACGGGTACTCGGCCCCGCCCGTAGCGAGGGCGAGCTTCTCGGTCGTCTTCTCTTTCGATAGCCGAGCAAGTTCGCCGATTCCGGCCAGGATGTTGCCAGACTGGGCGGAGGAGTTGGCGGGGATCGACTCTCCGACTGGATCCCAATTGGGCTTGCCGCTGGGGATGGGCAGCGGCCGGGTTTGGCGGGGTTGCCGCACCTCTTCAGGCTTAGCGAAGAAGCCGGTGCGAAAGGCGGAGTAGGTGGCGGAATAGACGGTCACGCCGGCCGCTTGGGCTTGCCGAATCACGTCCGGAAGAGTGGCTTCGCTGCCGCGGTCGCGGGTTTCTGAAATGAGCAGCAGGACGCGGCGGGCGTTGGGCTGAGCCTCGAGGAGTCTGATCGCCTCGGCGGCCCCATCGAGCACGTGGCCTTCCTTGGGATCACGGGAAGCGAGCGCCGCGAAAGCTTTCGATAGGGCGTCGGGATCCTTCGTGCAAGCTTGCCGAACGACCACTGAATCCGAGAAAGAGATCAGCCCGGCACAGCCCCGCTCGCCCGTGATGACGGGTTGGATCATCGCGCCAATCTGGCGAACCTTTACGAGAGCGGAGGCGGAAATCCCCGAAGTCTGAACGGCTACGATCAGAGCCACCCGCGCTACACCTGTGCCGAATGTATCCAGCGAGAAGGGCTGCTGGATTCCGTTATCGAGAATCCTGAAGTTAGCTTCTGTAAGGCCGTCGACCGGCCTGCCCTGCTCGTTCTGAACAATGGTCGGGACGAAGACGAGACGGGTTTGGACGACGAAGCCCGCTTCTTGAGCGACCAGGAGAATCGGAATAAGGGCGAGTAGATGTCTCATCAACCTTTCCCCTTGCAATTGCTAGGCCGGATCGCCATCCTGATGCGGAGCGAGGTGATTCAGGATCGCGGTCTTCTCGGGCTTCTTGTACCGCTCGACCTTGGAACCGATCGGGCCCTTGGCCGTGCGGGAGAGTAACGTCAAGATCTCCTCGCGGTTCATCTTCTGAAAGGTCTTGACGGTGAGGACATTTTCTTCCAGTTGTTGCACCGTTTCGACGCCGCTGACGAGCGTATCGACGTCATGGCTCAGAGTGTAGCGGAGGCACTCGGGAATCGTGGCGATTTTCGCCTTCGTGATCTCGCCAATGGCGTTCGACTTCATCGCGAGCAGACCGAGGCCCTTGGCGCGAACCTTCGGCAAGACTTCCTTGATAAAGCTCAGGTAGTGGGGATCGATCAGGTTCACCGGATGCTGCACCGTTTCCCAGCCATCGAAGCCCTTCAACAGCGCTTGATGCACCTCGGGATCGTGGTGGCCGGTGAAGCCGATATGACGGACCATGCCCTTCTTCTTCGCTTCCACAAACGCTTCGAGCGAACCGCCGGGCCCGAAGATTTTTTCCACCTCGTCCATCCGCGCGACTTCGTGGCAGCACCACAGGTCGAGGTAGTCGGTGTTCATGCGTTTCAGCGTGGTTTCCAGCTGCGTCATCGCTGATTTCTTGTCCCGCAGTTCGGCCTTCGACATCAGCAAGATCTTCTTTCGCAACCCGCCCGTCAGCGCTTTGCCGTAGACTTCGTCCGACTTGCCATTGTGATACTTGGCCGCGCTATCGAACATCACGACTCCGAGCTCAATTGCCCGCCGGATGATCTTGATTCCTTCCTCTTCGCCCTTGACGGCCATGTGGTAGCCGCCCAGCGTGAAGCGGGATACGCGGAGGCCGGACTTGCCTAGCGTAGCCATAGGCATGGGGGCATCGGCTAGCGCCGTGACAGAGGTGCCGAGGGCGGCAGCGGTTGCATTTAGAAAATCGCGACGTTCCATGCGCCTATCGTATCAGGGCTATCGAACGATAGTGATGCGCTTGATTGCATCGAGCCGAGGCCAGGTTCGGTCAAAGTACGCGTTCCCTTCCTGTTGCGCTAGTCGCGGGTCCGGGCCGGGGCCGAGCGGGGCGATGTCGCCATAAACGAAGTTCAGTTGGTCCAGCACTTCGAGCCCTTCGGTCACCTTGCCGATGGGGGCGAAACCTTGGCCGTCGAGCGAGGTATTGTCGCCGAGATTGAAGAAAAGCTGGGTCGACCGGGTGTTCGGGCCGCGCGTTGCAAAAGTCAGCGTGCCGCGAACGTTTTTCTCTTTCACCGGGTCATCTACGATCTCGCGTGAGGACCAAAGCCGATTCGTCTTCGGCTCTTTATGGATGCCCCACTGGACCACGAAGCCGCGGACGACGCGAAAGAATTTTTGGTCGTCGAAGAATTTGTCTTGCACGAGTTCGTAGAAACGGTCTGCACCGATCGGTGCCCAAGTCCGGTTAATCGTTACGGTGAAGTCACCCTTCGACGTTTCGAATTTCGCTTTGAACTCGTCGGGTGCGCGGACAGGCTCTTTCGGCTTCTCGGCGACCTTTGCGGGGCCGCAAGCGGAGAGGAAGACGAGGGCAATCAGCCAACTATTTCGCATCGCGCCAATTGTCCCCCACTCCGGTATCGACCACAAGCGGTACCGCAAATTTCCGTACCGATTCCATCTCATGCTTAACCATGGTTTGCAATGTCGCCACCTCTTCGGGAGGCGCTTCGAAGACGAGTTCGTCGTGGACTTGCAGGATCATCCTAGACGCTAGCTTCTGCTCGGCGAGCAATGCTTGAATCTTGATCATGGCGAGCTTGATCAGGTCGGCGGCCGAACCCTGCAGCGGCGTATTCACTGCCGTCCGTTCGGCAAACGAGCGAGCGTTCGGATTGCGGCTGTCCATATCCGGGATCGGTCGACGGCGCCCGAAAAGCGTCTCGGCATAGCCTTTGGCGCGGACGTCGGCGATGGTGGCCTCTATGAACGTTTTCACGCCGGAGTAGCGGGCGAAATAGGCCTTGATGTACTTCTCGGCTTCGTGCTTCGGAATCCCCAAGGTCGAGGCTAGGCCGAACGACGTCTGGCCATAGACAATGCCAAAATTCACGGCCTTAGCGCCTCGGCGCATCTCCGGGGTGACAAACGCCGCGTTGACGCCGAAGACCTCGGCGGCCGTGCGCGTGTGGATGTCCTCGCCGTGCTGGAAGGCGTCGGTCAGCACGGCGTCGCCGGACATATGAGCGAGCAGCCGGAGCTCGATTTGCGAGTAGTCGGCGACGACGAGTTTCCAGCCGGGAGGCGGGATGAAGGCGGCGCGGATCTCGCGTCCGAGCTCTGTGCGGATGGGGATGTTCTGAAGGTTCGGGTTGGAACTGGAAAGACGACCGGTGGCGGCGCCGGTCTGCTGAAATGTTGTGTGAACGCGCCCGTTTTCTGGGTGGATCAGGGCTGGTAGGGCGTCGACGTAGGTGCCTTTTAGCTTAACGAGGCCACGGTATTCGAGGACCTGCGCGGCTATCGGATGAGCCAGGTTTTCTAGCACGTCGGCAGCGGTCGAGATCTGTTTCTTCCCGCCCTTTGACGGTGCCGGAAGGTTCAAGTCTTCAAAGAGGATTTTGCCGAGTTGCTGGGGCGAGTTGATGTTGAACTCGCGGCCCGCCAGACCGTGAATCTCCTTCGTCAGCGCCTGGATGGCAGTCTCCATTTTTCCGGACATGACGGCGAGTTGGTTGGGCTCAATTAGAACGCCGAGGCGCTCCATGGCAGCAAGGACGGGAACCAGGGGGAGGTCGATCGATTCGTAGATTTCGCGGGCGTTGATTTTGTCTAGTTCCGGCCCGAGCTTCTCGGCTAGCCGCAGCGTCAGGTCGGCCCGTTGATCGGCGCGGGCACCGGGCTTCTGGTGCAAATGGACTTCGCAAAGCGAGTCAAAGGCCGAATTGCCGGAGTCGGCGGTAAGCAGAAACGCCTCCAGCATCAGGTCGCGGGTCAGCCCCTGAACATCCGGGTTTGCAGCATAAATCGCTTTGGTGTCGTGGGCAATCTTGGGCGTTGGGGACAGCAGAAACGCTAAGTCCGTGCACGTCCGCGCTTGGCCCGTAGCGCGAGAGATACCCAGCTGCCCGTCGAACAAGGCAACGCCCACAGGGTCGCTGCCCACCCAGCACGGCAAATCCTCGGACGCAATCGGGGCGTAGTCCTCCGCCACCTGCTCGCGGGCGGGGCCGAGGTCGCGCAGGAACGTGAAGAACTCCATCTCGCGATAAAAGGCTTCCAAGGCGGCACGGTCGGGTTCAGCCAAGGAGAGTGATTCCAGCGGGATCTCAAGCGGAACTTCGCAGTGAATCGTCGCCAGCCGCTTCGATAGCTCGACCTGTTCCCGGTGCGTCGTCAACGCTTCCCGATAGGTCTTCTTCGCTAAATTCGGCCCGGCGGCGAGCAGCGCATCAAGCGTACCGTACTCGGCGAGCAACGCGACCGCTCCCTTGTCGCCTATGCCCGGAGCGCCCGGGATGTTGTCGGATGCGTCGCCCTTCAATGCCAGCAGATCCGCTACCTGCTCGGGCCAAACGCCCATGAACTCTTTCACGAGGTCTCGGTCGTATAACGTGTCTTCCTTGGCAGGGTTCAGCATGGAGATGCCCGGGCCGACAAGCTGCAGCATGTCCTTATCGGAAGACACAATAACCACCTCGAGCCCGGCGGCTTGCGCGCGCCTCGAAAGTGTGCCGATCACGTCGTCGGCTTCGAAACCTGCCGCCTCGATCACCGGAATCGACAGAGCTTCAAGCAAGCGTCTCACCAGAGGCACTTGGGCGATCAGGTCTGGCGGCGTCTCGGTTCGGTTCGCTTTATAAGCGGGAAATTCAGTTTCCCGAAAGGTAGGTCCGAGGGATTCGTAAACGGCCGCAAGGTAGTCCGGCTGATGCTTCTCGCGGAGCTTCTTCAACATATTGTGGAAGATATACACCGCTTCGGTGGCGACCCCGGCAGAAGTACGCATCGGCGGGACGTTCATCCGCATTCGAGCGTAGTAGGCGCGAAAGATGTAACCGAAAGAATCGATGAGGAAGAGGCGCGGCATCGCCTCTAAGGATACTCCAATGTGTCCGCTTCACCGCATCTGTGCCCGAAAAGACACACTTTTTCCGGCTTAACTATTTTACTTTCAATTGATTACCGTTTTTGGTATTCTTCAACTTGCGCTTCGAAACCTCCGTTGCACAGCCGGTATCGGCGAAAGGTGTGGGCCTCCATAGTGGGGTGCCGGTCGGCATTACGATTCAGCCCGCGGCGGCTGGCACGGGAATCGTTTTCCGCCGAACGGACCTGTCGAACTTTGAATTGCCGGCGAGTTGGCGACATGTGGCGCGGGTTTCGTACGCGACGAGCCTGATGCGGCAGGGCGTGCTGATCTCAACGACAGAGCATTTGTTAAGCGTCCTCTACTCGATGGGGATCGACAACGCTTACATTGATATCGACAATCTTGAAGTGCCGATTCTTGATGGATCGGGGCAGCCGTTCATCGAATTGTTGGCCCAGGCAGGGATTCAGACATACAAGAAGCGCCGCAAATACCTCCGGATCTTGAAGCCGGTGACGGTTGAGCAAGGGAACAAGCGGATCTCGATTCTGCCGGCGGATTCGTTTTATCTTTCGTGCGAGATCTATTTTGACCATCCCATGGTCGGTCATCAATCGATGGAAATGGAGTTAACGCCTGCCCGGTATGCCAGCGAAATCGCGGCGGCCCGCACGTTTGGCTTCGAATATGACCTCGGCCAGATGCGGAATATGGGGCTGATCCGCGGGGCCGACTTGACCAACGCCGTCTGCTTTGATCGGGTCTCGGTGTTGAATCCAAGCGGGTTGCGCTTCCCGAACGAACCGTGTCGGCACAAGGTGCTCGATCTAATCGGGGATTTGGCCTTGATCGGGCGGCCGCTGTTGGGGCATGTGATCGCGGAACGAGCAGGCCACGCCATGCACGCCGCGCTGGTGGCGCGAATTATGCAGGACGAATCCCTGTACGAAACGATTACGTTTGATCAGTTGGCCTCTCGGGTTACGCACGCCCTGGTCGGTTAAGGATCGACCGGGCGTGTTACGGCAGATTCCTAACATCCTGACGACTCTGCGCCTGTTTGGTGCCGTGCCAGTGGTGTGGCTGATTCTGGAACATAGGTTCCCAACGGCGTTACTGGTGTCTTTTCTGATCGCGGTTACCGACAGCCTTGATGGGTGGATGGCGCGCCGGTGGCACCTCGAATCGCGGTTTGGAGCCATCATGGATCCGCTGGCGGACAAAGTGTTGGTGGGAAGCGGCTTCGTGGCGCTCCTCTATGTTGGCGCGATGCCAGCATGGTTAGTGGGGATGGCGTTGGGCAGGGATTTTTTGATCCTGTTGGCCGCGGCAGTTCTATTTCGAGTGACGGGGAACAAGGATTTTCCGCCCTCTCGCTTGGGAAAAGCGAACACGTTTCTGCTGATGTGCACCGTCGCCGCAGTTCTGCTGAACTTCCACCCTGAACTTTTTTTTGCAATCAGCGCCGTCAGCATCGTCGCCAGTGGGATTCGGTACGCCTATCTTGGGTACCAGTTGCTGAAATGAATTGACGGCTACGCGGGCTGGAGCTAGGCTAGTAATAGTAGGTCCCCGTTATGCGCTATACGCCTTCGAAGCAGTATCTGTGGGCTGGCTTGGTTGCTGCCGGTCTGGCGGTGATCTCGACCCTGTTTGCGACCGAATGGATGATCGCTCTGGTCGCGTCTATTCTGCTTCTTTTCAGCGCAATAGCGGTCTTGGTGATGGCTTTTCGGCCTCCGATTGAGATTCAGGAGCACGTTCTGATCATCGGGGAACGGACGATTGCTTGGTCCAATGTGGCGCGTGTTGATCGAACCGGATGGATTTCTCCGCTCGCCGTCAACCTCACTCTTTTCAATGGGGATGAGCGCATACTAATTCTGTTTCCGGGTGATCTCGACTCCTCAAACTCTTTGCTGCGACATTTGCGGCGGAATGCAACGGAAGCTCTCATCGACGGAATTCCTTATCGGCAGTTCTGGGGTGATTCGCTGCCGCCGGTGGAAGGGGCGATTCTCACCCCAGTGCCGAAAGTGCAGTTGCTCCGTAGTGACGACGAGGCCGAAGTGGAGCGCTTGTATCAACTACTGAAGACCGTTGGCCATCTTGATACCCGCCAGCAGGACGAGAAATAAGGTTTGCTTCGCCGGGCGCGGGGTTGGCTAGGCTTCGTGCTTTTGCTTGCGGCGGCGATTTTGCTGCACGAGCAGTGGTTCCCGATGGTGGCGGGCTTTCTCGTGAAAACGGAGCCGATTCAAGCTGCGGACGCGATATTTGTCCTCGGTGGAGATCACTTTGGTGACCGGATCACTCATGCTGCGTTGTTGGCCCGCCAAGGTTTCGCCCAGAAGGTTTACGTTAGCGGCCCGTCTGGCGTATTTGACCACTTCGAGAGCGACCTAGCGATCGAGTTCGCCGAGAAGCATGGATTCCGCGATGTTTCCTTTGTTCCCTTGCCGAACCACTGCACGTCCACCCGCGACGAGGCCGAGCGGTTCATGCCGGAATTTCGACGCTTGGGTTTTAAAAAGGTCCTGGTCGTGACGAGCAATTTCCATACGCGCCGGGCTGGCCGGATCCTGCGGGCCTTCGGGGCCGAGCCGGAGATATTCATGATCGCCGCGCCCACCAGGGAGTTCCATCCGGCGGATTGGTGGCGTCGGCGGCAGGACCAAAAGAATTTCTTTATGGAGTGGGTGAAGACGTTCGCCAATTGGATCGGGTTGTAGCCGGATGCGCGACGCGATTCGGTTTCTTCGGCCGTATTTGGGCCGACATCGTCGGCAACTTCTGCTCGGGGTAGGGGCTCTCGTCCTGAATGCTCTCTTTGGCGCGACTCTTCCGCTGGTTATCCGCTGCGGAATTGACTCGATCACCGTCGGCGGACCGTGGCGGGTAACAGCGCTGGCGGCTGGCGGCCTTCTGCTCCTGGCCCTTTGCAAAGGGCTGTTTCAGTACTGGAAGCGGTTGATCATTATCGGCGTCTCCCGGGATCTCGAATACGATCTCAGGAACGATATCTTGGCGCATCTAGTTGTCGTGAACCGGAATTTTTATGCAAAGTTTCCTACCGGAGACATCATGGCGCGGTCGACCAATGATCTGAACGCCGTGCGAATGATGGCCGGGCCCGGTCTCATGTACTGGTCGGAAACGATGCTCACCTTCTTCCTCGCTTTCTGCGTCATGGTGACCGTGGATCCCGTTCTAACTCTGGCGGCGCTGGCACCGGCACCTGTCATCAGTATTTTGGTCGTTTACTACGGTCAACGCATTCACGCGCGGTTTGAAGAGATTCAACGGGTCTTTTCGACTATATCGGGTCGCGTCCAAGAGTCCGTCGCCGGGATGCGGCTGCTGCGCGCCTACGGCCAGGGCGAAGCCGAGCGGATTCGTTTCGAAGAACTGAATCAGGACTACATTCGACGAAAGCTGGATCTCGTTCGCACGACCGGCGTCTTTGAACCCTTGCTCCACGCTTTAAGCGGCGTGGCTTTTCTCGTTGTTCTGTGGGTCGGTGGACTCCGGGTGCTGGAAGGCAAGATCTCGCTCGGCAGCTTCGTCATGTTCCAAACCTATGTCGGAATGCTGATTTGGCCGATGATCGCGATGGGCTGGGTGATCAACCTGATGCAAAGGGGCACGGCTTCTCTTGATCGAATTCGCGAAATGTTGAACGTGACACCGACCATCGCGGCACCACCGCACCCAGAGCCCGTGCCGATGCCCCTTGCCGGCGAAATTGCCTTCACGGATGTGCGACTGGAGTATGCCGCTGGCCCAGCGCTTTCTGGCGTCACCTTCCGCGTCGCCCCCGGTGAGACGGTCGCCGTCGTGGGGCATACGGGGGCGGGCAAGACGTCGCTGACGCAGATGGTGCCTCGCCTACTCGATCCCACAGCAGGAGCCGTGAGCGTCGACGGGGTGGACGTCAGGGCTTACGATCCCGAGTTGCTGCGCCGCCAGATCAGCATCGTGCCGCAGGAGACATTCTTGTTCTCAATGACCCTGCGCGAGAATATCGCCCTCGGCCACCCCCAGGCGGACGACGCAGCGATAGAGCGCGCGGTCGAAATCGCCGGCTTAACGGCCGACGTCGCCAGCTTTCCGGGGGGCCTCGACACGATCATCGGCGAGCGTGGAATTACTCTTTCGGGTGGCCAACGGCAGCGGACGGCGATCGCCCGTGCCGTCCTGAGAGATCCCCGAATCCTGATACTCGACGATGCGTTGTCCAGCGTCGACACCGTCACCGAGGCTCAGATCCTCGCAAGACTGAGCACCGTGAGGAAAGGTCGCACAACTTTATTAATTTCCCATCGGGTTTCCACGATGCGTTACGCTGACCGGATTGTGGTGCTGAAACACGGCCAAATCGTTGAGATTGGGACATCGGAAGAGCTTTTGGCGCTACGGGGATACTACGCGTCGCTCGTCCGAAAACAGCAGATCGAAGAAGAGATTGATTCCCTTTGACCCGCGGAGGCCTCGGTCGTGCTACTTTTAAGATCTGTAGCATCTGTCGTTGCGTCCGGTTCATCCCCTTCGTTCGATCCTGCCCAACCAGCCGCTCTGCAAATCAGTAAGGAAAGTAAAATGACCAATATCTTTGTAGGAAACCTGAGTTTTCATACGACCGAGCAGAATCTCCGTGCGTTGTTCGAGCAGTTCGGCGCAGTGGATCGTGTGAGTCTCGTCACCGACCGCGAAACCGGCAAAGCCCGTGGATTCGGGTTCGTCGAAATGGCCCAGAAGTCTGAGGCTGAGGCGGCAATCGCCGCATTGAACGGTCGCGACCTTGATGGCCGCGCCATTAACGTAAATGAAGCGCGTCCGAAGGAAGATCGCGGCGGCGCTGGTGGCGGCGGCGGTGGCGGCTATCGTGGCCGGAGCGGCGGCGGTGGCGGTGGCGGCGGTGGTGGTCGTGGCGGCGGTCAGGGCAACCGCTGGTAGTCCTTCTCGCTTGTTAATTCGTAGCCGCAGCGAGGGATCGCTGCGGCTTCATTTTGTGCCGTCACGTATAATAGGGTCTTTGTGTCTTCAGGTCAGGTCTCTCTCTTTTTGCCTTTGCTAACGAAACCGGGCGGCCTTTACGCACGTCCCCCAATAGTCGCAGAGTGGAAAGGATCTATCGCTTCATGATTTATTCCGGGCTTGTACGCCTGTCAATCTTTGCGCTCTTATTGGGATCAGCACCGCTGCTCAGCCAACAGCCGCCGCAACCTCCGGCCCCCAAGCCGGCGAACCCCTTTGAGACCGTACCCACGGCGCCCACCGAGGCTCCGAAACCTCAACCTGTCAAGCCGGGGCTCCAAACGCCTTTGCCCACTGCCGGTGAGGTAGATAACGTTATCGAGCAGATCGAGTTCCGCGGTGCCCGTCGGGTTCCGCAGGACACGCTCCGCGCTATGATTTTTTCGAAAAAAGGCGACAAAGTCGACGAAGATTCCCTCCACCGCGACTTCATGTCGCTCTGGAACACGGGTCGTTTTGACGACATCGTGCTGGAACGCGAGGCTGGCCGCACTGGATACATCATTCGGTTCGTCGTCGTGGAACGTCGGATCGTCCGCTCTATTAAGTACGAGGGAGCTAAGTCTTTAACTGTTTCCGAAATTTTGGATCGGTTTAAAGAACGCCGCGTCGGGCTCACGGTCGAGTCGCAGTATGACCCGAATAAAGTGCAACGCGCCGCAGTGGTCTTAAAAGAGTATCTGGCCGAGCGCGGACGTCAATACGCGACCGTAGAGCCGGACCTACGGCAGATTCCGCCGTCTTCAATGGAAGTGGTCTTCAAAGTAAACGAAGGCCCCAAAGTGAAGGTCGGGCAAATCAACATCGAAGGGAACAAGGTGTTCTCAGATCGAGATGTCCGCCGTGCCATGCGCAGTCTCCGTCCGGTCGGCATCCCCAAGTCGATTCTGTTCGAAAACCTGTTTGCGAAAACATTCGATTCAACCAAGCTCGAACAAGATAAGCAGATGGTTGTGAACGCCTATCAAGAGAAGGGTTACTTCACGACGAAGACCGGAGAGCACACCGTTAAGATTATCGACGTCGGTGGCTCCGGCTTCCGGATTCCGTTTTTCTACCCGAACAAGCCCGGCAAGCGTGCCCAAGTCACGATTCCTGTCGAAGAGTCCCGCCGGTACAATCTGAATAAACTCAATGCTGTCGGGATGAAGCTTTTCCGGACTCCGGAAGCGATCCTGCCGCAGGTGTTTGGGATGAAAGAAGGCGATGTCTTCTCCATCGCCAAGCTGCGCAAAGGCATGGAACAGATCCGCAAGTTGTACGGCGAATTCGGCTATATCGATATGGTGCCGGAACCAGACATTCAGCCGCAGTTAGGCACCGACAAAATTGACCTGACAATTAACGTTGACGAAGGAAAGCAGTTTTTTGTCCGCCGCATCGATTTCTCTGGCAACGTCACCACCCGCGACAAAGTAATCCGCCGCGAACTGATGATCGACGAAGGCGATCAGTACTCGACGCGTTTGTGGGAGCTTTCGCTGCTCCGATTGAATCAGCTTGGGTACTTCGAAGCGCTAAAAGAGGCAGAGGCCGCCGAAATCAAACGCGATACCCGGACCAACACGGTCGATATCACTCTTAAAGTGAAGGAGCGCGGGAAGAATTCGGTTCAATTGTCGGGCGGCGTCTCGGGTATCTCTGGATCGTTCGTTTCCTTTGGTTACTCCACCAATAACTTCCTCGGCCTCGGCGAAACGTTAGGGCTAAGCAGTCAGTTGGGCGATCGCATTCGGGACGTCACCCTTTCGTTTACTGAACCGTACTTGTTCGACAAGCCGATTCAGGCCGGTGCCACGGTGTACATGCAGCGGTTCAACTACGACCAAGGACGCGAAGTCTCGCTGATGTCCGGTCGCAACCTGCTGCCGTACTTCAACGCACTGGGCAGTCAGAATCTGCTGAACTACGTCACCAACGGTATGGGCTTCACTGCCTTTGCCTCGACCCAGTTGAAACGCTCTTTCGCTCGCGTCAGCATGACGTACGGGTACGACATCTCTACGGTAAAGACACTGTCCGACGCGTCAAGCAATTACTTCAATTTCTTGTCGTTCCAGCGGACCGACGGCCCCAACCAACTCGATGGCATCCGCACGAGCAAGGTAGTCCCGTCCTATAGCTATAATACGGTGGATCATCCGATCACCCCGACTCGTGGTCGCAGCTTGTTTATTTCCACGACATTCGCCGGCAGTATCCTCGGCGGCAACGTGAACATGATCGAACCGACGATCAGTTCGACCTATTTCCGGTCTGGCTTTAAGAAAGGCCACGTGATCGGTATGCGCGGCTTGGGTCGTTTGATCTCGGGCTACGGTGGTAAAGTGGCTCCCCCGTTTAACCGAATCTTCATGGGTGGCGAAAACGACATCCGTGGCTTCGACATCTGGGGCATCTCTCCCATTTCGTTCCTTCCGAGCGAGGCAAGCGTGAATGTCCTGAACGACGATGGTTCGGCCCGTCAGCAGAAGGTTCTTCATGATGGGGTCGAGACCTTCGTTCCTGTAACGCAGCGCATTCCGGTTTACCAGTTGACGACGACCGGTGGCGACACCCAGCTTCTCGGCAACTTCGAATACCGGATTCCCATCTTTGGCCCAGTTGTTCTGGCGGCGTTCTTCGACGCCGGTGTCAACCGGATCACGCTGAAGGAACAACTCCGGCTGAACCCCCGGCGTGTCGAAGAGTTGAACAGTCTTTTCCCGCAGGCTGGCTTCGAACGGCGGATTCCCGTGAATACGGAAACCGAAAAGCTTCGCATGTCGACAGGTCTCGAGCTACAGATTATGATGCCAGTCGTCAATGCGCCCTTCCGGTTTTACTGGGCTTACAATCCAGCTATTGTCCAGACTTTCTTGCAACCGCCCGTCGTGCTGGACCGCTCGCAATTCCCCAACCAGCAGACCTTTATCAACTCGGTCGCCCAATGGGGGCGGGCAACCCCTTTCTTTGAACGTCGCAAAATTTTCCGGTTCACCATCAGCCGAACCTTCTAGTACCATTAACCCAGCATTTTGAGGAGTCTCCCCACCGTGAATCGCCAGATCATGTGGCTGCCCGCCGTTCTTATCGGCACGAGCATTAGCCTATTCGCCCAAGCCGCCCCCACCAAGGTTGGCATCATCCATATTCAGAACGCCATCATCGGTACCAAGGACGGCCAAGTGGCCGCCAAGTCGCTCGAAGAGCGTTTCTTGCCGAGACGGAAGGAAATCGAAAGGAAGCAGGCCGACATCGGGGCCATGCAGAACCAATTACGGGCTTCCTCCAACACCGCGAGTGAAGACGTCAAGAACAAGTTGATGCGCGACATCGACGGGAAGCAGAAGTCGTTTCAACGCGACACTGAGGATTTCCAAGCTGAAGTCGACCAGGAACAGCAGAAAGTGCTCGGCGAACTCGGCGGCAAGATCATGGCCGTCATCGACAAGTACGCCACCGACAACGGCTACGCGATTGTCATCGACGTTAGTTCGCAACAGAGCCCCGTGCTCTATGCGGCGACGGCGATCGACATCACTCGCGAAATCGTGGGGCTCTATGACCGTAACGCTCCGTCCGCTGCCAAACCTCCCGCTCCTGCCGCGACCCCTGCCGCCGCTCCGCCTGCCAAGAAGGCGACACCCGGCGCTAAGTAAATGACGCGCGCGGTCGGGCTCCTGTGGCTGGCCGCGCTACCGCTGATAGCGCAGAACTCTGCGGTTGCCTTGCGGGAAATTTCCATTCAGAAACGGGAGAGGTCCTCACGGATCTCTCCCGTTCCTGCGTTCACGATCAGCGTTACGCAAAACGCGCGGCGCTGGAATGGCCTCTTTTGTCCCCGTTAACTTTCGAGATGGCATTCAAAACACTGCCGACGTGGCCAACCGCGTCAACTTCTCCCGCGCAATGAAACAACGCGCGGCTCAAAGTTCGACACCACGGCTTTTCACGATGTTGTCTTATCGGCCGGAGCCCTGCTCCACGAAGATTTGGAGACGCATAGATCAATGAACACCAAACGAGCGTTCGCCAACTGTTTGATCTTCCTCGGATTTGCCGTGCTAGGCTACGTCGTCTACTGGGTCTTCGGCCTACTGCAGGCGGCCAAGGTCGCTGCCGATGCCGGCCTGCGGGCCACTGCGGGACCACTGCTCATCTGGGTCTTCGCCATGATCCCAATCGCGATGGTGCTCATTGTAATTGGCATCGTGATGCAAACTAAAAACCGCTCGGCTTAACCCAGAAGCTCTCGTTCCACACGCCACCAGCCGGGATCGATTGCAACTCCGGGGCACCGAGCGTTCGCCTACTGGGTCTTCGGCCTACTCCAGGCAGCCAAGGTCGCTGCCGATGCCGGCCTGCGGGCCACCGCGGGACCCCTGCTCATCTGGGGCTTCGCCATGATCCCCGTCGCGATGGTGCTCATCGTAATTGGCATCGTGATGCGAACTAAAAGCCGCTCGGCTTAACCCAGAAGCTCTCGTTCCAGACGCCACCAGCCGGGATCGATTGCAACTCCGGGGCACCGAGCGTTCGCTTACTGGGTCTTCGGCCTACTGCAGGCAGCCAAGGTCGCTGCCGATGTCGGCCTGCGGACCCCTGCTCATCTGGGGCTTCGCCATGATCCCCGTCGCGATGGTGCTCATCGTAATTGGCATCGTGATGCGAACTAAAAGCCGCTCGGCCTAACCCAGAAGCTCTCTTTACCACACGCCACCAGCCAGGATCGATTGCAACTCCCGGGCACCGAGCGTTCGCTTACTGGGTCTTCGGCCTACTCCAGGCAGCCAAGGTCGCTGCCGATGTCGGCCTGCGGGCCACTGCGGGACCCCTGCTCATCTGGGTCTTCGCCATGATTCCCGTCGCGATGGTGCTCATCGTAATTGGCATCGTGATGCGAACTAAAAACCGCTCGGCTTAACCCAGAAGCTCTCTTTCCACACGCCACCAGCCTGGATCGTTTGCAACTCCGGGTACTTCCCCGCGTGGGCGAGGTTGGCTCCGTTCGTAATTCCCGTCATCGGCTCGAAGCAGATAAAGCTGCGCCCCGGAGGGGCATAGACCACGGCCACCGAATACTTCGGTCCGTAAACGACCTCAACCTTCTGTCGCTTTCCTTCCACGGAAAACACCGCGTTCGCCGCCAGTCCCGTGAAAACATCATCTAACTGCTTACCCCGCAGAGTCACCGGCGACGTATACGGATTCGCCTCGCGCTCTCCGGTTGGGGTCAGCTTCTCGTTCAGTTTAACGTGCTCGCGGGCGGGCAGCGTCACCTTCCACTCATCCCGCGGCGCGTCGGTAAGTTGGTAGTACGGGTGGTAGCCGATCACCAGCGGCATCGCTTCAAAAGCCAGGTTGGTGATCTCGGTCTGCACCTCCAGATTCCCCTCCTTCAATCGATACGTGATATCGATCGTATGGGCGAACGGCCACTGCGCCATGTAAGCGGGGATGCGGAAAAACTCGAGCCGAAATGTATACCAAGCTTGGTCGGGTCCATCGTAAATGCCGATCATTTTCCATTCGGAAGCGTAGTTCAAAAGGCCATGGATCGGCTGCTTGCTTCCATCAAAACGATAGTTGCCCACCGCCGGATCCAACGCGTAATGCTTGCCATTGGCATAGAACCCTTCGTGGTCCAGACGGTTGGCCCAAGGCGCCAGGAAGGGCGTCCCCAGTAGCGTCGGCTTCGCCTTCAACTGGCTCAACTTCTCATAGGGCGAGAACAGGATCTCTTGCCCCTTCACTTTCATGCTGTATGCGTTGGCACCCAAGCTGGGTGCAATGCGAACGACAACGTCGGTTGTCGTGTCGCGCAATGTGTAAATGCCGATGCCGTCATCAACGGCGGACTTGGCTTCGTAGCGAGCGGCCGAGAGTTCTGTGGTCATGAGAATAGCGAGTATGAGTAGGCGCAAGTTAGTCGTACCGTTCGCGAAGATCGAGTTTCGTCTGCTCCTGGCAACACCAGCATTGCCCCGGCGTATAGGTCCGGATCGAGCAAATGTCGCACCAGTATGTCACGAAGAGCCTCCGGCCGCTCTTGATCGCGTAGAGCGCCTTCTTGTGAATCGCACCGATCTCCAGCGCATCCGTTCCCCGGGCTTCGCCGACCAATTCCATCTCCAGGCCGATCACGCGGGGGTCGCGGATCACGCCGAGTGTCGGTTCGTCGCCGGTCAGCTTCACGGGGCCGGTCGGCGTATTGAGCAAGTCCCCTTGCAATAGCCTCCCGCGTAAAGTTGTTTCCGCCTCGCGGGCCCACGTTCCAACGGTCGTCAACAGTCCGGTTAGTAGGTTACGTCGCTTCACGCTTTCATTGTACTGATACACTGGCAACGATGGCCAAACGGGTCTCCTTATTCGTGACATGCATGGTGGATCAACTCCTCCCGAAGGCGGGCTTGGCGATGGCCGAGGTCCTCGAGCGGGCGGGGTTTGACGTCGAATTCCGCGAAGCGCAAACCTGCTGCGGTCTGCCCGCCTACCAAGCCGGCTGCTCCTCACAGGCTCGCGCTGTCGGGTCGCACTTCCTGAATACCTTTGTCGATGCCGATTATGTCGTCGTACCGTCCACCGGTTGTGCCGGCATGCTCAGCCGCGACTTGCCCCACCTGTTTCCGGATGATCCATCGGCTCGGACCGCCGCCCAAACGTTGTCCACTCGCGTCTGGGAGTTCTCCCGCTTTCTCCTTGAAGTCGCCAAGGTCGACTCCCTCGGCGCTCGCTTTCCTCATCGTGTTACCTACTTTGATACCTGCTGCTCCGTCCCTGCCCAAGCCGGGCCCCGAACACTGCTTCAAAAGGTAAAGGACTTGGACTACGTAGAACTGGACGGCCCCCCGGAATGCTGTGGTTTCGGGGGCCTCTTCCGCTGGCATGCGCCCCAGGAAGCCGATGCGATGACGCAAAAACAAATGTCCCGGATTCTCGCCTCCAAAGCCTCGCACGTCGTCGGCCTTGACGTCGGCTGTCTGCTCCAGTTGCGGGAAGCGCTCGAACGCGGCAAGCACGCCGTCCAAACGCTTCACTTGGCCGAGGTGCTCGCCAACCAATGACCACCACTTCGACATTGAGCACGGTCGATACCTCGACACTGCGGGAGCGCGCTGCGGCAATTAAAAAGCAAGTCCTGGCTAATCTCGATCACTACCTCGTCGAGACCGAAAAACAAGTCACGGCTCATGGCGGCCATGTCGTGTTCGCACAGACCGTCGACGATGCCGTCGACTATATCCTGCTCCTCGCCAAGGAGCGAGGCGTTGAACATTTCGTGGGAGCCCGCGCCACCAACTTGGCGAACGACAAACAAGCCCTGCGGAATGAAATCGAAGCGCTCGGGTCGGACTTAGGGTCTTATCTTGCGGGTCGCGCTCGACAGCCTGATGCTTCGGCCTCGTACCAACTGGAGCGTCTGCTCGCAGCGGGCATCGGAATTACCGGCGCCAACTTCGTCGTCGCCGACGCGGGCGCGATTTGCCTCGCTGAGGATGACGATTTTGGCCGTAGGGCCAGCGCAGCCCCCAAAATCCACGTCGCTGTCGCGGGGATCGAGAAAATCATTCCTCGAACACGGGACCTGGCCGTTTTTCTCCGCCTCCTGTCCGCTCGCTTCCCAGGTCACGTCAGCCTCCTCTCCGGGCCGCGCCGCACGGACGAATTGGATGGGCCTGAGGAGTTCGTTCTCATCCTCCTCGACGGTGGACGTTCCGCGATCCTCGCCGACGCTGCGAAACGCGAGTTACTCCAATGCATTCGCTGTGGTGCCTGTCTCGCCCGTTGTCCAGTAACCCCCGTCGGTCAAATGGGTGCACTCACGCGGCTCCTGACGCCGCCACATACGGCCAGCCCACTCGTCCACGCTTCAACCCTCTGTGGGGCCTGCGGCGAGGCCTGTCCCGTTAAAATCGACCTACCTCGCATCCTGGTCGCCCTGCGTCACGACGACCGCCTAGCTTTGGGCGGCTGGCGGGCCTGGTTGTTGAGAGGTTGGGCGTTCGTCATGCTACGGCCTCGCCTCTACGAATTCCTTGGGCTTATGGCTCGGGCGTTCTGGCCCGCCGCGTGGAAGGGCGCAAAGCCTGCCGCTAAGTCGTTCCGCCAGCTATGGCGTGGGAAAGGCCGCTAATGTCGCGTGACGCCATCCTGCAAGCGGTCCGTACGGCCTTGGGACGCAAGCAGTATCAAAAGCCTACCGCCGGGCCGGAGCCGCTCTTGCAGGTCCACAATTGGACCGCCGCCGACCGCGTCGCAAGGTTTCGAGCGGCCTTCGAGTCCCTTGGCGGTCAACTGTCCCTTGCTTCCTCCACCATCCAGGCGCGGGAACTCGTCGCCGAACTACTTGCCGGCCAATCGGCCGCCGCGAGCCTCGCTCCCCTCTTGGCGGAATGCGGCATCACGAGCCTCCCCGGAGTCCAGTCGGCGTTCTCGGGCACCGAAGCACTCCGCCACGCCTGCGCCTCCTCCCCCATCGGCATCACCTCCGCGTGGTGCCTACTCGCCGAAACAGGAACCATCGTCTTCAGATCCTCTCCGGAGGATGGGTTTCGCGCTCGCGACGGACGTGGGCTTTGCTGCG
>JANXMS010000334.1 GCA_025354525.1 Acidobacteriota bacterium
GAATCGCCGCCAACTTCTCCAGCACCGCCGCCGGCGTTAACCCCGGCGCGTGAATCATCAATCGGTGCTTCAACGTCACCTGCAACGAATACGCCAAGAAGGCAACCAAAATGTGCGCATCCACCCGGCGCTCCAATTGAGGGTAAACCGGGCGAATCCCCAACTCACTCTTCAAGGATCGAAATACCGCCTCGATCTGCGTCAATTGCACATATCGCGCCCAGAGCACCGCCGGGTCGCCGTCGGTCAAATTGGACCGTAGCAAATAGTGCGCGTCCCGCCACTCCGCCTTCTTGCGCTTGGCCCGATCCACCCGAAACGAAAACGTCTCCCGCGTCACTTCTTCGCCAGCCGCGGGTACACCCGCACCGTCACGAAACCAAAGGCCCGCCCCGCCTCTGTTTTCGCCGCTCCCAACCGCATCAGCAACTGATCCCGCGATGGCAAATTCCGGCGCATCGCGCGGAGCTTCACCAAGAGCCGAAACAGCTTCTTGCGCCGCATGGCGATCTCCTTGGACTGACGGCCATCGCTCTTGGCCAGCACATACAACTCACCGTCTTGCTGGTAAAGCTTCACTTCCACCGAGTCGCGAACTTTCTGCCAGGGCAGGTCCAACCAAAGCTTCTCGTGCTTACTAATCCGGCTCTTCGGCGTCCCCACCAGATACGAAATCTGGCGGCTGGGGGCCCGCATTTCCGCCAGCACCGCCTCGGTGGGAATCCCGCGATCCATCACCCACATCCGCTTGGCTTTGCCATAGGTGCTTTCAATTTTGTCCAAAAACCAGCTCAGCGTGGTCGAGTCAATCGTATTGCCGTTCATGACTTCATACGCCAGCGGAAATCCATCCGTCGTGACAACCAGCGCAATCACCACCTGCAAACAGTCGGGCCGCCCGTCGCGGCTATACCCTCGCTTGGCCTTCAGGTTGTGCTCCATTTCGCCTTCGAAGTAGGTGCTGGTCAGGTCGTACAACAAGACCTCAAAGTCGGCGTGAAACAGATCGGACCACTTCTTTTGTAACCACACGAATAGATCTTGTTTATGTTCCAGCAGCCTGTCCAGGCAGCGATACAAACGATCTTTTTCGGCGACGGCAAAATCGACTTGCAGGAGCTCGTCCATGGCGGTTGATAGAAACCACTGCCGGTGCACGTGGAACTCGCTGGAGGGGGCGACCAGACGATTGACGACTAGGAGTTGGAGCACCTTCTCCCAACTCACGGCTTCCCGGCCATGGGGTAGTTTCTGTTGCCAAAAGGTATCTAGTTCCAGTTGGTGCCATAACTCACAACCTAGCCAACAATTCCCGAAAAGGCGAGGGCGGCGTAACTCCATTTGCCCTAACTTGACTTGAATGGAGTCGAGGGCATCTGGCGGGATCTCTCGATCTTCGGGAAACAGACTGAGATTGCGAGGGGCTTGGAGATCTTCGTCGAAGACTTTGAGCGTGCTCCGCCAAGCGACTTCCTGTTTGTCGTTGATTTCGCCGAGGTAGAGGACGGTTCGTTGCGCGGTCTTGCGGAGGTGAGGCGTCGGTTCTCGACCACGCTGAAGTAGCGATGGGACTTTCCGTCCTTCTTTCGGTTGGTCTGCCGGAGGAACATTGAAACAGCAGAATGGCAGATCGTTTTGACGATTACTAGGGGGAAGGTCTTCACCGCAGCCGTTTTCAAAACTCGGCGTTGCACTCATTGGACTTATTCGCGATTTCGGGCGAAAATCGTCAAAAATAGCCGGGAACTGCGAAAGTCGGGTTAACTGCCGATTCTAGACATCTAAGCTGTTCCGTCAAGTGGCAAGGCCCATAATTTTGCACAACATCCCAGCGCACGGCCCCAACTCCTCCAGTAAATCGCAATACTCCGAGAAAACGACCGCACATCCGAATGCCGCTGCGCCAGCCGTAAATGCAGCGGCGTTAACCACTCCATCGCTAACCGCATCCCCGATTCCCCCAACCTCTCAGCCCACTCCCGATACTCCCGAACCAGATTTCGTGGCTCATCCAGCGCCGGAGTTACCGAGCAGGTCAACGTCCGCAACCCAATTGTCCGGCAAAATGCCGCCACCCGCGCCTCCAGCCTCTGACCCGGTTACACCGGCAACCGCCCACTCGACGTCACCAGGTCTCTCATCAACGCCTCCAACATCTCCTCCGCCTGCATCAACCCCCGCCCCCCGCCGACCTACATCAATCGCCTCAAACCCCACTGACCGCGCCAATTCAATTTGCTCCCTCCACCTCTCCCGCCCATCCCCATCCGTGTAGTGGAACGTTGGCTTCACTTCCGGATCCGCCCATCCCATCGCAGTCCACCCCGCCACATCCGCGGAGCCCCCACATTCGGCAGCGGGTTAAATGCCACCAAAAACTCCCGATCCAGCAAATTCTCCACCGTCAAAAACGCACTCAGCCCACCCCTGAGCGTTCGCCGAGCCGAAACTTGCAACGTAGCAAACCCAGGCAGCCGAAACAGATTCACATCGTCCTCAAACTGCATCCCAAAACTCCGCACCCCACCACTCAACAGCGTCTTGTCCTTCATCCAAGTCAAAATCGCATTCCCCTGGTGCCGCGGAACCTGCGGAATCCTTGTCCGCGTCGGCATCTGAAATCGACTGTCGGCAAACAAGTACGCCGTCTCCGCCCGCAGCCCGCGCCAACGATAATTCATACTCGCCTCCACCCCCCTAGTCCTCGCTTCCGCCGCATTCCGCCGTTGCCGAACAACCAACGTCGGCGAAACCGACAGCGTCACATTCGTAATCAGATCCGTTAACCCAGTGTAATAACCGCCAACCTGCGCCGTCCAACGCTCCCCATACCAATCGAACCCCACCTCCGCCCCCCGACTAAACTCGGGCTTCAACCCTGCATTCGCCTGCGTCACCGCATTCCCCGCGCGAAACTCGCGATACAACTCATTCAACGTCGCCGCCCGAAAGCTCCGATACACCGTCGCCCGTCCACGCCAACTCCGCTTCCCATAAGTCAGCCCCGCGCTCGGATTCCAAAACGTGTTACTCGCGGCCCCACTTACTGCCGCGTTATGCAGCCGCAGCCCACTAAACAACTTCCAGCCCTTCCAACTCGTATCCACCTGCACGAATCCGCCCCGCTGCCATTGCACCCCCCCACCATTCCGATTCCCCGTCGGAATCACCGCCTCAAACGAATAGCCCTCCACCCGAGTCAAATCCCCTCCCGTCAGTAAGTGGCTCTCCCCCTTTGCCCATCGGTAAAACCCAGCCACACCCGTCGCTTCGCTCGGAACCGACTGCACCGAACTCAATCGCTCCGTCAATCGATTCGCCGCAATTGTCGAAAAGTTCGCATGAAACTGCTCCCTCGTATGCCACCCCATCACGGAAAAGTTCTCCTGCGAATAGTTCGCGCTCAGATTTCCCAGCGAAGTCGAGTTCGTCTGCGTCACCGTCCCGTTCTCTCTCTTCTCCGCCAAAACATCCAACTTCACCCCAAACCGCTTCTGCCCCTCAAAATAATCCAGCCGCACATCCCCCGCCACAAAATCCACACCTGCCCGCGTATCCACCCTTCCCCTCCGATTCGCCGGCACGATGTAGAATCCATCCGTCTGGAACGCCCGCAAGTTCGTCGAAAGCGCCATCTTCGCCCACAAATGCGCGAATCCACCGTTCACCTGATGCGTCTTCCGGCTCCCACCCTCATACGCCCCATGCAAACGCCAAGGCGTCGCCGACTTCGAAATCAGCGCCAGCGATCCCCCCATCGCCCGGTCTCCGAACAGGCTCGTCGACGCTCCCCGAACCACCTCCACACGCTCCAACTCCTCCGGATCCACCCGCGTCCAATACACCCATCCCCCAAACGGATCGTTCAACGGAATCCCGTCCCACAGCACCAACGTCCGCGACGCCCCCGAAGATCCCAACCCCCGCAGCGACAACCCTTGCGTGGTCGGATTCGCCACTACCGACGACGACCTTCGGAACAGCGAGAACCCCGGCACCGAACGCAATCGATCATCCAGGTTTACCCCCGGGTTCGCCACCAACTGCTGTTTGTCCACGACGGTGATCGCCGCCGGGGCCTCGGCCATTATCTTTTCAGACACAGTGATGCTCGTTCGCGTCACATCCGGCACCGCCGGGCTCTGCCCAAACACGCAAAGTGGAACAATATAGAATAGAGTGCGCAATAATTAGAATACCTTAAGCATCTGCCCCTATGGTTCATTGGTGCTAGTATCCCGCTACTCTTTTTCGCCTTGGCCCTTCCCCCTCGCCCTTCAACTCGTACCCCCCAACCAGTGGCTCGGCTTCCACACCCAATCCACTAACTGGTATTCCACAAACCAAACCTTCGAAATCTCGCTCTTGCTTGCCGCCTTCTTCTCCGCCCTCGCCAACGCCGCTCTCGTCGTCTGCTTCGTCGATGGCCCAGCCGCCTCGGTATCTCTTTGGATGGCCAAGCAATCTATTGGTTGGGTTATCCTTGCCTGCATCCCCGCTTGGCTCGAATCCCGCCGCCCCTGATGCGCTACCCTGATGGAGTTCCTCCTGTATGCGCCTTCGATTCCTTCCTCTCCTAATCGTCGCCCTCTGCACCGGCTGCCGACCCGAAAGCAGCTTTCCGCCTCCCCCTCCCATGCAACGCCTCCCCCTCTTCGGAACCCTCTCCGTCACCCCCGACCAAGCCAAGGGTCACACCCAACGTTTTTCCGTCCGACTAGAAAAAGCCCCCGGTAAACCGGAGCCCACCTACGTCGGCCTGCTCATCAACGCTCGCGATACCGGTGCCGACGCTTGCTATCTCTTTGCCAATGTCGAAACCGGCCGCCCCCGCCTTGTCAACGATAGCGGCAGCGGAGCGCAGGAACTCACCGGGCCCGGCCAACTCGCCAATCGCCAATGTCAACTCCACGCTTCCGGGCCCATCATTGAGCGCCACGACTCGACCATCGAAGCCCACTTCACGCTCGAATTTAAGCCTTCCTTCGTCGGCCCCAAAAAACTCTACGTCATCGCCGAAAACCTCGCCGGCAAAAGCACTGGCATTCAACTCGCCGGGGATTTCCTCGTCCAATAGATCCATGTCTCAACACCCCACCGCTATCGTTGAATCCACTCACATCGGCGCAGGCACTCGCGTCTGGGCGTTCGTCCACATCCTGCCCGGCGCCCGGATCGGTCGAGATTGTAACCTCTGCGATCATATCTTCATCGAAAACGACGTCATTGTCGGCGACCGCGTCACTATCAAATCTGGCGTCCAACTCTGGGACGGCATCACCCTCGGCGATGACGTCTTCGTCGGGCCCAACGCCACTTTCACGAACGACAACTTCCCCCGCAGCAAGCAGCACCAAAAGGCCGTCACCCGGACAACCGTCAAAGCGGGAGCCTCCATCGGTGCCAATGCCACCATCCTCCCCGGCGTCACCATCGGCGAACGCGCCATGGTCGGGGCCGCCACTGTCGTCACCCGGGACGTCCCGCCCGATACCATCGTCGTCGGCAACCCCGCCCGCATCGTCGGCTACGTCGGAACTAAGAACAGCGTCTCCGCCCCCTCCCGCCATGCCCCCGCCAAGTCCGGTTCCACCCCCACCAACGTTTATAACGTCACCCTTCATCGCCTACCCCGCGCCGAAGATCTCCGCGGCCAAATCTCCTTCGGCGAAGTCTCCCGTCATATCCCTTTCGCCGTTCAACGCTACTTCCTGGTCTATGGCGTCCCCGGAGAGCACGTCCGCGGAGAACACGCCCACCGAACTCTCCATCAATTCCTCATCTGTGTCCATGGCTCCGTCCACGCTGTCGCCGATGACGGGCAAACCCGCGAAGAGTTTCTCCTCAACGATCCCACCGTCGGCCTCCATCTTCCGCCGATGGTCTGGGGCGTCCAGTACCAATACTCATCCGACGCCGTCTTACTTGTCTTCGCCTCTGACTTTTACGATTCTTCTGATTACATCCGCGACTACGACGAGTTCCTCCGCCTTGCCGCCGAGGTCCGCTGAACAGTGCTCTCCCTCGTCATCCCGGTCTATAAGAACGAAGCCAATCTTGACCGCCTCCTAGCCGAGTTAGTGCAGCTCCAGATCCGCATCCCCGAACTAGAAGTCATCTTTTCAGTTGATGGCAGTCCAGACCGCTGTGCCGAACTCCTCGCCGTCCGCCTACCCGCCACCGGTCTGCGTTCCCAGTTACTTCTCCTCAGTCGTAACTTTGGCTCCTTCTCTGCCATTTGTGCCGGACTCGAACACGGCCGTGGCGAACGCTTCGCCGTCATCGCCGCCGACCTTCAGGAGCCCCCCGAACTCATCGCCGAATTTGACGAAATCCTCCGCTCTAACCGCGCCGATATCACTTTCGGCGTTCGCTCCAGTCGAACCGATCCCTGGCTCTCGGAACTAAGTTCCAGCGTTTTCTGGTTTCTCTACCGGCGCTTTGTCGTCCCGGAAATGCCGGCCGGAGGAGTGGATGTCTTCGGCTGCACCCGCGAAGTTCGCGACCGTCTCCTCAACCTACGAGAATCCCACACTAACTTAGTCGCCCTCCTCCTCTGGCTCGGTTACCGCCAAGTCTTTGTGCCTTACCAGCGCCGCGAGCGTTTCGAGGGCACAAGCAGTTGGACCTTTTCGAAGAAACTTCGTTACTCCATTGACAGTATCTTCAATTTCACAGACTTACCCATTCGCTTCCTCCTATTTGCCGGCGTCCTCGGCACCTTGTCCTCTGTATTTTTCGCCGCCCTCGTGCTTGTCTCCCGCATTCTCGGCCTTATCGAAGTGCCCGGTTACACCCCCATCATTCTCACCATCACTTTCTTCGGCGGACTCATGACCCTCGGTCTCGGAATCATCGGCCAGTATCTATGGCTTACTCTCCGTAACTCCCGCCAGCGCCCAAACTACATCGTTCGCACCGTTTCTACTTTCAACTCATGAAACGCCCCGCCCTCCTTGCCTTTCTCCTCTACCTCCTCTCCGCTTGGCTCCTCCACGCCGCCGGACTCAATCTCACTGTCCGCCTCCTCGGTGGCGGCGACGCCTACCAAGCCGGCTTCCCCGCCAAACTCTTCTCGACCACCCTCTCGCCCTGGAATCCCTACGTCCAACTCGGCCAATATACCTTCGCCAATACCCAGTTCCAGCCCTTCTATCCCCCCGGCCTCCTCATCCTCAGCCTCTTCCCCGATACCTTCGGCTACAACTGCTTCATCCTTCTCCACTACGCCCTCGCCGGCCTATTCTGCTATCTCCTCTGCCGCCACTTCCACCTCGATCAAACCTCGGCCTTCTTCGGTGGTCTCTTCTTCCTCGCAACCGGCTTCCTAACCGGCCACAAAGGTCACCAGTCCATGATGACCACCGCCGTCTGGCTACCGCTCTTCCTACTCTTCGCCGCCCGACACGCCGCCACCGGTCGCCTTCGCGAAGCCGCGTTCGCCGGCGTCGCCGTCGCCCTCTCCCTCCTCGCCGGCTTCCCCCAAGTCACTCTCTATGGCCTCATCCTGCTTGCCGCTTTCTGGTTCTTCCGCGCTGGCCGTCGCGCCTTCGTCGGCCTCGCCGTTTGCGGCCTCTGCGCCTTCCTCCTCAGTTCTCTCCAACTCTTCGCCGTTGCTGACACCCTCCCCTTCATCACTCGCCAAAAGCTATCCTTCCTCAGCTTTAACGAAAATTTCCTTCCCCTCTCGAACCTTCTCGGCTTCTTCGTTCCCAACGTCCTTGGCGGCCTCCACGGCGTCCCCAGCTATACTCTCAACGGCGAACTCGTCGAAGTGTTCACCTATTGCGGCCTCGCCCCCCTCCTCTTTGTTCTCCTTGCCCCCCGCACACGAGACGTCTGGTTCTGGGCCGCCGCCCTCGCCGCCAGCCTCTTTCTATCGCTCGGCATCTCCATCGTCCAGTCCGTTCTCTTCGAAGTTCCCGTCTACAATCTCTTCCGCGCCCCCGCCCGCCATCTTCACGAAGCCGGCCTCGCCCTCAGCGTCCTAGCCGCCTTTGGCTTGCAGCATCGTCGACGTATTCCCTGGGCCCTCGCTGGCCTCGCCCTCGCCCTCGCGGCTTCCTTCTACGCCGCCCTCCACCTCCCAGCCTGGGTATCGACCACCCTCACCGTCGCTCAAACCGAAGCTTGGCGCCTCACAAGCACCACTTGGCCCCATCCCACCCTTCTCTACCCCGTCCTCGCCTTCGCCGCTACCGCCGCCTGCCTCTGGTTCCGCGCCCCCCGCTGGCTCCTCGCCGTAGTCTTTCTCCTCGATGTCGGCTCCGTCAGCCGATCAATCTACGACAACCCCGATACCTCCAATCTCTACGGCGCCGACCGCCGAGCCGAAATCTCGTTCCTCTTCGAAGAAGGCCTCGATCCCCAAACCCATCGCATCCTCCCTCTCGATTTCGCCCTCTTCCAAACCTACCCCCTCCTTAGCATGATGTACGGCCTCAGCGTCGCCAACGACTACACCCCAATGTGGATGCTTCGTTACCAATCCCTTACCGGCTTCGATCTCAGCGGCATCGGCGGCGAAGCCCTCCTCCCCCAACGCCAAATCCTCTCCGCCTTCAGCATTCGCTACGTCCTCGCCCGTTCCCCCGCCAGCGCCTTCGCCGCCCGCCGAACCCGCCTCTACCGCGAAATCGCCCTCTCCCCCGACGGCATCTCCGTCTTTGAAAACCCCGCCGTCCTCCCCCGCTTTCGCTTCGCCAGCCAACTCCTCCCCGCCGCCGATTTCCCCTCCGCCAAAGCCATCCTCCTCAACCCCGCCCGCTTCGATCCCGCCCGCCATACCGTCGTCGAAGGCATCACCAACCCGGAAACGATGGCGTCCGGTGCCATCATCTCGCAGAAAACCGCCAACAACGTCCTCTCCTGGACCGTCGAAACCTCCGGCCGAGCATTCTTCATCGTCTCCGATACCTGGTTCCCCGGTTGGACCGCCTCCATCGATGGCCAACCCGCCACCATCCACATCGCCAACGGCTGTGTCCGTGGGCTCTTCGTCCCCGGTGCCGGCCGCCACGAAATCCGCATGTCCTTCTGGCCCCGAAGCCTGACCGCCGGCCTCGTCGCCACCTCCCTCGGGCTTCTCCTCCTCGCTTTCTTCTTCCGTAAATAAAAATTAATTTAGGCTCTGGAAAAAGTCCCGTTACTACTTCACAATGCCTGCGTCTATACTGTTGTCGTGAGGTCACGCCCCGTTGCGGAAAGCTCTGTTGCTCTTCTTCTGCCCCTTATTTTTACTGGCTCAAAACAAAGAAGTTACCATTGTCATGCAGTTCGCTGATGGCTTCTCGCCCCAAGCCCTGCAAGAAATGCAACTCGAAGCGGAGCGTATTGTCAGCAAGGCCGGTGTCAATCTCGCCTTCAAACACCGCCACGAGGCCGCTCAGGAAACCTACAACGACCTCATCTTTTTCAAGTTGACGGGCCGTTGCGAAATGGATAGTTTTCCCCCGCTTCTCGACGAACGCGGACCTCTCGCCTTCACCTTTACAACCGACGGACGAATCCTTCCGTTTGGCGAAGTCAAATGTGATCGCCTCCGCGATTCCATCAAAACTGCAATGTCCGGTGCCGATTATAGTCAGGGGAATCATCTACTTGGCCGGGCCATGGGTCGGGTGCTCGCCCACGAGCTCTATCACATGCTCGCCCAGTCCAAGGGCCACGCAAAAGGCGGCGTCGCTCGGGAGTTCCTCTCCCCTCGCCAACTCATCGCCGAGAAGTTGGACTTCTCCAACCACGATTGCGCCTTCATCCAATCCAACGGCTCTAAGTCTCTTCTATAAAGCCCATTCGAATGTTTTTCGAATAGCCCCTAGCCGAAGCGTGAAATATGCGCTAACGTAACTTTATGCATTTGGGTCCACGGTAGTCGACCCGCCCTGCTCTCCAGTCTGTCCTTCTTGTCGAACCACTCGTTTGGTTCCGCTCGCCTAGTAGCCGCAAAGCCTCCACTCTCCGTTTAGAGTCCATCCAGCCCTCTTGGGCTGCATTCGCTTAAAACTTGGGGTCTCTAAATGGTTACTCGTTGGACAACTCTTGTCTTTTCCCTTGCGTTCACCTGTGCAGTCGCGCAAGCCCAGTCGATTCAGGGCGGTATTCGAGGACTAGTCTCTGACAGCGGCGGTGGCGTCGTCGCCAACGTCAAAGTCTCGATTACCGACCAAGGCACCAACCTCTCCCGGAGCACTCTGACGAATGCTACCGGCGACTACGTCTTCAATGGCGTCATTCCCGCCTCCTATACGGTCGTCGCCGAATCGCCCGGCTTCAAAAAATCGGAACGCAAAGACATTACCGTCGAAACGCAGGCGTTCATTACCGTCGATATCAAACTCGAAGTCGGCAACGTCACCGAATC
The DNA here is from genome assembly GCA_025354525.1 of Acidobacteriota bacterium. Taxonomy (GTDB): domain Bacteria; phylum Acidobacteriota; class Terriglobia; order Bryobacterales; family Bryobacteraceae. The sequence goes on from JANXMS010000334.1 coordinate 10,364, forward strand.
GGTCATGGTCACCGAAGAGGTCTCCGTCATCGAAACGGCCAACGCCTCCGCGGGCCAGATGATCGACCGCCAAAAACTCATTGACCTTCCGAACCTCGGGCGCAATCCGTTCATGATGTCGAAGATTGCCCAGAACGTGGTGCAAGTCGGCAACCCCCGCTTTAACCGCATGCAAGACCAGTCCGGTTCCTCCGCCATCTCCCTCGCCGGCGGACCCGTCCGTGGCAACAACTATCTTCTCGACGGCATCCCCATCACCGACTCTGTCAACCGCGCCGTCATCATCCCCACCCTCGAAGCGGTACAGGAAGTGAAGATCCAGGCCAACACCTACGACGCGGAAATGGGACGCACCGGGGGCGGTATGTTCAACACCTACCTCAAAATCGGCACAAATTCTCTTCACGGTTCCGGCTTCGGCTATATGCGCCAAACCGCTTGGCTGTCGAATAACTTCTTCAACACCCGCGCGGGTATCAAGAATCCTGACCAGCCCTTCCGCAACTACGGTGCCTCCATCGGCGGACCCGTCTGGATCCCGAAAGTCTACAACGGCAAAGATAAAACCTTCTTCTGGATCTCTGGCGAAGCCTACCGCGGAACCTCTTCTACCTCTTCTGAGTTCCAGCTCCCCACCCCAACCGAGATCAGCGGCGACTTCTCTCGCAGCTTCCTCAACGGCACCTCGGGCGCAGTCCAAACCATCTACGATCCGCTCACCGCCAACCCGGCTACCAGTATTCGCACCGCTTTCCCCGGCAACATTATCCCCGGCAATCGCATCGATGCAGTCTCCAAGAACATGCTGAAATTCTGGCCAACCGCGAACAATGTGCCAGTTGTGGGCAACACCAACCTCGGAGCAAACAACTTCCTTGGTCAGGGTAAAGCAGCCAGCACC
>JANXMS010000344.1 GCA_025354525.1 Acidobacteriota bacterium
GCTAAGAACCACCCTCATCCGGTGTACTCTTCAGGCGGCTTTAGCCGCGTCCCGCGACTTTCAGTCGCAACTGAACCCCTCCCCGCCTTGAGGCGGTGGGGGTTTAGAGGATCGCTAAGCATCTAGTAAGGGCCGGGGTCCCCCAACTACTGCTTGACCACAGGCGGGGCAGGCAACTGGCGGCGGAGATACTCCCTTTCGGTCAAGCCGAGCATCATTGAACGGGTCTGGGCTGCCTTTGCTGGATTCCGTTCGTGGGCGGCCTTGAAAATGGGGTCAGTGGCCATTTCGAGAGCGGTCGGAGAGTGGCCGTAGCGATCCACCAAAGCAATGGCCCACAACCGCCGGAAGTCATGGGGAGGCTCTTCAAAAATTTCCGCGAGAAGGGGGAGAGCTTCAGAAACGACAACTGGATTGTTTGACTCCAGCGCCCGGTACCACATCTGCGGAGCTTCAGGGTATCGACTGCTCGTGGAATGAGTAAGCACACTGCTGACCATATCCCGAAACTTGGGGTCGTCCTTAAGGCGAGTGCTGATGATCTCCAGCGTATCTGGTCGTTTCGAACCGACAATGAAAGATACGAAGCGAAAGACGTCGTAATATTCGTGCTTGGGTCGAGACCGGATCTCCTTAATTTTTCGTAATATCATTTCGACCGCCCAATCGTTACGATTCACCAAGCGAAGTACTTCCATATCTGGCTCGATAGCTAATCCATCGACAACTATTGTGTTCGGTACTATCTCTGGTGCGTTCGCGCCATTTACAATCGAGTATCCTTCTGGTGCCTCGGCCGCTAGATATTTTGACAGGAATTCTTTCTGGACGGATTCACTCTTGTCGATGAATCTCAAACCCTGGGGATACGCGGGGGGAGATAACGCGCAACAGCAAAGACCCACGAGAATTAGTAGTTGGAAGTAGTTATAGAGCATTTAAGACATTTTTGATCGTGTCAAACAGCAGCGATCCGAAGATGGGATTGGCGAAGGAAGCCTTAGCTGGATTTTGCTCGCCGCACAGCACGTTGAATACAGCTTTTTCTCCGACGTAACCGCCATGTTGGTACTCTCGATTGGGATCGAGAAAAGTAGCGGTGGGGAAAACATCTTGAGATGGGTCTGGGTACATGGTTACCGCGCTGTCCAGGCAAACGACTGAGTCACTGGCAGGATTCGAAAACGAGCGGCGACCGTTTCGATTCCCCGGCGTACCAGCGAATCTGTCAGCCGCATTGCACGCTCTTCCGCCTACCGCTAACCACTTCCCGCCGACCTGGCTTATATTCCAATCCAGCCGGAGCTGCGCGAGAAAAGGGCTCAGCATTGTTACTGGATCGAGGGCGGCCATTCCGAGGACATCTTTATCCAAATGACTTTCCATTTCCAGGGATTGAATGTTGCATTTTCCGGGGGCCCAAAGGTCAATATTAAGAAACGGATAACCGAGGTGGGGTGTCCCCAGTGTGACCAGTCCGACTACCGGAGGCGCGGCCACTGGTGGAGTGCGGGCGAGCGCATATTGATTGAGCAAGTTCAGCGCTAACATCCGTCGAATGATTAAGCCTCCCATGCTATGACCGATGAAGGCGATTCGATCGCCCTGCCGAATGTTAGTCGACATCACTTGGTTAGCCAACTGCTTGGCCCCGTCTGAAATTGAGAGGCAGTCTTTAAACCAGAACTCAGCGTTAACATTGCGTACAGCGTCCGGCCCCCAATCGGGGAGGCGATATAAATTCGCTGCGAGATCCGTAAAGGAGGACGGATTATCGGATATTCCATGCACGATAAAGACGATCGTTCTACTAAACATCAATCCGCCTTTAGAGCCGCGGGCAATGTTGCCTTGGCTCTTCGGCGTACTCCGTGGTCCCGGAAAAAAAGAGCCGCTAAGACCGCGGGAAGTCACTTCGATGTCAAAATTACAGATGACAGAGTTCTGGGGAACGGATTTCGTGAACGTTATTTGGCTATCTCGTGCCGTGCCCGGCGCAGGGCCAATGATGGAGACCGAATCAGAGCCGAGACAGGCGGTGGTATCAGAATCCGTAGCTCTCGCGGTCACGGTGGGGTCGCTCCCGAATCCTTTGCCGTCTAGCTGAACCGTAATGGTCTCGCCGGGCTGCCACGGCCTATCGGGTGTTACTAAAACAATCTGCGGCGACGGATCTGTAATCCAGAGGCTCCGGGGCGGTGATGCGCCGACCGAGTTCGAAAGAGTAATAGCTCTTTGTCCAGTTGGAGCGCTGGATTGCACTGAGTAGTTCAGATTGACTTGACCCGAAGCAGGATACACTCCGGTAATTGCCCACTGGGCGATTCCCGTGGAGGGGTTAATGGATGACCCAAAAGCTCCTTGCACGTTATTGCCGTAAATTTGAAGGTACGGCCCAGATCGGCCACGTTCGATTTCATCTTCGAGCCCAGTAGCATCGTCGCGACTTCCGGTAATTTGAGGGGCGAAGCCAGCTCGCACGCAATTCGAGTTGACTGAATGAAGTGAGGTGACCACCTGATTTGTGATACTAGTACTCGTCGCTTTAATCGTAAACGACATCCTGAAGTAATAAAAGCCTGGGCCGAATGCTGAATCTGAGAGGACCCTCGTGATCGCCGAGGTTGTCAGCGCTTGGTGGCTGGCCGACGTTTGCGTATACGCATTACCAACTTCATTGCCCACGGGGACAGACCCGGTACTCTCCCCGACGGTGAGAGACGCGGGGCAACTGCTCTCACCGCTCAACCGTCTCGATTCCAATCGGAAATCACTGTAGATTACACTAGCTGTGTCCCTCGTTACATTGTCCAATTTTATCGGACCAATCTGCGGGGACGGTTGTGAAGGGTTGGTCACTGTGAGAGATAAGATTCCTGAATATTCCGTACAGGACAATGCGTTCCCGCAGTTCGGGTTTAGGCGTGAGATTTGTTCGAGCGATGTGGCAGCATACCAAGTCCCTCGACTTGCCCAGCCCGAATTTCCGCCTTGGAGATCCTGCGCAGCCATGAAGATCTGTTTTGCTCCCGCACCTTTCATAGTAATGGACATGGAGAGTCGCAAGATGGCCCCCACTCGGCTGACGCTTACGTTTTCACCGCGAACCTCACATTGATTATTGCTTGCCGACGTTCCGGCGTGGAATCGGAGCGGCGGTCAAGGCGTCGAACAGCGTTTAGTCGGGGGCGAGCCGTACTTTACTTAGGTTCGTTTTCTTGCGCGGGCGGCGAGCGCGAGGACTCAGCCAAGACTCCTGGAGGCCTCGCTGAAGGATCGACCCTGGCGGCGGTACCACTAAAGACTCTTCGACGGCTTGTTGCAGCGGGGGATACCTGTTCTTCGATCAAGACAACTACCTTTTCTATCTGAAGAGACTAGAGCTACTCCGATTCAAGGCTATCGTGAGGAATGCACGCACTCCTGTTTACGAATCTTAATCACAAACTATCACTTTCATCTTTGGAGTGATGTCGGCGCGTCACATTTATTATTTTGCTCTGTGAACGCTTTGCCATCAACGGCTTTCCGGCGGGAATTCCACTCAGTAGAGTCTAGCTGCCGCTGCACGGCAGTTGTCGGTTCCGGTCAGCTGCAAGCATCCGGCTGTTGCGGAATACCTATGCAGCGTTCCGTCGGTCGGCAACGCGTTCCCATGACCCGGCATTGGGCCGAATCGAGATTCGTCATTAAAATACCACTTTTGACCGCCACTATACACAAGCAAGTAAGATAGGGTTGGTCGGCGTCACGCGCGGCAGACGGCGGGAGTTTTGAGTCCCCTCCATTACTGCTTGACCACAGCCGGGGTAGGTAACTGGCGGCGGAGATACTCCCTTTCGGCCAAGCCGAGCATCATTGAGCGGGTCTGCACTGCCTTTGCTGGATTTCGTTCGTGGGCGGCCTTAAAAATGGGGTCAGTATCCATTTCGATAGCGGTTGGAGAGTGGCCGTATCGATCCACCAAGGCCTTGGCCCACAACTCACGAAAGCTAGGCGGAGGGTCAACAAACACTTCGGCAAGACTTTTTGTCGCTTCCGAGCGGACAACCAAGTTCTCTGACTCCAGTGCCCGGTACCACATTAGGGGAGTCTCAGGGTAGGCGCTACTGATGGAATGGGTTAAGATACTGCTTATAAAGTCCCTGAAATCAGGGTCGTTCTTTAAACGAGAGCTTATGATCTCAAGAACGTCTGGCCGATCCGAATGGACAATTAACGACACTAAGAGGAAGATGTCGTGGCCTTCGTGCTTCGGTCGGGATCGAACTTCCCAAATTTTCCGCAATATCGTTTCTACGGCCCAATCGTTTCGAATCACCAGCCGACGCACATCGCTGCTGGGATTGATAGTTAGTCCGTCGACTGCCCGACTGGCCGTGATCTCTACTCCATCGGCGGTTAAAGGACGTTCTCGGAAACCCGCAGCAAGGTATTTTGTCAAGAATTCCATTTGGATCGTTTCATCCTTATCCAGGATACTAAGTTCCTGAGAATGCGCGAGCGGAGAAAAATGGGCACTGAGTAAGACGACAACAATTGTCAGAGACAATTGATTAGAGTGCATTTAGAAACTCTCGTATTTTGTTAACAAGTCGAACTCCAGGTGATGGTTCGGGCGGCGGATCGGTAAGCGAGAGCTTCCGCGACTGGCCCGGGGGTGGATCCCCGCGAAGCACGTTCGCCTGTGGTGGACCCCAAAAACTAGACACAAAAATGGTTATTGCTTAAGTGTAGGAGGGCATTGAAAATGAAGGAGAATCAATGCCTCGAACACGCAAGACTCACTCGCCGGCTTTGAAAGCTAAGGTGGCGGTGGAAGCC
>JANXMS010000369.1 GCA_025354525.1 Acidobacteriota bacterium
CCCGACCGCTCACAGCGACACAGCCCCGCTCTACTCCCCTCCCCTCGACCTCCGCCCGAGACCAAGTGCCCTCGCCCCGCCCACTCATCCTCTCCATCCAACCGCTCACAGCGACACAGCCCCGCTCAACTCCCCTCCCCTCGACCTCCGCCCGAGACCAAGTGCCCTCGCCCCGCCCTCTCATCCTCTCTATCCAACCGCTCAGCGACGCAGCCCCGCTCAACGCCCCCCCCTCAACTTCCGCCTGAGATCAATCTCTCTCGCCCCGCCCGCTCAACCTCTCCAGCCGCAATTCCCAGCCATCCGTCCCACCTCCAGTTCCCCGCGACCTACCGCGAAAGAGCCCCAAGGCAAGCCCCGGCCTCACGCGCGATTTCGCCGCGGTTCGCTCGCCCGTCTGATCGTCCAACCCTCCCGAAATACCGCGCCCAAAATCCCTGCAACCGCTGCTCCCTTCCATGTCACCACTCGCTGCCGCGACCGACCCTCCTCATGAGACCTCTCGGCGGCAATGCCCCCTGCCCCCCCCCGCATGGTATAAATTCAGATTCGTTGCATGTATCGATTCCTCCTAATCCTCACCCTCCTGACCACCCTCTTAGCCCAGGAACGCTCGCAATCCCGCTCCATGATCCTCACGACCCGTGGAATCGCCGCCACCAGTCAAACCCTCGCCTCCCAAGTCGCCGCCCAGATCCTAGCCCGCAACGGCTCCGCCGTTGACGCCGCCATCGCCGCCAACGCCGTCCTCGGCGTCGTCGAGCCCATGATGTGCGGCATCGGCGGAGACCTCTTCGCCATCCACTACGACGCCCAAACCGAAAAGCTAACCGGCCTCAACGCCAGCGGCTGGGCCCCTGCAAAAATGATCGCCGCACCCCCCGGAGGCTTCACCGGCATCCACTCCGTCACCGTGCCCGGTGCCGTCGACGGATGGTGGAAGATGCACCAAAAATTCGGCCGCCTCCCCTGGGCCGACCTCTTCGCCCCGGCCATCCACTACGCCCGCCAAGGCTTCCCCGTCACCGAAATCATCCACGAAGATTGGGCCACCAGCGGCGGCAAGTGGCCCGGCCGCGTCCCCGCCGTCGGCGAAATCTGGAAGACCCCCAACCTCGCCCGCGCCTACGAAATCATCGCCAGCCAAGGCCGCGACGGCTTCTACAAAGGTCCCCTCGCCGCCGATATCCTGAAAACCTCTCAACGCCTCGGCGGCCTCCTCGCCCCCAACGACTTCTCCGAGTACGCCAGCGAATTCGTCGACCCCATCTCCACCACCTACCGTGGTGCCCGCGTCTCAGAACTCCCCCCCAACGGCCAAGGCGTCTCCGCCCTCGAAATGCTCAACATCATGGAGCTCCGCCCCTCCGCCCAACTCGATCTCCACTACAAAATCGAAGCCCAAAAGCTCTCCGTCCTCGACCTCCGCCGCTACGTCAGCGACCCAAAATTCACCGCCGTACCCACCGCTGGCCTCCTCTCAAAATCCTTCGCCGCCGAACGCGCCAAACTCATCAACCCCGCCCACGCCCGCTGCGACCTCACCGCCGCCGAACCCTCCAAACTCAAAAACACCATCTACCTCGCCATCGTCGACAAAGACGGAAACATGGTTTCCTGGATCCAATCCATCTTCAATAAGTTCGGCTCCGGTATCACCACCGACGACTTCGGCTTCTACCTCCACGACCGCGCCGGCCTCTTCGACACCAACCCCAACCATCCCAATCGCGTCGCGCCTCACAAACGCCCCCTCCACACCCTCATCCCCGGCTTCCTCTCCTACGGCGACCAACGCGTCGCCTTTGGCATCATGGGCGGCTTCAATCAAGCCCAAGCCCACGCCCAATTCGTCTCCTACCTAGTCGACGAAAAGATGAACATACAAGGAGCGATGGAATCCCCCCGCTTCACCCGTCCCATTCCCGAAGGCTGCTCCGTCCTCGTCGAAAATCGCTTCCCACCCCCGGCTATCGACCAGCTCAAAAAACTTGGCCACCTAGTCGACATCCGTCCGGCATACTCCTATCGCATGGGCGGCGGCCAAGCCGTCTCCTTCGATCGCAAAACCAAAGTCAAATCCGGCGCCTCCGATCCCCGCAAAGACGGAGCCGCCATCCCCGAACCCGAAAACTTCTGGAAACCATGAAAACCATCATCCTCTCGCTCCTCCTCGCCGCCTCGCTCTCGGCCGCCGAACCCGCCCAGGATCTGCTGGCCCTAGCCAAAAAGTCTCCGAATTCACCCGAATTCAAAACCGCCCTCACCAAAATTATTAAGGACGGCCGCGGCCTCTCCGGCTTCGGAGGCGACTTCCTCTTCGCCGCCGAAGCCAAGGCCCTGCCCACCCTCACCATTAACGACGGCCCCGGGCCCAAACTCACTCGCCTCAAAGGCTCCGACCTCTGGTTCGCTTTGGCGAAACTCCCCACCGGAACCGGCCATAACTACACCCTCACAATCGACGGCAAAACCAAGCCCGCCGCGGACTTCCCCGCCTTCGGCCCCAACTCCTACGAGCAACCCGGCGTCCCCCAAGGCAAACTCTCCGAAAAGATCGTTCACACGAGCAAGGTCTACCCCGGCATGGTTAGCGACTACTGGATCTATGTCCCAGCCCAACACGATCCCCAAACCGCCGCCCCTCTCTTCGTCGTCCAGGACGGCCAAGGCTATGCCCGCCGCGACTCCAACTCCCGCCTCATCACCGCCCTCGACAACTTGACCCATCAGAAAACAATCCCCGTCATGATCACCGTCTTCATCAGCCCCGGCCTCATCGGCGAACGCCGCATGCGCTCCGTTCAGTACGATAGCGTCGACGACACCTACGCCCGCTACCTCCGAGATGAGATCATCAAGGACGTCGAAGCCAAATACAAAATCCGTCAGGACGGCTACTCCCGCGCCATCATGGGCGAAAGCTCCGGTGCCATCTGCGCCTTCACCGTCGCGTGGTTCGACACCCAGCGCTACACCCGCGTCTTCTCCCGCATCGGCACCTACACCAGCATCCAATGGGATCCCTGGAAGAAGGAAGGCGGCAACATCTACCCGTTCCTCCTCCGCAAATCCGAGCGCAAAAACATCCGCGTCTGGTTGCAGGACGGCTCCAACGATCTCGAAAACAACCACGGATCCTGGCCCCTGCAAAACATCCAGATGGCCAATTCCCTCAAGATGAAAGAGTACGATTTCCACTTCACCTTTGGAAACGGCCAACACAGCACCGCCCAAGGCAACGCCCAAGCCCCCGAAGCGCTCACTTGGCTCTGGCGCGGTTATGACCCCGCCAAAACCAGCGAGATCTACACCATGGACCCGGCCGAAAAAGCCAAACCCTACTGGCGCGTCAAAGCGCTCAACCGCGAATAGTGAGCTACTGCGTACGACTCCGCTGCTCGGAAGTAGAGTGGGAGGACCTCCTCGCCGACTGGTCCGACGACTACCCCATCCAGGGAGTCGTCGAGGACCATTTCGGCTACCAGGTCTTCTTCGCCTCCGCCGCAACGGCTGAAAAATTCGCCGCCGCCCACCACTCCTCCGTCGAATTCGTTCCCGAGCAGACTCACGTCTGGTGGGGGGACTGGCAGCCTCTACTCGTGGGCGAGCGTTTTTTCCTCTGTCCCCCGGATCGCGACGATCCCACACCGCCCGGCCGCCTCCGCCTCGCCATGATCGGAGCCAACGTCTTCGGTGGAGGAGAGCATCAAACCACCCAACTCTGTCTCGAACTTCTCGAACAGGTTCTCCGTCCCGGCCAAACGGTCCTCGACATCGGAACCGGCACCGGAATCCTCAGCGCCGCCGCCCGCGCCCTCGGCGCCTCCACCGTCTGGGCCTGTGACGTCGAACCGGCCGCCGTCGCCCTCGCCCAGCAACACGCCCTGGTCTGGCAAGGCTCAGCTAACTCCGTCCGTCCCGGCACCGCCGATCTCGTCGTCTGCAACATCCACCTGGCCGTAATGAGGGAGATCCTCCCCGATCTCCTCCGCCTCTCCGCCCCCCTACTTCTAAGCGGTTTTCTGCACGACCAGATCCCCGAACTCACCACAGGGCTAACGGTCCTCGCCCAACGAGAACGCGACGGATGGTGCGCCGTCTGGGCTACGGCCTCAGACGCACCGTAGGCGACTCGTCATCCCGGACGCTGCCTTCGGACTCCACCTCGAACGCCTCGTTTTCCGTGCCATCCACGCTCGCGCCACCCAGCTCCCCGCCCTTCACCGTCACCAAAACCGGCGATCTTTTCTTTCCCTTACTCGCCCCATCGGTCAGCTCGACCCAATACGCCGACGACCGAGGCACGCCACCTGGCCGCGTTCACTTGTCCGAAGACGTCAAGTCGTTCCGCACGCTCTGAACAGCCCTACCGAACTGGAACCAATCGAACCGATTCCAGATTCATCGCCGCCACACCAGCTGCGGCCTTGGACCGCATCTGTAACACCTGATCCCCCGCCGCCAAACGTAGTGTCCCAATCGCATGAGTCTGGAAAACCTGATCATCCCCCGTGTCCTCGGTTACGCCAGCCAACTCCCCGCCTTTCGCGGTCACCGCCACCGGCAATCCCTTCTTCTCCTTACTCGCCCCGTACGTTAACTCGACCCGATACGCCCCAGCCTTCGGCACGGCAATGTTCCAGGACGGCACATCATCCGGGCGTACCCACTTGGTCAGATAGACATGCCCGAGAATATTTTCTTTCTTCGCCCGCTGCTCGAACCGCGTCTTAATCTCCGCGCTAGCCATTGTCAGCGACAACACCCCCGCTTCGTCCGGCCGATCCCGATACGCCACCACCTGCGGCGAACCATCGAGTTGTAAAGCCACAACGCTCGCGGTCGCGTCCGGAGCCGATTTCGGCAACCGTATAATCCAATCGTTTCCATCCCGCTCGGTCGTCAACTTCGCATCGGATGCACCCAGTAGCGTTGCTTTGAATACGGCGTTCCTCAAGCCCGGCACCCGCAACCGTCCATCCGCTGGCCACTCGAAGACGTGCAAATACAACATCGAATCCTTAACCGTCGCTCGCCCGAAAAACGGCAAACGCGCACACGGACTCCCCGTCGTCCCGTAGATCGCGTCGCCATACACGTCCATCCACCGCCCCATAGCCCGCAACCGCTGCACGAACTCTTCCTGAATCGTCCCGTCCGGTCGCGGACCGACGTTTAACAGCAGGTTCCCACCCTTCGACACAACTTCCACCAACATCCGAATCAGATCCCGCTCGGTCTTGAACTCCGTCTCATACTGATTGAATCCCCAGCTATCGCCGTTGATCGTCACGCACGATTCCCACAAAATCGACTTCCCGCTCGGATCCAACACCCCAGTCGCAGGAACAAATTGCTCCGGCGTCCCAAAATCGGCCTTGTTCCCTGGCTCTCGCTTGTACAATCGGTCGTTGATCAACCCTGTTCGTTCGATAAGCGATTCGGCGAACTTTGCTTTTGGTTGGGTTTGTACGTCGAACGGCGTCTGGGAGGCGTTTAGGTCGAGGCGGGCACCAAAGAAGGGGGATGATTTGCTTGCACCCAGCGGGTGAGGACAGG
>JANXMS010000371.1 GCA_025354525.1 Acidobacteriota bacterium
GGCGGAGTTGGCGTCGGTAGTGGTCGAGGGTATGGACGGCGATGCCAAGGCCGGCGGCGTAGGCGGCTCTTGATTGGCCGCTGTTAGCGAATTTTCGGGCAAACTCGAGGAGTTGCAGACGGGTGCGGCGGGGTTGTTTCACCCTTATAAGTCAGCACACGGCGGAGGACGATGGAAGGCTGGGGTTAGTCGTTCGCATACGCATGAGTATCAGTTGGAGGACGACGAGAACACGGCGGATGTGCTGGATCGCCCGGCTTGTTCGTCGTCGGCTCTGTATCGATTGGTGGCACCGGAGAACGCGGGGCAGGTGGTGGCGGGGACGATGGGTTGGCGGTTTAAACACTGGCTGGACGGGGTTTTGGTGGCGGAAGGAGATTTGGGGGCGGGGGCGCGGAAGAACCGGAAGTAAGGGCAAGAGAAGTTTGCCGGGGCGGGAGGAGTTCGCCAGCCTCGGTACGATGGACTGCTGGAACGGGTGACGGCGGAGGCGCTGCTGGCGTTTGGGTTCCGGCAAGCCCGATTGAGTTCAGCACCTTCGGAGTGGGGTTTGGTTTCGGGCGGTGAAGATTCGGCGTTTGGCGGGGCGTTAAGTGGCGAAGAATCCGGGGTAAGCGGGGGGACGGGGGATTGGCGAAAGCCCTTCGGGTCGCGGGTCACTCCGTATTCGCAGCCTGCCGATTGGGCGGCGGCGGCGGTGACGGCATCCTCCAAATTGGAGAAGGGTAGTTGCAGCGCTGCCGGGATAACTGCCGTGTCGACGGCGGCGACGCCGAAAGCCTTCAGGATCGCGGAGATGACGCGCCTAGGTTGGGTGTCGAAGGAGGTAATAGATTGTCGTCACAGAGGGCGCGGCCAGGATCCCCTTCGCGCGACCGGTCTCGACCGCTGCCCAAGTCGCTGCACTTTCTCCAACAAAAGGTTGACGGTCGAGCAAGACATCAAGGACAACGTTCGCATTGATGAGTACTTTCTTCATCGGTACTTCGCCGATGGATACTGCCGGTAATCGTCGACGTGGGCACCCGTGAAAACACCGCGGACCGAATTAAGGACTGGGGTGGCAGGGGTGGCAGGGGTGGCAGGGGTGGCAGGGGTGGCAGGGGTGGCAGGGGTGGCAGGGGTGGCAGGGGTGGACTACTGTGGTAGTTCGGCACCGAGGCTAGATAAGCTTCCACGATGGCAGAAACGGAGCCTCCGCGCTACCTTGCGTAGGCTTTCGCACTTTTAACGACCTGACTATCCACGCTCAAAGTCAGCTTTGCCAGGTACGGATGATATCAAGATGTTTGTACGTACGAATGAAATGCGGCGTAGGCTACCGCCCGGCCCTCGCGGGAGGACCGGGGGTTTTGCGTCGAATCGGCTGGGGCCGCTAGGCTGGCGGGCCTTGGTAGCGGGCGTTGGAGAAGCCAAGCATGGGATAGAAGAACATGGGCAGGAGAGCGAGGCCGAGGCCGTAACCTGTGCTTTTTCCGAAGTTCTTGGCGATCTCAATATTGATCATGATGACAACGACGATACTGACGAGCGGGATAATCAGGAGGACGATCCACCAGAGCGGCTTGCCCGCCATACCGAGGAGCAGAACGAGGTTGTACAGGGGAATGAGACAGCCCCATCCGGGCCTACCCGCCTTCTCAAATACCTTCCAAATGCCGGCGATCATCGCGATCACGACGGCTAGTCCGACTACTGTAACCAGTATTCCGACAACACTGTCATCCATAAGTTCACCATTTCCTTAGCTGAGTTCCAAGTGTACCTCTGTCTAAACAGAGGTAAGTGGATCGACAGAGTATAATCTCCTTGACGGTTAGAGTCAAGGGGGGGCGTTGGACCCTGTTCGTTCGATAAGCGATTCGGCGAACTTTGCTTTTGGTTGGGTTTGTACGTCGAACGGCGTCTGGGAGGCGTTTAGGTCGAGGCGGGCACCAAAGAAGGGGGATGATTTGCTTGCACCCAGCGGGTGAGGACAGG
>JANXMS010000372.1 GCA_025354525.1 Acidobacteriota bacterium
GGGCTTACGAACCTTTTTCACCCCTCTATTTTCCTGTCCTCACCCGCTGGGTGCAAGCAAATCATCCCCCTTCTTTGGTGCCCGCCTCGACCTAAACGCCTCCCAGACGCCGTTCGACGTACAAACCCAACCAAAAGCAAAATCCGCCGAATCGCTTATCGAACGAACAGGGTCTACTTTGGCCGAATAGGAGCTTCTCACTTTGGCGCTACAGTTTTCTATGCCGCTGGCCGCCAACGTCTTCCCCAAACCCGCGCCCCGCCGTCTGCTGCAAAGTCGCATAGTCCTGCTTCTGGGTACCTTGCGGCACGAAGCATCGTCCCCCCAGTCCATGCAAACACCACGGCATCGCCCTGCTTCTCCATTCCCTCCAAGCAACCTCCAGACCCACCGGTCACCCACGCCCAACCCTCCAGCCGCTTCCAGTTTGCTCAGCGCAATTCGTTTCATACCGCCACCTTGCGCCTTTCAATAGGAACTTTCTACTTTGGCCGAATAGGAACTTCTCACTTTGTCGCTGCATGGCGCTAAAGCTGAAAAACCTCGACACTGAAAGTTTGATAAACTAACGTCCGCACACAATGTGCCTGGAGCGTCTATGGGAATTCGTTTGAGTTTGCTCGCCATCATGATCGCAATGCCTGTCACGGCGCAATTCTCTTCCGCCGTTCAGGGGATCATCCTCGATCCCTCGTCGGCCACCGTGCCTAATGCAAAGGTGACGTTGAAGAGCAACCGAACCGGCATCTCATCGCAAACCCAAACCACCACCTCCGGTTTCTATCGCTTTAGTGCCTTAGCTCCCGGCGATTATGAAGTTACGGTGCTCGCCTCCGGCTTCCGCGCCGCAGCCATTAGTCTCAATCTCACAACCAGTCAAACCCGCGACCTCAATCTCTCCCTCGAAGTACAGGGCACCGGCGAAACCGTCAGCGTGACCAGCGAAGCCTCAGTCCTCGACACTGCCGAATCCCGACAGCAACTCACCATGGACCAGAAAAAGATCCGCGACCTGCCCCTCCTCAACAACAGCATCTTTTCGCTACTCTCCCTCGCTCCCGGCGTCACTGGGTTGAACGGAGCCTCCGACAATTTCAATCCCGAGTATTTCGCCGGTATGAGCGCCAACGGAGCCAGCCCCCGCGGAAACACCTATAACGTCGATGGCCTCAGTATCACCTCGAACATAACGAACGGCACAGCGAACATGGGCGTCAACCCGGAGGCCGTCGAAGAGCTAACCGTCGAGACCAATACCTTTAAGGCCGAACAGGGGCTAGGCAGTTCGATCGTCGTCTCCGTCACCACGAAGGCGGGAACCAACGCATACCATGGCGCGGCGAACTACTGGTTCACGAACCAGGATATGCGCGCTCGCACCAGTCTGCCCTTCATCCCCCGCTACGCTCCGTTTAAACGCAATAATCTCAGCGGTGCTTTCGGCGGGCCCATTCGCAAGAACCGAACTTTCTTTTTCACCGCCATTGAAGTGCTGCGACAGACCGACGCGACCGCTAGTAACGTCACCGTCGAAAGCCCCCAATTCGTCAACTGGGCCCGCACTAACTTTCCGAATACGCTCGGCACCAAGCTGCTCGTCGACTATCCCGCCTCAATGGTCCCCATCGAGAATCCGAACTTTCGCAACGCGCAACAGGTCATCGGCAACGAATGCGGTACCGCCGCCGCTGCCAACATTCCGTGCGACTTGCCGGTACTCGCCCAAGGCACCTGGAATCGCGCCCCGAAACGGAATGGCCTACAATACAGCTTTCGTGGCGATCAGTACTTCCGCGAAGGCAAAGACCGCATTTTTGGCAGTTTCATCCGGACTGAATCCGATAACGAAAACCTAGTCCCCCGACCCTTCTTTGACAACAACAGCAACCGCTTCGTCAACGCCTTTCAAGCTAACTACACCCATACTTTCCGGCCCTCTCTCCTTAACGAATTCGCCGTGTCCGGCAATCGGGTCCAGGGTTTCAACGGGTTCGATGCCAAGCTCCGCATCCCCACCATCAATGTCCAAGGCACTCAGGGCCTTGGCGTCGGCGGAGGTCTGTTCGTCCAGAACAATTGGAATTGGCGTGACGTCCTCACCTGGGTCAAAGGCACTCACTCCTTGAAGTTCGGAGGGAACTACTTCTGGGGCAACGATTGGGCCGATTTCCCGCAAGGGAACAGTCGCCCAGTCTTTAATTTCAACAATGTGTTGGACTTAGTTCGCGATCAGCCCTTTAACGGCACGGCGTCATCGCGCGATCCTCTCACCGGGCAACTAAAACGCTATCGCTTCGGCGCGAAAGCGAATACGATTGGGCTCTTCGTCCAGGACGAATGGAAAGTCCGTCCCAATCTAACGCTGACTCTTAGCCTGCGCTACGACGATTTCGGCAACGCAAGTGGCATTCAGGATTTTCTCTATTCCAACTTGATCGTCGCCCCTGGCGCCACCTACGTCGACCAGTTCAAAAACGCGAAAATCGTTCCGCAAAAAGCTCAGTTTCCCGGACGTCTTACCAACAATTGGAGCCCCCGCTTCGGCTACGCCTGGTCCCCCGGCAAATCCCGCAAATGGAGCGTCCGCGGCGGCGTCGGTCTCTATTACGATTGGATCACCCTCGGAGAATCCATTGATCGCGTCAACATCAATCCTCCCAACTTCCTCTTCCCCAACGTGGGTCAACTCCTGCCGATCAAGCCGCTTTTTGCCATCGGCACCTCCGATACATACCCCTACGGATTTCCGCTACCAGCCATTCCCTCCGTTGGTTTAGACCAGCGTGGCGGCTTGGCGGGAGTACAAACCGCCGTGGGCGGCCTCGACCCCAACCTCAAAGCACCACGCACCATTAACTTTCTGATCGGCGTGGAACGGGAACTGCCGGGACGCACCGTGGTTGGCTTGAACTACAGCGGCTCCCGCGCCTTCGATGGCCTAGTCGGGACAGACTTCAACCGCATCGCCGGAGATTTGATCGACGGCCGCCTTGACCGCATCAATCCTAGCTTTGGAGCCATGACCTATATCGTAAACTCCAATTCCATCTCCTATCACGCGCTGATTGCCAGCGTGCGCCGAAGTTTCGGGCGACAAGGAACGCTCCAAGGCTCGTACACCAACAGCACAACATCCGACTACTATCAGGGCGGCTCCCGCTCCACGGGCGCGGGCAACATACCCGAGCCCGGGCAACTCCGGGCCTACCGCGCCAACTCGGCCTTTGACGTCCGTCACCGAGTCTCCGCCTCCGGCGTTTACCGCCTGCCTACTCCCTTTAAAACTAATCTCATCGCCCGCAACGTTCTCGGCGGTTGGGAGGTGGGCACTACCGTCATCGCGCAAACCGGAACCCCATACTGGATCGTCAACAATGGCGCATTCAACCCGTTCCGTGACGCCTCCGGCCAGATCACCGGCTTCCGTCCCCTGAGTGGAGACTACAACGCCGATGGAGTAAACTTCGATCTTCCCAACGTTCCATCCGGTCTGCCCTCCAGCTTCCCTCGCTCTAGCTTCTTGGGTGCCAACGGAGGGCGCGCCGCCATGAACGCAGTTGACTTCACTGCTCCTCCCGTAGGCAGCCAGGGTAACAGCCCGCGCAATGCGTTCCGCCAACCCGGCGTTCTGCAGATAGATTCCAGTGTCGTCAAGAACAATCGCATCCCCTTCCTCGGGGAAGCGGGCAACCTACAATTGAAGTTCGAGTTCTTCAATGTGCTTAACCGGGTCAATCTTGGCAATATCAATTCGAATGTGGCCGATCCTAACTTCGGTCGCATCCTGGGCCAAAATGGAAATGCGGGGCCGAGATCGATCCAGATCGGCGCACGGATTGCCTTCTAAAACAGTCGCTGTAGCTATTTGTCTGTTCGCCACCTCGCTCTCCGCCGACGTTGCGTCAATCCGAACCGCCCTCCAAGCAGGTCGGTTCGTCGAGGCCATCGCGGCGTGTGATCAGGAACTCAAATTAGACCCTAACAATGCTGCCCTTTTCACACTGAAAGGCTTAGCGCTCCAAGCTTCCGGGAATCCGGTCGCAGGCCTTTCCTCCTTTCGCCAAGCTCTTGTCGCGGCTCCATCGTATCTTCCAGCGTTGCAGGCTGCCGCGCAGATTGAGTTCGATACCCGCGACGCGCGCGCCCGCCCAACTCTCGAAGCCATCGTCAAGCTCGCTCCTACGAGCGAGACAGCCCATTCCATGCTCGGCGAACTCGCCTTTGAATCGCGCGACTGCCCGCGCGCCCTCGACCATTTTTCGAAGATCGCGTCCGGCTCGCGCCGACCGCTTGCCCGCTGGCAGGCTGGGGTGTGCCTCTTCGAACGAGAGCGCTGGCAGGAAGCCGCCTCCGAATTCCAGTCACTCCTCGTCCTCCGCGAACACCCCCCCACGCGCTTCAACCTCGCCCTCAGCCATTGGCACTCCAAAAATTTCGCTGCCGCTCTCAGTGCTCTTGCCCCTCTCTCCGCCCCCGACGCCGACGCCCTCAGTTTGAAAGCGTTGGTACTCCGGGAGCGCAACGAGATTCCCCACGCCTTGGAAGTCCTTCAAACTGCCGTCGCTGCTTATCCCGCCGACGAACGCCTACTCCTTGATCTTGCTTTGCTCTGCCTCGATCAAAACTCGGTGGATCTCGGGACGGCCGTGCTCGAAGCGGGGCTCTCCCGTCTCCCCCGTTCGGTCCGGCTTCTAACTGCCCTTGGGGTCTTTCAGGTTCGCGCCGGCAATCTTGGACGGGCCGAAGAACACTTCCTCGCCGCCGAGCAGCTCGCCCCCCAAAGCGGCCTAGGCCAAGTGGCTGCGGCCACGGCCATGATCCAGCTTGGCTTGCCAGACGATGCCATTCGCCGATTGCAAACCATCAGCGCGCCCTCTCCCATGGTGTCCCTTACGCTTGCTCGGGCTCTTCTGCAGAAGGGCGGCCCCCCCCGGCATCGGGCAGAGGCCAAGCGCCTACTGGCTTCGGTCGTCGCCCGCGAGCCCGGCAACTCCGTGGCGCACAGCCTCCTCGGTAAGACCCTCGCGCAGGATGGAGAAGTCAGTCGAGCCACGCAGGCTCTAGAAATCGCCTTCCGCCTGGATCCCTCCGACCGAACTGCGGCTTATCAGTTAATGTTGCTCTACCGTCGCGTCGGCAAAACCGCGCAAGCGTCTCGCCTAAACAATCAGCTACGACAGGTGTTGGCGAAAGAGAACGCCGATATTCTCGAAGCCCCGCGCTATCAGCTCTCCCGTTCTCCTGGCCAGTAGTGCTGATGGAGTAACTCACCACTCTGAAACAGGCTACTCTAACGTTCCAGCGCTCAATGACAAATCAGCTTTAGCTGCGGCGATAAGCTGTGCCCTCGTTTCATTAATGATTCTAGTATAGGCATTGTAGGTGCCTACGAGCGATTCCTCGTCGTCATCGTCTAGAAGCGCGATCCTTAGTCGGTTGGTCGATTCCGCTGCCTCATCACTCAGTATCAATCGACTGATCGCAGAGAGCGTTAGGAACGTATGCATCGCCGCCTCGAATGAATCTAACTGTTTCTTTCGAGTATTTTCAAACTTGATTTCAATATCATCGGGTAGTGTGCGATTAGCATAAAGCGCCATCGCTTTGAGACCTTCGCTATCGAATTCGAGTGTATGTAGGCATTTTAGAAGATCGATGTATGTATCCCGCTTCTGATCCCACAGACGTTGTCCTCTCCAGATTTTGGTTTCTCTTCGCTTCTGCTCGTTCAGAACAGTCAATCCGTGAGTATTCTGTTGCGAGAGCATCTTGCGGCTGTTCCACAGTGTAATCCGGATTGTCGCAACTGAGCCGCAGATTGTAATGAGCGACATTACAATCATTGCCCACGGAATCGGCTCCGATCCATCTTGCACCTTAACCACGAGCGGTTGTGCGTAATTGATTAGCGGCCTTGGGGCAGAGGCGAAGTCGGTGGCCGGGGATGCTGGAACAAAAACTGATGGAAATTTGTCAGGCACTCTGGTAGTCTGCTGTTGACGGACCCAAGGGGCGCAATGTGGTGGACCCCAAAAACTAGACACAAAAATGGTTATTGCTTAAGTGTAGGAGGGCATTGAAAATGAAGGAGAATCAATGCCTCGAACACGCAAGACTCACTCGCCGGCTTTGAAAGCTAAGGTGGCGGTGGAAG
>JANXMS010000411.1 GCA_025354525.1 Acidobacteriota bacterium
CGATCGTGATGATGAAGGCGCTGGAGCCGTTCTACCCCTGGTTCTACGAAGAAGTGGTGCAGGCGTTGAATGTCGACATCATGGCGGAACTCGCGAAGAAGACGCATATTCCGCTGGCTACTGGCGAGCGCATCTTTACGAAGTGGGGCTTTAGAGAGATTCTCGAAAAGCGGGCCGCGATGATTCTCCAGCCCGATATCTGCTACGCCGGCGGGATCACGGAGTTGAAGATTATCGCCGGGATGGCCGAGGCATACTACACCCCGATGGCACCGCACAATCCGCAGGGGCCGTGTTCTTTGGCGGCCAGCTTGCAACTCGCTGCGTCGATTCCGAACTTTCTGATTCAGGAGCGGGGAGATAACGAGTACTCCGACCTTTTGAAGAAGCCGCTTCCGCCGGTCGTGAATGGATATCGGCCGCTGTTGACGGATCCAGGGTTAGGGATCACGATTGACGAAGACAAGCTGCGGGCGCAGGTGGGTGAGCCACGGCCCTATCTGACGCAGTACGACACGGACGATGGCTCAGTGATCGACTGGTAGAGCCCAGCGACGACGAAGAGGCCAAGCGAGGCAGCCGAGGAGCGTAAGGACGCTCACAAGGCGGCAGAGCTTGGCCTCGATTCCACCGTCGTAGGCGAGAAGGACGGGTTCCATAGTGACGATCTGGCCTTGGGCATCCTTCGTGATTGGCGAGGGTTGGCCGTTCGAACGGTAGGCTTGCCAGCCGGGGTGCCAGTTGATGGGAGCGGTGCCGGGTCCGGAGGCTAGGACATGGTTGTTGTCCTGCCATGTTAGGCGGATCGTGGAGCCGCGAGAGATGGCGTAGATGCGGGTGTCTTCCTCTTCCCAAAGGACGGCGAGATGATCAGCGAACTGGGTGGGCTTGGCATAGGGCTTCCAGAATTCGGGGCTGGCTTTGCCAGAGACGACCAGCGCTTCGACGCCGACCTGTTGGAGCAAGGCGATGGCCCGGTCTGGGTTCGTTTCGGCAAAGACGCTATTCATGAGCGTCTGTTGCATGGTGGTGGGGGCGGTGGGGTAGGAGCCGCCGGTGTACTGGTGCACGGAGGAGAAGGCGTTCATCCAGTGAGCGATGGAGCCGGGGGCGAACACGATCTTGTCGGGGATGTTTTGCTGCATCCAGCGTGCGGCGCGGTACTCAATGCTGCCGACGGGGTCGGAGCGATGGACGACCTCCTTCGAGAACCGGCGGAGGTGGACGACCTGTTGGCTCGCGGGCCAGAGGACGGCGAGGGCGAGGATGATACGAAGCCAGATGGGCGCACGGTCGACGAAGGCCGCGACGGAGAACACAGCGAGGAGAACAAGGGCGAGTTCGAGCTCAATTTTATAGCGTAAGGGTTGCTGGAGAAAGTGAATGCCCCAGCGGACTTCGAGCCACGGGATGGCGGCAAAAATGGAGGCGAGGATAAGAAAGTAGCGATAGTAGGTGGGCAGGTGGCGGGTGGCCAGCGTCAGGATGGCGATGAGTGCCGCGACGGCGCCAAGTCCCCACCACGATTGAGTGCTCCAGGCGCTCTCTGGGTACAGCGCCGCGTTGGCGCCGAGGAGGCGGAATAGCGACGGCGGATAAAAAGGGCAGACGACAAGATAGCCAAGCAGGCCGGCGATGGCGACCCTCTTCCACTGGCCGGACAGGACGGACCAGCAGAGGCCGAGGAGCGCGGCCCCGGTGACTCCGAAGGCGCTGGCCAAGGCGGCCAAGGCGATCACCCACCAACGCCAACCGAGAAGGAGCAGGCTGAGGGCGAGGTAATGCGGGGCTTCGTCCCAAACGAAGTGCAGATAAATGCGACGGGCATCGGCGAGGTGAGCCCAGGAGAAATTGCCGTCGGGGAGGAGGAGCTCGGTGGGAGAGAAGAGCGAATAGACAACTGCGGCAAGGAAGCTCCAGCCGGGCTTCTCGGTGAGACGCGATGCGAACCAGAAAAGGGCGAGCGGGCCGAGGGCGAGGCCCAGCCCCATGACGACATAGAGGCCGAGATGACGCGCGAGCAACGGAACGAGCGGCGCGTAGGTGAGTTCGAAGGGCATGCCGCCGTACGAGTAGGGCCACCAGTGGGGAGTCCACCAATGGCCGTCGGCCAGTTGGGCGATGGCTAGCCAGTAGCCGTGCATGGATTGGGGTTGGGCCGAGAAGTCAATGGCAAAAATCTGGCGTACGAGATAGAGGTTGAGCCAGAGAATGCCGATCGCATAGGCCCAGGGAAGTGCGCGGCGGTTCACTTCGACACTATCCCATGGGGAAGCCAGGCAGGGGTAGCGCGGAAGGCGGCGACGCGGGCAAGGATCCTCGACGCCGCTCGGGAGTCGCTGGAGACCGCAGGGTACGAAGGGACGAACCTGAGGGCCGTGGCACAAGTGGCGGGCGTATCGACAGGGGCGAGATTGGGTCATTTTGCGGACAAGCAGGACTTATTGCATGCGGCTCTTTTCGACGACCTGGAGCGGACCTGGGCCGAGAAGTCAATGGCGAAACGCTGGCGTACGAGATCGAGGTTGGGCCAGAGAATGCCGATCGCCTAGGCCCAGGGAAGTGCGCGGCGGTTCACTTCGACACTATCCCATGGGGAAGCCAGGCAGGGGTAGCGCGGAAGGCGGCGACGCGGGCAAGGATCCTCGACGCCGCTCGGGAGTCGCTG
>JANXMS010000486.1 GCA_025354525.1 Acidobacteriota bacterium
ACCGACATCTATGAAAAGGGAGTCAAAGTCACGGACAAAGAAATGCGGCTCCTCAACCTCGCCAAGCACGAGACTTTCGGCCGCTGGAACTACACTCTACATCCCAAACAGATTGGGAACTAATTCTTGCACCGCGCCTAAGCACGCTTGGAACCTTCCGCGAGGTAATTCCAATTCCATAGTGCGGACTATGCGCCGCCGCCACCGTCGGACCCACCCGACGGGAGGTCGCGCCGAACTGATCGGGGCGAGGCCCGGCGCGGTTCCCAGCACTTACTTGCCATAGTCGCGACGGAGGCAAACGGCGGCTTGAGCAGCCGTGGTCTACGGCTCGGGCAGCGCAACGGCGGCCAACTGCTCAAGGCCGGTCTTTTCGAGGCAACCACCACGGACGGGGCGGTAAGAAGGGGCCTTTACCTCCTCCGTCACAGCTTGTTACCCGGGCGGGGTGTGCCGCGAAACGAAACGACCCTCTCCTTGCTTGCGGCCAGGTCTCGGGAAGGGCTTCTCTTTTGAAAGCGGCGCGGCCTGGCGGCTTTTCTTCCGCTGCAACAGTTAGATTAGCTTGCCACGAGCGGTAGATTGCGCACGACGATCAACTCTTTTCGGCTCAATTGATTACCGTTGAGACTGTTGGCCAGGAAACGTTTCCGACTGCCATCGCCGCCAGATAGACCGTCCGGAGCCAATCAATTACGAGGTGTAACCAATAGTACCTGTGGTACCCACAAACTATTGGATTTATAGAGGCGATGCACTAATCGGCTTGTTCTGCAGAGTACTTCATGTTACGCTTTCCTAAGGTAAAATGGAGTTGAAGGGCGCGCTCCATCGCACGTGAGTACTTGCGTCCCATTCTAGCCATTTCGAAAGGAACATCATGAAAAACAACATAATTGTGTTCGCTCTAGCTTTCGCCATAGCCCCGTCGGCCTTTGGCGCTGCAGTTTACCCAACACTCGTACCAGGAGTTTCGACCCTGGCCGCTAACGATGACGGTTCTTCCCCAAGTACGAATATCGGATTCGTCGCCAACTTCTTTGGGACCCTCAACTCGAGCCTATTTGTCAATAACAACGGAAACGTGACGTTCGGAGGTTCGTCCAGTTCGTTCACCCCGTTCGGATTGACTACCGCAACGGCAACTCCAATCATCGCCCCGTTTTTCGCCGACGTTGACACGCGTGGGCAGCAGTCCGCGCTTCTGACATATGGGGCAAGTACCTTTACAACCAACGACACCATATCCAGAAATGCGTTCGTCGCGAATTGGATCGGAGTCGGTTACTATAGCAGCCAATCAAACCTGTTGAACAATTTCCAATTGGTTTTGGTGGATCGGGGCGGTGGGGACTTTGACATCGTGTTCAACTACGACGGGATCAACTGGGAAACAGGTGGTGCCAGTGAGGGATCCGGTGGGCTTGGTGGCGATTCCGCCCGGGTCGGATATTCCGGCGGGTCGGGAGTCTCTGGAACCTTCGCGGAGTTCGTCGGCTCCGGGGTGAATGGCGCATTCCTTAACAGCGGCCCATCGGCAACTGCGCTGATCCTGAATACGAACGTTCCGCTTACGGATCCGCTCTACACCCGCACCAACGGCAGATATCTCTTCAATGTCAGGAATGGCGGCGTCTCATCATCAGCTGTCGGGCAGGTTCCAGAGCCTTCCACGTTCGCACTTGCAGGGTCCGCCCTTTTGCTCCTCGGTTTCCTGCGCAAGCGTTCTTCCCGCGTCAGCTAAAACAAGAGGGGGGTGGAGCGTGCGCTCCACCCTCTATCTCGACTACCGACAAATCGTCCGGCGATACCGTAGGCGATGATTTGTTCGAAGAGTAGGCGTCAATCCCCATTCGGCCATTCGCCTACCTTCTGACGCTGCGGTTGTAGCACCGTTGCAGCCCTACGCCAGCAACTCCTTCACCACCCGCCCATGCACGTCCGTCAGCCTGAAATCACGCCCCGCGTACTTGTATGTAAACTTCTCATGGTCAAAGCCCAACAGGTGCAACATGGTCGCGTGCAGATCGTGAACATGCACCTTGTTCTCCACCGCCGCAAACCCAAACTCATCCGTCGCCCCGTACGCCAACCCCTTCTTCACCCCGCCACCAGCCAGCCACATGCTGAACCCGTACGGGTTATGATCCCGCCCGTTCACCATCCCGGTGTTCGCCCCCAGGTCCGGCAACTCCACCGTCGGCGTCCTACCAAACTCCCCGCCCCACAGCACCAGCGTGTCTTCCAACATCCCCCGCTGCTTCAAATCCTTCAGCAACGCCGCAATCGGCTGATCGCACTCCCGCGCCAACCGCCCATGGTTCGTCTTGATGTCATCGTGGCTATCCCACGGCTGCCCGGCCCCGTGCCACACCTGCACGAACCGCACCCCCCGCTCCAGCAACCGCCGCGCAATCATCATCTGCCGCGCCTGTATTCCCTCCCCGTAGAGCTTGTGAACATGCTCCGGTTCCTTCGTCAAATCGAACGCGTCGTCCGCCTCCATCTGCATCCGATACGCCAACTCAAACGACTGCACCCTCGCTTCCAGCAACGCGTCGTTCTGCCGCCGCTCCTGAAACCCCTGGTTCAGCTCCTTCAATAAATCCAACTCCCGCCGCTGCTCTTTCGCCGTCGTCGTCGTGTTTCGAATGTTCTCAATCAGCTTCTCGATCTGCACCTCGCGCGTATCGATATGCGTCGCCTGAAACGCCCCGGGCAGAAAAGCGCTCCGCCAGTTCTGATTGCCCTGCGTCGGCAGCCCATCAGGACACAGCACGATGAACCCCGGCAGGTTCTCATTCTCCGTACCTAAACCGTACGTCACCCACGATCCAAAGCTCGGCCGCACCTGCCGTACATCGCCGCAGTTCAACATCATCAGCGAGGGCTCATGGTTCGGAATATCCGTATGCATCGACCGAATCACACACAGGTCATCCACGCACTCCCCGACGTTCGAAAAAATCTCGCTCACTTCAATCCCGCTCTTCCCGTAAGGCTTAAACGAGAACGGCGACGCAAACGCCGCCCCCGTCCGCCGCTCGGTCTTCAGTGTGATCGGGATCGGCTTCCCGCCAAACTTCGTCAGCTGTGGCTTCGGGTCAAACGTGTCGACATGCGAAACGCCGCCATTCATAAACAGGTGCAGTACCCGTTTGGCTTTGAACGGCAGCGGAGGCCGCTTCGCCCCCTGCAGCTCCGAGGTCAGCGCGAGCGCCCCCATCCCCATCCCGCATCGGGTCAACATCTCGCGGCGTGTGATTAAAAAGTCTTTGGGTTTCATTCGACAAAAGCAAATTCGTTGGTTTGGAACAACACATGCGCCAGTCGCGCCAGCACGTTCGGCCGCGCCGCCGCCGGTCCTGCGAAATCATCTTTCCCGCTCCAAGTTTGACTCCCCACTTTCACCGTCGGTGCCCAGTTGAAGCCATCGCTCTCCGGGTCCTTCCGCGGATCCACCACAAAGTCCAGTGTCTCCCCCTTCTCCACCTTGATCCCGGCCATCTTCGTCTCCGCCGAAGACCCATTCACCACCCAACTCCCCAGCTCCCCCTGCCGCGAAGAAACAACCCGCCCCCGCACCCCGTCCCCGTACGGCACCGCCCCCTGGTTATGCCGCAGCGTGCCGTCAATCGTGATCGTCCCACTCACCGGGCTCACCCATCGCCGCGTTACCGCCACCGCATCTCCGGGCTCTCCGCCCGTCGCCCGCAGAAACGCTTTGCTAAACGCCCCCGCCGGCGACGCGTAACCACCCTGCCACCGGTCCGCGTTATACACCGGAAACGCCGTGAACCGGACGTCGTCCGTAACGCCGTACTCCCAGGCACCCGCCTCCGGCGATACCAACTTCTCCGTGTCCCCACTCACAAACCGAACTCCTGCAGCCAACTCTTCAGTCGCCGGGTTCCTCCCTAAAATCGCCCGATACAACTCCCGCACCTGCTCCGCGGATGCCTTGCTCTTCAGTTCGCCAGCCGCCCGGACCGCCTGCTCCATCACAAACGGACTGTTCAAAAAGAACAGCGCCTGTTGCGGCACCGTCGTCACAAACCGCAACGGCGCATGTTGATCCGGCGACGAAAAATCAAACGCGCTCAACATCGCCGGAACCCTGCCCCGCTCAACGAAACCATACACCGACCGTCGCGGCGAAGACGGCAACGCCGAAAGCGAAAACGGCAATCCGCCCACACTCCGCTCCAGCTTCCCCGCCGCCTGCAGCATGTTATCCCGCAAGCTCTCAATCTCCAGCCGCCGCCGATTCATCCGCCATAGCAGCCGGTTCTCCGGGTCTACCGCCCGCGCCGCTTCGTTGTTCCCGCTTCCCTGCCGATAAGCCGCCGAAGTCAAAATCCGCCGATGCAACTTCTTCAGCGACCAACCATCCTCCATCAGGTCCACCGCCAAAGCGTCCAGTAACTCGGGATGCGAAGGCAGGTCCCCACGAAATCCAAAATCGCTTGGCGTCGGCACCAGACCCATCCCGAAGTGATGCATCCAAACTCGATTCGCAATCACTCGCGCCGTCAACGGATTCCCCTTGTCCACCACCGACCGCGCAAACCCCAGCCGACCCGCCCCCTCCTGAAACACCTTGTCCTCTCCCCCTCCCAAGCACGTCAGCGCATGCGGAGGCGTCAAAGCTCCCGGATTGTTCGCGTTACCCCGCACGAATACATGAGCCGCCACTGGTTCCGGCACGTCTTCAATCGCCATTGCGCGCGGCACCGCGCCGTCGTAGGCCGCCTGCGCCAGCATCGTGTTGTAGCGCACCCGCAGCGCCCGCGTGTTGTTGCTGTCGCCCTCAGTATAGATCTGCTCGAACTCCGCCAACGGAACAGCCGACGGATTCGGCACCTCCTT
The DNA here is from genome assembly GCA_025354525.1 of Acidobacteriota bacterium. GTDB lineage: Bacteria > Acidobacteriota > Terriglobia > Bryobacterales > Bryobacteraceae. The sequence continues at coordinate 4,870 of JANXMS010000486.1, forward strand.
CCGCCAACGGTTCAACACATGCAAGTTCAACTGCCGCTGCCGCACCAACTCTTCAATCTCCGGATTCGACAACCCCTTCGCATCCATCGTGGCCTTCTGATACTCCCCGTCCTGGGTCTGAAAGAACGCGACCATCTCCGCATGGCGCCGCCGTCGATATTCGTCCTGCGCCTCCCGAATCCTGGCCAGGCGCGCCGCATACACCGGCTGCTCGGCACTCTTCCCCAACATCGGCAACTCCTCCGGCTCCCGCAGGTTCGAAAAAATTGAATACAGCGAATAGTAGTCCTTCGTCGGAATCGGGTCGTACTTATGGTCGTGGCACCGCGCACACGCCACCGTCAACCCCAACAGCCCCCGAGTCGATGCGTCGATCCGATCATCCACCGTCTCCGGCTGGCTCTTCGGAAACTCCCGTCCCAACCGAATGAATCCCAGCGCCGCCAAGTGCTTCTTATCCGCGTTCGGCACCCGGTCCGCCGCCAGTTGATACAACACAAACTGGTCGTACGGCATATCCGCGTTCAACGCCGAAATCACCCAATCCCGATACGTATACGACCACGGATACCGCTGCCCCGCGTTCACCGAATCGTTCACCGAATCCGCATACCGCGCCACATCCAGCCAATGCCGTCCCCAACGTTCCCCGTAGTGCGCCGATGCCAACAACCGATCAACTAACTTCTCGTAAGCATCCGCCGCCGAATCCGCCACGAAAGCATCCGTCTCGCTCGCCGTCGGCGCCAATCCCGTCAAATCCAAACTCACCCGCCGAATCAACGTCCGCCGGTCCGCCTCCGGCGACATCGCGAGCCCCTTCTCCGCCAACCCCTTTTTCACAAAGTCATCAATAGTCCCCGGATTCCGCACCGGCTTCTGCAAAGACCAAAGCGCTTTCCCCATCTTCGCTCGCACAGGTTCGGCAACCGCGGGCATCACCGCGCCGTCTTTGACCCATCGCTCAAAGTCCGCCACCACCTCTTTGCTCAACCCCGGCCCGGGAGGCATCTGCAAACTCTTGTCCGTCCGCCGAATCGACCGGATCAGCACGCTGCCATCCGCATCACCCGCCACCAGCACCGGCCCCGAGTTCCCACCCCGCTGCATCGCCGCCGTTGAGTCCAGGCGCAATCCGCCCTGAATCGCCGCCGCCCCCGCGCTGTGGCAGCCGTAACAGCGAGCCACCAACACCGGACGGATCTTTGTTTCGAAATGGTCAAGCGCGGGCGACTGTCCCATCGCAACGCACGCATAACACCAGGCTAGAACTCTACTACGCACCCACATGCCCTAGATCATTTCACAATTCAGCCCGACGTTTCTCGCGAACGGCTTCCCGATAGCTCTTCGCCAGCCGCCCCGTAATCGTAGCCATGTCCCAGTGCGCCACCACCTCGGCCCGCGCGCACCCCGCTAACGCCGCCGCCGCCCCCGGGTCCTCCAGCAGTTGCAGCACCTTCTCCACAAACGCCTGCGGCTCGTCCGCTAACAGACACGTCTCGCCGTCCCTCTCCGCTAACCCCTCCGCCCCCACCGTCGTCGAAACTACCGGCATCCCCGCCGCATACGCTTCGAGCAACTTCACCCGCACCCCAGACCCGGTCAAAATCGGGCAAACGAACACCGCGTACCGTGCCAACGCCTCCCGTACATCGTCCACAAAACCGATCATCTCGATCTGGCCCACCTCCGGCAACGAGTGCCGCGGCGGCGGGTCACTCCCGATGATCACCAGCTTCACAGACGGTCGCGCCGCCACCAACCGCGGCCACACCTGCTGCAGAAACCACGTCAAAGCCTCCCGGTTCGGAATGTGGCGAAACGAACCCAAGAACAGCAGCGTCTCCGGCTCCCGACCCTCCGGCTGATATCGATACCGAGTCGTATCGATACCCGCGCGCAGCCCCGATTGCATCTTCCCCCGGAGTTCCGGCGCAAACTCCCCCAAGTATTTCTCATTCGCCCGGCTGCACATCTGCACCCGGTCCATCTTCGGCAACATCCTCAGCTCATACCGCAACGCCCTCAAATACTCGTACGCCGCCGACACCTTTCCCAACGGATTTCCCGGCTTCGCCAAACTCCGACCTATCGACTGGAAGTACACATCATGCTCGAACAGAATGTTCACAATCTGTCCAAACTCCTCCGCATATTGCCCCATATTCGTATACTCAATCTGCAATACGTCCACCCGATGCAGCAGGATCGTCCGATGAATCGCCCATCGCAAATCGTCATTCGCAAACTCCCGCACCGCGAACGGCGTCAACGACCCAAACCCCTTCGGCCGACCCTCCATCCGCACGAAATATTCCGCCGTGGCGCAAACCTCGCTTAAAGGCTCATGCGCCGCCCGTTGCCACTCCTCGTCGAGAAGAACGATTAAATGCACCGGCACATGCTTCACCAGTTCATACAGCGTCTGCGACATGAACACGGCCCCACCATGGATCGGCGGAAGGATCGGATAGGGCGAAAGGAATAGCGTCCGCGGCCGTTCCGGATCCACCTCCAGCTTCTCAAAGCGGTCCAGGAAGTACCCCGGCAAAGGCCGACGAAACGCCTCGGTATCGGTTACCGCCGCCAGATCAAAAGCCCGCGCTCGCGCCCGCATCGCCTCCGGCAGCTGCACAAACGCCCGCCACAGCGCCAGCGGATTCGGCCGCTCAAACGACTCCCCAAAAAATACGCTCAGAAACGCCCCGGCCCAGGAGTATGCGAAGTGCCCCACCAATCGCCGCCACTCATGAATATTCTTCCAACAGAACAGCAGGAAGTTCTTCTTCAGAATCGACTCAATATACGCCGCCGAAAACTTCTTCCCGATCGTCCCCCGATGCTCATGAAACACGTGGCTCGCCGGTTGGTACAACACCTTCCAACCCCGCTTCCATGCCATCATGCCCAGGTCCGTGTCTTCCAAATAGAACGGCTTCAATAACTCATCAAACCCGCCCAATTGCAGGAACTTCCGCCGATCAAACGCACAGCTGCCGCCACCCCCATAGAAACACGGAAACAATCGGTCCACCCGCTCATCAATCCGATGCCGCACCCGCAGCCCGCCGTTCTCCCACCACCCCTGCGTCAACCCCGTCTCTTCCCGCAGCTTTGCCGGGTCGCTGAAGAAGATCTGGCACGAAACCGCAAAAACCTTCTCGCCCGCAAACCCCTCGAGCAACGGAGCCAGAAAATTCGCCGCCACCCGCATATCGCTATTCAGCAGCACCACAATGTCGTTCGTAGCCGCCCGAAATCCCGCGTTCGACCCGCCGCCGAATCCCAAGTTGGTCTTGTTCCGAATCACCCGCACCGTCGGAAATCGTTCCGCCAGAAACTCCGCCGACCCGTCCGTACTCGCATCGTCGACAACGATCACCTCGTTCCCCTGTGCCGCCACCAGCACGCTCGGCAGATACTTCTCGAGCAGCTCCCGCCCATTCCAGTTCGGAATCACGATACTCGCCTTCGTCACGTCCGGCCGTACGTCCGCCGCCAACGCCTTCCGGCCCCGCAGACGTACCCAAACGTCGGTCAAGAACAGCCCCACGGCAGGCACCCCAATCAGTACCGGCGAAGCCACGAGTAGCGGAAAATTGCGCCCTAGGCGCTGCCAAAATCCCATCGTCTAGACCGTCGGCCCCACCCCGAATCGCCGACCTAACCGCATCCACTTCGAAGCGCCCACCGCCGCCAACTGTTCTCGCAACGCCGCGATCTCTCGGTCCAACCCCTGCGCCCAAACCGTCCGCTCTTCCATCAAAGCCTCCGCCGCTTCCGCTCTCTGCGAACACGCCGCATACTCATTCCGCACCGCCGCCAAAGCCCCGCTCCACTCCTCTTCCTTCGCCTGCCCCCACGCGATCGCTGCCCCCCGTTCTTCCTCTATGCGAGCAATCTCGCCCTCGTATCCAGCCACCGCCTCCCGCCCCAAACGCTGCTGCTTCTCGATCTCCTCCTGCAACTCCTCAATCCGAGCGTGCGCCAACTTCAAGTTCGCGTTCACCGTCTGCGCCCATCCGTTTGCGGCCTTCAACTCCTCCACCGTCCCATCGTGCAGCCGTAGCAGCTCCTGATGCGCCGCCTGTTCCTTTCCCAGCCACCCATCCTTCGTCGCCAGTTCCGCCTTCAGCCGTTGAATGTGCTGCTCCCTCTCCCGCAAAACGTTCGCCGAAGAAGGCACGTACAAATACGCCGGTGCCCCCGTCTGCATCTCGTTCGCACACACTGCCAAAAAGAAGTGCGAATCCGCCGCCGTCCCCACACGCCCCTCCATTTTCACCTCGGCCCCGCTCGCTCCAGCCTCCGGTTGAAACACAAGGCTATCCGCATGGTTCTCCAAAAACATCGAAACGTGCGGAAAAACCTCCCCCAACGCCGCCCGAAACTCCTCAATCTCAAACTCGTGCGTATGGAACGGGTTTGGCCCCGACTCCTCCCGCGACTCCGCATAATAAAGCTTATTCGGCGTCGATACCACCAACTGCCCCCCCGGAGCCAACACCCGCCGAGCCTCCGTCAGCAACTTCGGCCAGTTCTCCAAATGTTCGATCACCTCGAACGCCACCACCAAGTCGAAACTCGCATCGGCAAACGGCATCTCCGTCGCCGATCCCACCTCGTACTTTACGTTCGCCCGCCCGTAATGCTCCCGCGCGTACTCCACCGCCTCCCCACTCACATCAATCCCCATCGCCTCCCGCGCCGTCTGCGCCAACTCCGCCGTCCCGTATCCCGCTCCGCAACCAACGTCCAACACCCGCTTCCTGCGCGCCAACCGCGCCGCAAACGTATACCGCGAAATATGCTCGTTCCACAGGTCTACGTCCACCAGACCCGGAACCACCCGCTCGCCCGTAAACTCAGTGCTCATACGGAACGGTCTCCTTCGCGCCCAACCGCGAATTCACCGTGGCCCATCTGCAACATCAACGCGTGGCGCGTCAAGTTCTCATCCGCAATCGCCGAGACAGCGAAAATGAGCGCCGAATACAGGTCCAACACCCGCGTCCTACCCGCCAACCGCGCCGCAAACGTATACCGCGAAATATGCTCGTTCCACAGGTCTACGTCCACCAGACCCGGAACCACCCGCTCGCCCGTAAAATCAGTGCCCATACGGAACGGTCTCCTTCGCGCCCAACCGCGAATTCACCTCCACCTTACACGGCAAATGCAGATACCCATAGATCTGTCCCTCCCCATGGCCCATCTGCAGCGTCAGCGCGTTGTCAATCCAGTCGCACATCTTGTAGTGCGTCAAGTTCCCATCCGCAATCGCCGGTGACAGAGAAAACGAAGCCGGATACAGCTCCGGCAGCGTCACATGAAAGTCCACCGTAACCGTATCGCCCGGCCAAAGCTCCGCCAATTGATGCCCCTCGCGCAACGTGTTCGTCCCCGCAAAATCCACGCCGAGATGGTTTCTCATCATGAACCCAACATTGGGGTTCATCACCGCCTCCGTCGTCCGCGCACTGATCCGGATCACCACCTGCGACCCCGGCTCCATCAAATGCAGCTTCCGCCCTTCCTCGTCCATCACAACAATGCCGATAATCTTCGCCCGGCCATCCCCATAACGATGATCCACGTTTGGGATCGATTCCACCACCTCCGGTGCCACGCTCGCCCCCACCGGCTGCTCCCCCGCCCGTGTCCCCAACTCCAAAAAATGCGAGTCCTTCTCCACCATGTATGCCAAATACTGCGAAACCACGTTCTCCGTCTCGCCAATCGCCCGGATCATTCCATTATCCAGCCACATCGTCCGATCCCCGATCGCCTTCACATCCCCAATCGCATGCGAGACAAACAGAATCGTCACGCCCTTCTTCCTCAGCTCGTGCACCTTCCGCATGCACCGCTGCCGAAAGTAAATATCCCCCACCGCCAAGGCTTCATCCACCAACAAAATGTCCGGATCCACGTGGATCGCCACCGAAAACGCCAACCGCACCGCCATCCCGCTCGAATACGTCTTCACCGGCTGATCGATAAACTGTCCAATCTCCGCAAAGGCCTCAATCTCGGCGTATCGCGCATCAATCTGCGCCGTCGACAAACCCAGAATCGCCGCGTTCAAGTAGACGTTCTCCTTCCCCGAGAACTCGGGATTAAACCCCGACCCCAATTCCAGCAACGCCGAAACCCGCCCATTCACCACCGCGCTCCCTGAACTAGGCTGCAATATCCCCGCCACCATCTGCAGCAGCGTCGACTTCCCCGATCCATTCTCCCCAATAATACAAAAAGTCTCGCCTTTCCGCACCTCAAACGACACGTCCCGCACCGCCCAGAAGTCCCGATGGAATGAGACACGGTTGAACGTGGCCAACTCTTTTAGGCGCTGGCCCGGTGATTCATAAATGGGGTAACTCTTCGAAACCCCCTGGAAATCGATCACTTTCATAGTTTGCTATATAGCATTACGGAAGAAGGCATGTTGACATTGTCCGCTCGGTTGCCTAACCTGGAAAGGTTGCCGCTGTAGCTCAGGTGGTTAGAGCGACGGTCTCATAATCCGTAGGTCGTAGGTTCGAGTCCTACCGGCGGCACCAAACTCATCCTCGCTTAATCGAAATTATCCCCCGTAATCACGGCGTAGATCCGGTCCAAGTCAGCCTGCGAGTAGTAATCGATCTCGATCTTGCCCTTTCCGGGCGCTTTCTCCATGATTCTTACCCGGGTGCCCAACGCGCCTTCCAGTTCCCCAATCGCAGCCTTCACGTTGGGATCAATCGGCGTCGGTTCTTCTACTTTCTTCGGCTCCTGAGGCTTCATCAGCTTCTGGACCATTTGCTCCACCTGCCGCACCGACAGCCCCTGCGCTGCCGCCTGGCTTGCCACTTCGCGCTGCAACTCGTCGGCTGGCAAACCCACAATCGCCCGCGCATGTCCCATCGACAGCCGACGCTCTGCCACCAGCAACTGAACCTCAACCGGCAGTCGAAGCAGCCGCAGCATGTTCGTAATCGAAGTCCGATCCTTGCCCGTCCGTTTGCCGATCTCTTCGTGGCTCAGTCCCAGGTCATTCGCCAACCGTTCAAACGCCACGGCCACTTCGATCGGGTTCAGATCTTCCCGCTGGATGTTCTCAATCAGCGCCACTTCCAGCAAACGGTCGTCAGCAATGTCGGCCACCACTACCGGCACCTCTTTCAAGCCGGCCAGCCTTGATGCGCGCCACCGCCTCTCTCCGGCGATCAGGTGATACTTCTCCCCAATCTTCCGAACGATTAGCGGCTGGATAATGCCATTCGCTTGGATTGAAGCGGCCAACTCCTGCAACCGCGCCACATCGAATACCGTACGCGGCTGGTTCGCATTCGGCTCTATCTGGTCAATCGGCAGCCTGGTCGTCGCCGCCGCTTCCGCCGGGGCTACCGAAATCGGCACGGGCGCTGGTTGCGCCGGAGTCGCCGGACGAGCCGGGAGTAAAGAAGATAGGCCCTTACCCAACGCTCTTCGCGGATTGTTGTCGGGCGCGTTGGTCATTAGCGAGGATCTCCTGCGCAAGTTGGATGTAGCATTCAGCACCCTTTGAACGGATGTCGTACAGTAGAATCGGTTTGCCGTGGCTCGGTGCCTCGGCCAGCCGGACGCTTCGCGGAATCACGGTCTTAAAGACCTCGTCCTGGAAGAACTCCTTCAAATCCTGCGCCACCTGCCGGGTCAAGTTCGTCCGGTCGTCGTACATCGTCAGCAGAATTCCTTCGGTCTTCAGGTTGTGTTGGAACGAGTCTTTAATTCGCTCCACCGTATCCATCAACTGCGAAATCCCTTCCAGTGCAAAGAACTCACACTGAATTGGCACCAACAGCGAATTGGAGGCCACTAACGCGTTTAGCGTCAGAAGGTCGAGCGCCGGTGGGCAATCAATCAGGATGTAGTCGTATCGGTCTTGAATCGACGCCAGGGCCGTCTTTAGACAAAGCTCTCGATTCGGTCGACTCACCAGTTCGATGTTCACTCCCACCAAGTTCCGATCCGCCGGTAGCAGTTCCAGCCCGTCACATTCGGTAGGCACAATCGCCTCCGCCGCATCTCTCTCACCCAGCAACACGTGATACAGCGTCACGTTGTTGTCCGGGTCCTTTGCAATCCCCAGTCCTGTGGTCGAATTCCCCTGCGGATCAGCATCCACAAGGAGAACTCTCAGCTCATTAGCAGCCAGAGAGGCCGCCAAGTTAATAGCGGTAGTTGTCTTGCCGACACCACCCTTCTGATTGGCTATCGCAATCGTTTTTGCCAATGGTTCTGGTTCCTCGACTAATCCTATCATGGGTGGCCGGAAAGGCTTCCATCCAGGGTTATCTGTTCCACTTGGAACGGGTAACCAGCGCACCTTTCCCCAATCCGAGTCCCCCCACGTCTAGACGCCGGCGCACAACACGACCCTCCTGGATCCGCGCCACACTCCCCCCACCCACTAAATACTCTCCAATCCAACCATCCCCCCCGTTCCACGTGCAACTCGCTCAAATCCACCCACACTTCCCCCGCCCGCCGTTCCACGCGGAACAATCCTCCGCTCTGCCAATGATCCCCTTTACCCAAGACACTGGGCTCTCCCCCCCGTTCCACGTGCAACACTCTCAAATCCACCATACACGCCCTCCGCCCACCGTTCCACGCGGAACAATCCTCCGCTCCGCCAATGATCCCCTCCACCCAATCGACTACCGCCGCCTTTTAACGCGGACCCCCATCCCCCCCCCCACGCCCGACGTTCCACGTGGAACGATCCTCAGCACCGCCAATAATCCCCTCCACCCAATCGACTCACCCCCGTTCAACGGGAACCCGCCCAGATCGACCCCACGGCCCCCGCTCGACGGTCCACGTGTAACGATCCCCCCGTCCGCCAATAACTCCCTCGACCGAATCGCCCACACACACAACGTCCCACGCAAAACCGCCCAAATTCTCCCACGCTCCTCCACGCTCGACGTTCCACGTGGAACGACCCCCCGGTTCGCCAATACTGCCCTCAATTCAATCCCCTCACCCCCCCACCGTTCAACGGGAAACCCTCACAGAACCAACCCCACACTCCCCCGCCGGCCGTTCCACGTGGAACAATTCTTCGGACCGCCCATAATCCCATCCACCCAATCGATTCGCCCCACCCCGCTTCCCCGCCCACCGTACAACGTGGAACAATTCTCCGGTACGCCAATAACCCTCTCCACCCAATCGCACACACACCCACCGAGCCACGCGGAGTCCGCCCAAATCCTGCCACGCTCCTCCACGCTCGACGTTCCACGTGAAACGATCCTCCGATCCGCCAATTCTTCCACGATTCAATCGGCTCGCCCCCCCCCACCGTTCCACGTGGAATCCTCCCAGAACCCACCCCACACGCCCCCGCCCGCCGTTCCACGTGGAACAATCCTTCAGTACGCCAATAATCCCATCCGCCAAATGCCCCCCCTCTCCTTCTGGAACCCACCCAATCCAACCCCACTCTCACGCCCGACGTTCCACGTGGAACAATCCTCCGGTCCGCCAGTAATCCCCTCCACCCGATTGACTAGCCCCCCCGCTCCCCGTGAAACCCACCCAATCCCACCCCCGCGCTCCCCCACCCCCGACGTTCCACGTGGAACAATCGTTCCGTCCCCCAATAACGCCCTCCACCCAATCGACTCGCCCCCCGTCCCACGCGGAGCCCTCCCGAATCCACTCACTCTCCCCCACGCCAGACGTTCCACGTGGAGCAATCCTCCGGTACGCCAATAACCCTCTCCACCCAATCGCACACACACCCACCGAGCCACGGCGGAGTCCGCCCAAATCCTGCCACGCTCCTCCACGCTCGACGTTCCACGTGAAACGATCCTCCGATCCGCCAATTCTTCCACGATTCAATCGGCTCGCCCCC
>JANXMS010000499.1 GCA_025354525.1 Acidobacteriota bacterium
AGCAGGTTTTCTCACTCTTCCCACCGCCCTTGGAAATCGCAAAAAGGCGCGATTTCCACATTCCCACCGCCGCGACGGCGATATTGTCGTTTCTAACTTCAAACCCCAAAGAAGCGAACCCGACTCACTCGCACGCTCCTCCTCCATTCGAGATTCTATCCTCGCCGACGCCTCCGAGAACCGAATGCCCCCTTCCGCACGCCCGACCTTACCCACACCAAACAGCGAAGAGGCCAAAACCAGCCAGCACCCCTGGCTTTCCCCGGGAATTCGTGCAATATCTTGTGCAGACCATCCTTTTAAGACTTGCCAAAACCAGATTGGCCAGCTACGGATTGAACTCCATCACCGTCTAGAGCGATACCGCCTCAATGGAGGCGTCCTGGAAACCCGAACTAACGGCCCCGTATTGGGCGGACGTCAAACTACGTTTGTCCCAACTCAGGGCCCCGTCAATGCCTGCGCTTGTAGTCGATCTCGCCGAGGCTCTCTCTCTCCCGACATTGCTCCTGATCTCTTCAGACCTCGCGGATATGCCCTCTATTAAGTCATGACTTGCTGTAAGCCCAACAAAAAGAGTCCGGCTGGAAAAAAAGCACACAATGCGACATTGGCCGGTAAAGCGTTCACAAAGCCAGCGAACAGCACCGCCGAGCCCGTCATCCCTCCGCCCGGCCGAACTCTTACGTCAGCTCGGCTCACTCTCAAGCGGCTGCGGCTTGAAGCCCATCTCCGTCAGAACTGCCCGCGTCGCGTCTCCAACCGTCCCCAAGACGTAGAAAAACGCCCCGGTCCTCACCGTCTGAAACACGAAGCCGCCGCGGTACTCGTCCGGCTCGACGAGGTAGTCCACCCCAGCGGCCGTGAACCGTTCTTCAATCGCCTTGGCGTCGCGCAACCGTTTGGCGATATACACCAAATCGAGCTCTTCGTCGCCAAAATACTCCGGATCCCGCCGCATGATGATCGTTACTTGGCCACGATCATGCCGCGCGTCCGCTTCTTAAACCCTTCCCAATTCCCCGGCGCCTGCTGTTCCAGATAAGCCCCGTATTGCAGACCGACGATCTCGAGGTTCTTATACATCCCCGGGTGCCCCGTCGCCGCCCGCAACTCGGCTAGAATCGGCTCAATCCGCGCATACACCATCCCCAGTTCGCCTCCCGCCGCGAAATACAACTCGGAGTTTAAAATCCCCTGCGTTACAAAACTCGCCACCATCTCGTAGTAGCTCACCACCATCCGACCAAACTCGTCGGCGTCGGTGCCGGCTACGCACAGTGCCCGATACTCGGCCAGGGTCGTCGGCCCACAGTTCTGCGAAAACCAACGTCGCGCTGTCCGTAGCCGATCCTCGCGTCGGATCTCGTACAACCGTAGAATCAAATTCGCGTCATCAAACGTCGCCTGCTGTTTCATTCCCTCTCAGCGTATCGCAATTCATTGAGAATTTCGAGAGCCGCCGCCCACCCCAATTCTATGTCCGCCTCCGCCGCCCTTTCTCACCCCCGCCTCTCGGACGATGAACTTCTTCACTGGCTCGCTCTCCGCCTTGTGCCCGGGTTGGGCACAAGGAAGGCCGTCACGCTGCTCGAACGGTTCCGGACTCCCATGGCTCTGTTCCGCGCTTCAGTAAGCGAACTGGAGGCGGCCGGGCTCTCTCCTGGCGTCTCCCGCGCCATCAACTCGGGCTGCACCTTTGAAGATGCCGCCACCCAGCAAGATCGAATCAAAGCCACCGGCACTCACCTCGTCCCCGTCACCGACCCCGTCTACCCGGAAAAGCTCCGCGGAATTCTTGACCCACCCACCTTGCTCTTCTGCCGCGGCGATCTCGCGCTGCTGGCTTCCATCGCCGTCGCTGTCGTCGGCACCCGCAAGCCAACGCCCTACGGCATGGCCGTGGCCGAAAAGCTCAGCGGCGATCTCGCCACCCTTGGCGTCGGCATCATCAGCGGCATGGCTCGGGGCATCGACACCGCCGCCCACCAAGGCGCCCTCCGCGCGGGCGGCAAGACCATCGCCGTCTTCGGCTGTGGCGTCGATATGGTCTACCCGTCGGAAAATCGAAAGCTCTACGACGAGATCGCGGCCAAGGGTTTAATGGTGAGCGAGTTCCCGATGGGGGCACCAGCCTTTCCTCAGAATTTTCCGATCCGAAACCGCATCGTCAGCGGGATGAGCTCCGGCGTTCTCGTCGTCGAGGGCGCTCAATACAGCGGCTCCGCCATCACCGCTCGCCTCGCCATGGACCAAGGCCGCGACGTTTTTGCGGTCCCAGGAAACATAACGTCAAAATTAAGTTGGGCTCCCAATCTTTTAATTCGACAAGGCGCAAAACTTGTTATGGACGCCCAGGATATCGTCAGCGAACTCCCTCCAGACGAGCGATTCTGTCTGCAAACCATTGAAAAGGAACAGAAAGGCGACTTGGCCCAGCAGCTTCTACCCTTGGGTCCCAATGCTCCGCTGGGTCGGGCCATGCTCGAAGTTTTACTCATCGAGAAGCCAACCCACATTGACGGACTACTCGATAGTCTGGAAAACTATTCCTCGTCTGAGATCATCGCCGCACTTTTTGAACTCGAGCTTCTTGGCTTGGTCAAGCAGATGCCCGGAAAGCATTTCGTAAAAGTCTGGTAATCTGGGCTATTCGCCCCTGAGCAAAATCACTATGTCCAAATCTCTCGTCATCGTCGAATCGCCGGCGAAGGCGAAAACCATCGGAAAATACCTTGGCGATCAATTTATCGTCAAGGCTTCGCTCGGTCATATTAAAGACCTGCCGAAGAGCGACCTTGCTGTCGACGTCGAACGCGGGTTCGAACCGACCTACGAGGTCATTGAAGGCAAAAAAAAATTGATGGGAGAGTTGCGCGCCGCCGCCAAAGGCGTCGATGCCATCTACCTCGCAGCCGACCCTGACCGAGAAGGCGAAGCCATTTGCTACCACTTGCAGGAAGAACTTGCCTCGAAGAAGGCCGACGGGCCCAAAATCTTCCGGGTGATGTTCAACGAAATCACCGCCACCGCGGTGCGGAAGGCTTTCGAAAATCCTCTGCAGGTGAACACCAACCTCGTCGACGCCCAACAAGCGCGGCGAGTGCTCGACCGTCTCGTCGGTTACAAAATCTCCCCACTCCTCTGGGATAAGGTCCGTCGCGGACTTTCCGCCGGACGGGTCCAGACCGTGGCGCTGCGCTTAATCGTAGACCGCGAACGCGAGATCCAGGCCTTCCTCAAAGAAGAGTATTGGACCATCGACGTCGCCCTCAACGCCAAAAAAGCGCCCGTTTTGAAAGCCCGCCTCGCCAAAATCAACGGCGAGAATCAGGCCATCGAAAACGAAGAACGCTCGCAGCAGATCGTGAAGGATCTCGCCGACCGGGCGTACTCCGTGCAGGCCGTCGGGACCAAAGAAAAGCGGCGCAACCCGGTGCCGCCCTTTATCACCTCGACGCTGCAACAGGAATCCGCTCGCAAACTGCGTTTCTCGGTGAAACGCTCGATGATCATCGCCCAGCGCCTCTACGAAGGTGTCGAACTCGGGGCCGAAGGCTCCGTCGGTCTGATCACTTATATGCGTACCGATTCGGTGCGTGTCTCGGACGACGCCCTCGCTGATGTTCGCCAATTCGTTGGCGAACGCTACGGCGCGCCGTACCTGCCCGAAAAGCCGAATGTTTACAAGGGTAAGAAGGACGCCCAGGACGCCCACGAAGCCATCCGGCCCACCGCCTCCATGCGGACGCCCGAGTCTCTCGCCGAGTTCTTGCAGGAAGACGAACTCAAGCTGTACCGCCTCATCTGGATGCGCTTTGTCGCCTCGCAGATGACCAGCGCCGTCTTCGACCAAACGACCATCGACGTCCTGGCCAAAGGGATATCGAAAACCGATTACGTCTTCCGCGCCACCGGGTCTGTCCCGAAGTTTGACGGCTTTTTGGCTGTCTACGAAGAAGGCAAGGACGCTAAAGACGAAGACGACGACGAACTGAAGCTGAAGCTGCCCCTGGTCACCCAGGGCGAAGAGCTGAAGTTTAAGTCCCTCGACCCCGAACAGCACTTCACCGAACCGCCGCCTCGCTTCAACGAAGCCACGCTAGTCAAGGAACTCGAAGCCAAAGGAGTCGGTCGGCCGTCCACTTACGCCTCGATCCTGTCGACGATTCAAGAACGCGAATATGTCAAGAAGGAAGGCGGTAAGTTCTACCCGACAGAGTTAGGGACGGTCGTCACCGACTTACTAACTGAGTCGTTCGGCGATATTTTCGATCTGCGCTATACGGCCCGGATGGAAGAAGAACTCGACGAAATCGAAGAAGGCAAAGTGGATTGGCGGACGGCGATGGGTTCGTTCTACGAACGCTTCGCCGTCGACCTCGAACGCGCCGCCACGCAGATGACCGACATCAAGCGGATGGAGAAGCCCACGGACTTCATCTGCGAGAAGTGCAACAAGCCGATGGTCATCAAATGGGGCCGCCACGGCAGCTTCATCGCGTGTACCGGCTACCCGGAGTGTTCGAACACCCGCGAACTGCCTTCGGCGCAACCGGAAGAGATGGGCGAGCAGGGCGAGGAAGAATATTGCCCGAACTGCGGACGCGGCATGGTCCTCAAAAAGGGCCGTTTCGGTCAGTTCTACGCCTGTTCCGGCTATCCCGATTGCAAGACGACGAAGCAGATCGGCCAAGCCGCCAAGCAAGCCGATGTCCCGCTCGACGAAACTTGCCCGACCTGTTCGAAAAATCTGGTCAAGAAATTCGGTCGCTTCGGCGAGTTCGTCGCCTGCTCGGATTACCCCACCTGTAAGTACGTTAAGCAAAAGACGGTCGGCGTGACCTGTCCCACTTGTAAGACCGGCGATATCATCGAACGCCGTTCGAAGAAAGGCAAGACGTTCTACGGCTGCAACCGCTATCCGGAATGCGACTTCGTGGCTTGGGGCAAACCAGTCTCGAAAGCTTGCCCGGACTGTAATAATCCTTACCTCATTGAGAAGTTCCTCAAAGCCGGGGCATTCGCCCAATGTCCAAACGCCGAGTGCAAATACAAAGAAGCGCTCGCACCGGAGGAAGTAGTCGCCTAAGGGCGATTACTTCCTGCCCCACCCCCTCGCTCAATTCCGTCCGCCCTCCAAAACAGCAAAGGAATACCTGTCATGTCTGATCCCGATCAGTTTTATCGCATCGCGAAGCTGCCTCCGTATGTCTTCGCCGTCATCAACGAGATGAAGGCAAAAATGCGAGCAGCGGGAAAGGATGTGGTGGATTTCGGAATGGGAAATCCCGATGGCTCCACCCCGCAAGTGGTCATCGATAAACTTTGCGAAGCCGCTCAGCAATCCAAAAACCATCGCTATTCGATGTCCCGCGGCATCCCACAATTGCGCCTGGAAATCGTCAAACGCTACCAGCGCAATTACGGCGTCGAACTCGATCCCGAAACTGAAGCCATCGTCACCATCGGCGCGAAGGACGCCCTCGCCCACCTCCTCTTCGCCATCATCGCCCCCGGCGACGTCGTCGTCTCGCCGAACCCGGCCTATCCGATTCACCAATACGGCGTCATCATGGCGGAAGGCGAAGCCTGCATGCTGCCCATGCCGAACCCAGAGACCTTCCTCCAGGGCCTCGAAGACATCTACAACAAGGGCGTCCTCAAACCGAAAGTCCTTCTGATCAGCTTCCCCCACAACCCCACCACCACCTGCGTCGATCTCAACTTTATGAAGGAGATCGTCCGGTTGGCCCAACTCAACGGGTCCCTCATCGTTCACGATTTTGCCTACGCTGACCTCGGCTTCGACGGCTACAAGCCGCCCAGCATCCTCGAAGTCCCCGGCGCCAAGGACATCGCCGTCGAGATCTTCTCGATGTCCAAGAGCTACAACATGGCCGGCTGGCGCGTCGGTTATTGCCTCGGCAATAAGCGGATGATCCACGCCCTCGGCCGCATTAAAAGTTACCTCGATTACGGCACCTTCCAGCCCATCCAAATCGCCAGCATCATCGCCCTTCGCGAATGCGAAGAAAGTACCACCGAAATCCGGGACCTGTACCAGGAACGCCGCGACGTTTTGCTCGAAGGAATGGCCGCCGCCGGCTGGCCCTGCGAGAAGCCGCGAGGCAGCATGTTCCTCTGGGCCCCCATCCCAGAAAAGTTCCGCAACCTCGGTTCCCTCGAATTCGCCAAGCTTTTAATGGAGAAAGCGCTCATCGCCGTCAGCCCCGGCATCGGTTTCGGCCCTCTCGGCGAAGGCTATGTCCGCTTCAGCTTTATCGAAAATTCGCACCGCACCCGGCAGGCCATGCGCGAGCTAAAGCTGTTCCTCCGTACCGCCTAAAATAAAACGGTTGTACCCCTTCGGTCGGGAGAGAGTTAACGCGAACTGCTTACACTTCTTAGTATCCTGAAGTAGCTTGCGGTTTCTATCTCCCATCCTGTTCCTCGCGCTGCTTGCCCTTCCGGCGGCAGCCGTAGAAATCCGCGTCGACGGATCCCCCCAGAACGGGCTAATGGTCACCTCCGAACCAACGATCTCCCTGACCGGAGACGTTACCGCCGTGCGGCTATGGTGGACCGACAGTCGCGGAGCCCGCGGCGATGTTTCGATTGCCGATGGGAAGTTCTCGACCGACAGCATCCCCGTCCCGCCCGGCTACTCCGGCCTCACGCTCACTGCCGTCGATGCCGATGGCGCCGTGAAATCCGCCTTCGTCGGAATTCTCAGCCACTACCAGCCCTCCGAGCCCCCCTCATTCGATGGCGACATTCTGCCTTCCCGCCCCACGGCCTCCGGCAAACCCGGTAACGAGCGCCAAGGCTTGGCGATTCAATACCCGGGCGGTTTATGGCCCCGCGACCCCGTCTCGAACATCGCTCGTGTCCCCTACGTCGTCACGAACTCGACCTTCGCCGCCGCCGCGGTTGCCAGTTTCAATCAAACGTTCAGCGGCCAGATTCAATGGGTCCCCCGCGCTGCCGAGAGCGACTACGTTGACTTCGCCCTTACGGCCGACTTCCCGAGTCAATCCTGCGCTTCCAATCTCGGTCGCATCGGCGGGCCACAGACTATTATCGGAACCACAAACTGTGGCCTCTCCGTCCTGCTGCACGAAATGGGACATGCCGTCGGTCTCTATCATGAACACCAACGGGCCGACGCCGGCACCTGGCTTTCCCTATATTCCGCCAATGTCGACCGTCCTTTTCTGGCGGGGAATTTCTACAGCTCGTCTCGCAATTCCCAAAACGTCGGCCTGTTCGACTACGCCTCCATCATGCACTACCCCGCTCGTGGATTCTCGAAAAACCGTCTCCTCGTGCTGGACTCAACGCCGCCCGGCATCCCGTTTGGAGATCTCGCCCAATTCTCGGTCGGCGACATCGATCAAATTCGCCGACTGTACGGCTTTACGCCAGCTCAAGTGTCTGTCACCACCCAGCCCCCCGGACTCCCCTTTGTTGTCGATGGAACCACTTACACCTCCTCCCCACAGACCTTCACCTGGGCTCTCGGCTCCCAACATACGTTAAGCGTTCCGTCCGGCTTTCACGACCGCTCCGACGGCTCCCGCTACCAGTTCGGCAACTGGAACGACGGCTTGCCGCAAAATCACACGATCACCGTCGCGCCGGGAACCGGCACGCGCGTCTCGCCTTCGAATCTGCCGGCCGTAACCGTCTATCAAGCCGGTTTCGTTCGCTATAACCAAGTCAATGTTTCCCCGACGGGGAACGGCACCGTCCAGATCACCCCTCCACTTACAACCATCAATGGCCAAAGCTACGCTGTCCATAACTCCACCATTGTCGCCACCCCTCAGCCCGGCGTAGGCTCTCTCTTTCGCCGTTGGCAGGGTAACGAATCCCACCCCCAGGGGCTCGCCCCCCGTAACTTCCTCATCTACGCAACCGGTTGGAACATCACCGCCGAATTCTCGACCGACCCGGCCATCTATCAGGTCACCTCATCGTTTACCAATCCTCCGCCGCCCGCCAGCCCCACCAACGCCTCCGTATCCGTCAACGTAGACGGCAACTCCCACATCGTCCCCCAAAACTTCTCCGCCACGGACGGCTGGACTCCCGGCTCCGCCCACAACCTCACCGTCTCTTCGCCGCAAACCCCCGAAACTACAAACATCCGCTACGCCTTTAACAGTTGGACCTCCGGCAACCCCGTCATCACCAGCCTACCCGCCGCCCCCGCCACCTGGGTCGCCAGCTTCACCCCCTCCTACAGCGGTTCTTCGGTTCTCTACAACACCTGCGCTTCCAATCCCGCAACCGTTCCCGTAGCCGATGGCTTCTATGCCGACGGCATCTCCGTCCCTTTCTCGGTCACCCCCGCCAACGGCTGGTTCTTTACCCGTTGGTACGGGGACCTCTCGGGCACCGCCAACCCGACCTCCCTCCTCGTCCGGGACCAGTTCATTGTGGAGGGGACCTTCAACACTTCCAGCACTGAGTTGGACCTCGTGAGCCTCTCCCCGGCGTCCGCCGTCCGCGGAACCACCAGCCAAGTCGTGCTCATTAACGGCACCGGTTTCACCTCCGCCACCCGTGCATTCGTCAACAATTTCTTCCGCTCTTCCAGCCTCGTGAACTCCACCCAGCTCCGAGTTACGCTGAACTCAACTGACTTGGGCACCGACGGCGGCCTTGCAATTGGTGTTTATAACTTCACCACCACTCCCTCCTGCGGCCTATATCTCGAAGTTACCTTCGATGTAACCACTCCCGACGCCCGTTGGGCTATCACTAAGACGCACACCGGTAACTTCACCCAAGGCCAGTCTGGTACTTACACGATCACGCCGAGCAACGTCGGCGGCACCGCCACCGCCGGCCTCGTGACGGTCACCGATCTCCCCCCCGCCGCCCTCACCGTCACCGGCCTCACCGGCACCGGCTGGACCTGCAATGTCCCCACCGCTTCCTGTACCCGCCAGGATCCCCTCGCCCCAGCCGCATCCTACCCCGCCATCACCGCCACCGTCGCCGTCGGCCTAAACGCCGCCGCCTCGGTTACCAATAATGCCACCGTCAGCGGCGGAAACGTCGCCCTCAACGCCACCGCCTCCGACCCCACCACCGTCAACCTCATCGCGGCCAATGTCTCCGTCAGCGCCGGCAACAGCCAGTCCGCTCCCGTTTCCACCACCTTCCCCATTCCCATCGCCGCCGTCGTTCGCGATGGGAATGGGGCCGCCGTCAGTGGAGTCACCGTCACTTTCACCGCTCCCTCGTCTGGCCCCAGCGGCCTCTTCGCGAATAACATCACCACGGCCAGCACCGGCGCCAACGGCATCGCCACCGCACCCGCCTTCCGCGCCAATGGCACCGCCGGCGGCCCCTACACGGTCACCGCCACCGTTGCAGGCGTCAACACCCCCGCCAACTTTTCTCTTACCAACTCCCTCGGCTCCCAGACCATCAGCTTTGCTCCGCTCAGTGGCCAGCTTCTCAGTATCGGCTCACTTGCGATCTCTGCCACGGCCACCTCCGGTCTCCCTGTCTCCTTCAGCTCGAACTCTCTCGCGGTCTGTACCGTCAACGGTTCCACGGTAACTCTTCTCACGGCCGGCCAATGTTCCATCACCGCCAACCAGGCGGGAAGCGCCAATTTCGCCGCCGCGCCTCCCGTCACGCAATCATTCACCGTCAGCCAGGCCAACCAGACCATCACTTTCGCCGCCCTCGCCGACCGCACCCTGAACTCCGGAGCCTTCGCCGTCTCCGCCACGGCCACCTCCGGCCTCACCGTCGCCTTCAGCGCAACGACGTCTCTTGTCTGCACGGTAAACACTACCACCGTTACCCTGGTCGCCCCCGGCCTGTGTTCCATCAAGGCGAGCCAACCCGGCAACGGAACCTTCACCGCCGCCCCGGACGTCCTGCAGAGCTTCAACATCACGCAATCCCCGCAAACGATTACGTTTAACGCCGTCGCGGCCCAGACCCTCGCCAACCCAAGCCTCGCACTGACGGCGACCGCCTCTTCCAGTCTCCCCGTCACCTATACCGCGATAACGCCCGCCATCTGCACCGTCTCCGGGTCCACCGCCACCCTTCTCGCCGTCGGCCAGTGTTCGCTCCGCGCCAGTCAATCCGGTAACGCAGCGTTCGCTCCCGCCCCCGATGTCACCCAGAGTTTCGCAATCACTCAAGCCACCCAAACCATCACGTTCGCCGCCCTTTCCGGCCAAGTGTTCGGTGCCGCACCCTTGCCCCTTTCCGCCACGGCCACGTCCAATCTCGCCGTCGCTTTCTCCGCCACGCCCACCAACGTTTGTTCTATAAGCGGCACCACCGTAGTCATCCTTGCCGCCGGCCAGTGCACCGTCCGCGCCAGTCAATCCGGCAATACCGTTTATTCCGCCGCCCTTGATGTCACCCGCGCGTTTGCCATCTCCCCCGCAAGCCAAACCATCACGTTTACCGCTGTTGGTTCCCAGCCTTTGAGCCCCAGCCCCGTCCGTCTCTTCGCCTCCAGCGACTCCAACCTTCCCGTCTCGTTCTCCTCCGACACGCTCGGGAATTGCACCGTTCTAGGTGCCGATGTCACTCTCGGCAACGCTGGGCCCTGTACCATCCGAGCCGTCCAAGCCGGCAACGCTAATTACAACGCCGCCACGCCTGCCGTCCAGACCTTCACCATCACCCCCGCAACTCAGACCATCACCTTCGCCGCGCTCTCCAGCCTCTCGCTTTCGACCGGCTCCGTCGTCCTGTCAGCCTCGGCCACTTCCGGCCTACCGGTCACGTTCTCCTCGTCGACGCCATCCGTCTGCACCGTATCCGGTGCGACTTTGAATCTACTCGCCGTTGGCAATTGCACCATCCAAGCCAGTCAATTGGGCAACGCCAATTTCCAACCGGTCACCGCGCCAAGCCAGACCTTCTCCATCAGCCAAGGAACCCAAACGATCACGTTTGGGTTCCTTCAAAACGTCACGTTCGGAACCGCCCCCATCGCCCTAACCGCCACCGCTACCTCCAGTCTCCCCGTCGTTTTTGCAACCTCGACTTCCGCCGTTTGCACCGTCTCCGGCAATCTTCTAACCATCGCGGCGGGCGGCGTCTGCTCAGTCCAAGCCAGCCAATCCGGCAACGCCAACTTCGCCGCCGCCCCTGCCGTTACGCAAAGTTTCAACGTCAACCTCGCCGCCCAAACGATATCGTTTGGAAGCCTGCCCACCGTGCCCTATAGCGTCGTGCCGATCGCCCTCAACGCCTCGGCGACCTCCGGCCTGCCCGTCGCGCTCGCCAGCCTCACCTCAGCGGTCTGTTCGGTGGCCTCAACCACCCTTACGCTCAATTCCGGCGGCCTCTGCACCGTCCAAGCGACTCAATCCGGCAACACAAGTTACGCAGCGGCCACCCCGATCACGCAGACCTTCACCATCGCGCCCGCCCCGCAGTTCATCAATTTCGCCGTGCTGCCGAATCTTGCATTCCGCACCCTTCCCACTGCTTTAACCGCCACCGCGAGTTCGAATCTCGCAGTCGAATTCTCAAGCACCACTCCGCTCGTCTGCACCGTTTCCAGCACCAGCATGACGCTGCTGAACGGCGGCACCTGCTCTATACGGGCCGCGCAGGCCGGCAACGTCAACTTCGCTGCCGCCGCTCCCGTCTTGCAGTCCTTTACGGTTACCCCCGCCGCGCAGACCATTCTGTTTGCCGCCTTGCCCGCCGTTCCCTTCGGCACGCCACCCTTCGCGATCACCGCCAGCGCCTCGTCCGGCTTGCCCGTCAGCTTCTCTTCGACCACCCCCGCCGTCTGCTCCGCCGGCGGTGCGGTCACCCTTCTTGCCGCTGGAACTTGCTCTATCCAGGCCGCGCAAGCCGGGGATGCCCGCTACTCGGCTGCCGCGGTAACGATCAATAGCTTCGCGGTAACCCCCGCGGCGCAAACCGTCTTGTTCGCGGCCCTGCTACCTCGGACTATGGGTGCCGCGCCCGTTCCGATTAGCGCTACGGCCACCTCGGCACTACCCGTTGTCTTCTCCTCGCTGACGCCCGCCGTCTGCAGCGTCCAAGCCGGCCAAGTAACCCTCATCGCCACCGGGCTTTGTACCATCCTCGCCAGTCAGCCTGGAAATGGAAACTTCGCTGCGGCCGTCGAAATGCCCCAGTCGTTCTCGATCGCTCCCAACGGTCAGGGCATCACCTTCCTCTCCGTTCCGGCCGGACTTCCCCTCGAAGTGAACGGCCAACCTGTTTCCGGCGGCTCGGTTGTCGTACTCAGCCCCGGAACTTATACCGTCACCGCTCTTAACCCGTCCCCAGTAAATGGCACTCGCTTCCAGTGGGCGAGTTGGAGCAACGGCGGCGCTCAGACCCAGCAAATCGTTGTTTCTTCCAACCCGGCCAGCTACACCGCTACTTACGCTACCAATTACTTACTGAATACTTCCGCCACTGGCGGCGGTACCGTTTCGCCCGCTACCGGTTATTTCCCAGGCGGCTCGATACAGATTACAGCCACGCCGACCGCCGGCAATGTCTTCCGCGCCTTTTCCGGTGCCGTCACCGGGAACACCAACCCGCGAAGCTTTAACCTTATTGCTCCAGCCACTGTAGTCGCTGCCTTCGCCGCGGTTCCGTCGATCAGCTGGGCCAACCCCACCGACCTGATCGTCGGCACGCCCCTCTCCTCTACCCAACTCAACGCGACAGCGAGCGTGCCTGGGCAGTTCGTCTATACCCCCCCTGCCGGTACTCTCCTGCCGTTGGGTCTGAATCAAACTCTGACGGTCAACTTCACGCCCACAGATGCGACGACCTACGCGGCCACTTCCCGAACCGCGACCATAAACGTCGGACCGGCCACCTTACAGATAAGAGGATTCTCCCCGGTCTTGGTTTTCCAGGTTTCCCGGCTCCGCCGCGACGCCACGACCGGTGAGATGATCGTCGAGATTGTCGCCGCCAACTTCGGCCCGGTCCCGGCCAGTAATGTTCGCTTGGTCTCTGCCACGATCGGCGCCACTGTAGTCGCGCCAAACGTGACTTTCGGCACTTTGAGCACCGGCGGCTTGGGTATGGTTCTCTTCCGCCTACCGGGAAACGCTACCGGGACCACTCTGCTGTGGAGCGGCACCTACGGCGTCGACGGCACCTTCAGCGGCGCGGCTTCGGTAACTCTTCCTTAAATGGGTTATTGCAATCGCTGCCGCCGCTGACTGTCTCGGCTCTGACCTTCGATATGGCCATCACTGATCTCCACGCCGACGGGCGTTTTCGGCTTTGTTCCCGCTTCTCCGCAGGTGTGCGCCCGCAAATGCTCACCATGCCGGCACCCGCTATCAGATTTGCCAAGGTACCGACCAGCTTTAATCCCTCGCTCGTGCTGCGCCCTAAACCCCACATCCGGATTCCCTCGAAAATTACCGGCTCTTGACCCCCGAGACGGCTATCACTTATCTCCATCGCCGACGCCCGCAAACACTCACCACGCCGGCACCCCCTATGAGATTTGCCCAAAGTATTGACCAGCTTTAATCCCTCCCTCGTGCCGCGCCCCAAGCCCAACATCCGGATTCCCTCGAAAATTACCGGCTCTTGACCCTCCAGACTGCTATCACTTAGCTCCATCGCCAACGGGCGTTTCCGGCCCCGTTCCCGCTTCTCCGCAGGTGTGCGCCCGCAAACGCTCACCATGCCGGCACCCGCTATTAGATTTTCCAAGGTTCTTGACCCTCCAGACTGCTATCACTTATCTCCATCGCCGACGGGCGTTTTCGGCCCGTTCTCGCTTTATCCGCAGGTGTGCGCCCGCAAACGCTCACCATGCCGGCACCCTCTATCAGATTTGCCTAGGTATCGACCAGTTTTAATCCCTCGCTCGTGCTGCGCCCCAAGCCCAACATCCGGATTCCCTCGAAAAGTACCGGCTCTGACCCGTTCCCGCTTATCCGAAGGTGTGCGCCCGCAAACGCTTACGATGCCGGCACCCTGTTTCAGATTTGCCAAGGTGCCGACCAGCTTTACTCCCTCGCTCGTGCTGCGCCCCCAAGCCCAACATCCGGATTCCCTCGAAAAGTACCGGCTCTTGACCCTCGAGACTGCTATCACTTATCCCCATCGCCGACGGGCAAACGCTCACCATGCCGTCACCCTGTATCAGATTTGCTCAAGGTACCGACCAGTTTTAGTCCCTCGCTCGTTCCGCGCCCCAAGCCCAACATCCGGATTCCCTCGAAAATTACCGGTTCTTGACCCTCCAGACTGCTATCACTTATCTCCATCGCCGACGGGCGTTTCCGGCCCCGTTTCCGCCTATTCGCTGTTGCGCGCCCGCAAACGCTCACCATGCCGTCACCCGCGATCAGGTTTTCCAAGGTGCCGACCAGCTCTAATCCCTCGCTCGTTCCGCGCCCCAAGCCCAACATCCGGATTCCCTCGAAAATTACCGGTTCTTGACCCTCGAGACTGCTATCACTTATCTCCACCGGCGTCGGGCGTTTCCGGCCCCGTTCCCGCCTATTCGCTGTTGCGGGCCCGCAAACGCTCACCATACCGGCACCCGCTATAAGGTGCCGACCAGCTTTAATCCCTCACTCGTGCCGCGCCACAAGCCCAATAGGGGGATCCAAATCAACTTAACCCTAGGAGAAACCGATTTTGCCGCGTGGCAGGACGGCGGGCGCGTAATGCTCTAAGTTTGGTTTAGGGGCCGACGTTTTCATCCGCGCGGCGAGGCCGAGCGCCACCAGACCACGCTCGTCGGAAATGCCGCCCAATCGCGGCTGGTTGGTGGTCAACTCTCCGTCAGCAGAAGTCATTGTTCGCGAGTGCCGAAGTCCTCGTAGCGCTCAGATTTTCTTGGAAACGAGGCCGTGGGCCCGAATTATCACCAAACGCAACGCTTTTTACCTGACTCCCACAAAATAACGATGGCCGGAAAAGATTGGATCGAAAGACCCCAATGCCTCGGAAATCCTCGCCCGAAGGGCGGAACGATTCCGTTGGGGGACAGCGCAGAGCCTCACAATCACGCAGAACCAACACAAGTTTTCGCGACGGCCGGAATTCAGAGGAGAGTCAATGCCTTCCCGATGGAATGCATTGTCGATCACCTTGCTATCGTAGGGGATATGGCCCAGCATCATGTGGTGATCGTTGGTGGAGGATTCGCTGGATTGGCTGCCGCGAAGGCGCTCGGGAACCGGAACGTGCAGGTGACGCTCATTGACCGTAGGAATTTTCACCTGTTTCAGCCCTTGCTTTATCAAGTGGCAACCGGGGGACTTTCGCCAGCAGATATCTGCGCGCCGATTCGGGCGGTGGTGCGGAGCTACAAAAATATTCGGACGATTTTGGCCGAAGTGACCGGATTCGATCTGGCAGGGAAAAAAGTGTTGCTGGCCGACGGAGAGTTGGGATTTGACTCCTTGCTGGTTGCAGCCGGAGCTCGTCATCACTATTTTGGAAACGAGCAGTGGGAACCATTGGCTCCGGGGTTGAAGACGATTGAGGACGCGACTGCCATAAGGCGAAAGATCTTGTGGGCGTTCGAATCTGCCGAACGGGAAACCGACTTAGAAAAGCGGCTGGCATGGTTGACGTTCGTAGTCGTTGGCGGAGGACCAACCGGGGTAGAGTTGGCGGGAGCCTTGGGCGAAATCGCCAACGATACGTTAAAAGAAGATTTTCGAACGTGTCGACCGGAAGAATCGCGAATCCTACTGCTTGATGCGGGCGACAAGATTTTGAGTAATTTCCCTCCGGACTTAGCGGAGGCGGCCGAAAAGGCGCTGTTGCAGTTAGGAGTTCGGTGTTTGAACCGACGATACGTCACTGCTGTGGATGAAGATGGGGTGACGATCAGACTCAAGGACAGCGGCACTTCAGACCGGATTGCAAGCAAAACGGTGATCTGGGCGGCCGGGGTGAAGGGTTCTCCTCTGGCGGCTTCGCTGGCGGAGTCGGCAGGTTTGGTGGCAGACCGGGCCGGACGAGTACCGGTTACGGGGGACTGTTCGTTGGCGGGATTTCCCAACGTGTTCGCACTCGGAGATATGGCGGCCTTCGCAGGCGCCGACGGCAATATGCTTCCTGGCGTTGCCCCGGTGGCTATGCAGCAGGGGCCCTACGTGGCCAAGTTGATCTTGAATCGGTTGGCCAATCGGACGACCGAGCCGTTCCGATACACCGACAAGGGGAACTTGGCGACGATTGGCCGTCACTCGGCAATAGCGGACTTTGGCACCTTCCACGCGACGGGCTTGGTTGCCTGGGTTCTCTGGCTTTTCATTCATCTGATGTTCCTCGTGGGTTTTCAGAATCGGCTGCAGGTGCTGACCCACTGGGCGTTTCAGTACATATCGTTCAACCGCAACGCGCGACTGATCACGGCGAACGCACTCACTCCGACGCAACATAAAGGGACTTGATCATAAATGCCTTCTTCTTGCCTTGGGCAACGACGTGCCCTTGGAATTTAAGTCGGCCATTGACGAGAAGGTTGAGCGGTTTTTCGGTGGAGAAATCGAAAGCCAAGACGTCGCCTTCCTTCAGGGCCAATAAGTCCTCGACCTTGAGCGTGGGACCTTGAAGGCGAGCGTCGATTTGGATATTGCTCGGTTTGACAAGACGAAGGACTCGGCGCTGGTCTGACTCGGAGGCCTCAGTACGACGGTTGGACCATCCCTGGTCGAACTTCTGACGAAGCATCTTGATGATAATCGACGGGATGCCGATGTTCATCATGCCGGTCATTTCACCGATGCGGATTTCGAGCGAGATGGCGACGACGGCTTCGTTTGGGGCCATGAACTGGAGGAGAGAGGGTTCAGTTTCATGGCTTTCAATTGAGAACGAGACGTTGGTTACTTGACGCCAGCTTTCGCGAAGATCGTGGAGGATGATCCGGACAACCACCTCAACGATGCTTTGCTCGATTTCGGTAATCTCTCTCGTCACTCGGCTCGACGCGGACGGTTTGCCGGAGCCACCGAGAAGCATTTCGAGGATCGGAAAAACGAGTGTCGGGTTGATTTCCAGCACGCCATTGCCGTCATACGGACGCATTCCCATAGCGATGATGCAACTAGGCGAAGGGAGACACTGGCTAAACTCAAGAAACGAAAGCTGCTCGACCGAGACGAGGTTCACCATCACGTAAGCGCGCAGATAGGCCGATAGACTGGAGGCTAGGCTGCGGGCGAAGTTTTCGTGAAGAAGATGGATGGAACGCAGCTGGTCTTTGGCGATCCGGTCCGGGCGTCGGAAGTCATAAGGGACAGCTCGGCGACTGGGGTCATCCTCATCGGTCTTTGCTTGTTCCTCGGCTAGGCGTCGGAATACGCCATCAATTTCGTCCTGGCTCAATACACGATCAGAGGCCGCCATATGGGTATCTATCGGAGGCGAGCGGCTTGGAGGTTATGCCAGAAAATTCCGAACGAGGCAGATCCTCCACGAATGGAAGCGGCAGCGCATGGCCAGCTCCCGCTTGTGCATGCGAGAAGGATGAGCGGGAATGTCACCGGAAGCGCTCGGTTCTTCGCTGTTCGACGTGTAGGGGAAGACATACAAAAGACCGGATTTAGCTAAAATGTTTCAGAAAAGCCCTGTCGGCACTACTGGAGATGTGTCGGGTAATGGCGACTATAGCAAGTATTGACTTAACAGAGGGCAAATCCGCGACGTCTGAAGAGATCCGGAGGAATGTCGGGAGAGAGGAAGGGGGAGAGAGCCTCGGCGAGATCGACGACAAGCGCATGCATTGACGGGGCCCTGAGCTGGGACAAACGTAGTTTGCAGTCCGCCCAATACGGGGCCGGTAGTTCGGGTTTCCAGAACGCCTC
>JANXMS010000500.1 GCA_025354525.1 Acidobacteriota bacterium
GGCCCAAGAAAAATCTTGCAGACCACCACCGTCCCCAGCGCCCCCACCCCCAACGCGATCAACAACAGAACCCCCATGACCCGACCCTAGGACGCTACCGCCTTCGGCGCAAGAAAACTCTTGTAAGCAACAGCACCTACCACCACAGTTCCCAGCGCCGCCGCCGAAACCCCCGGCCGCATCAGAAACCCCGACCCCGCCACCCACGCCCCTACCAAAACATAGAACGCCGGCACCAGCGGCCATGCAAAATTTACCACCCCCACCCGCTGCCAACCCGCCCGCTTCCGAAACACAAACAACGAAGCCACCGCCAACACCGAAAATGCGTTCAATAAGAAACCGACGTAAAACATCAAGTCCCGGAACGACAGGAAACACATCGCCACCGCACAAGCCCCCTGCATCGCAATCGCCACGTACGGCGTCCGCCAACGCTCATGCACCTTCGCCGCCGCCGGGAAAAACGCCTTGTTCTGCGCCATCGCATAATATACCCGCGGCCCAATCGTCACCATCGCGTTCACCGTCGCCAGCAACGAAACCGCCATCAACCCGCTGAACAAACTCGCCACCTCCGGGCCAAATAAATTGGAGGCCGACAACGAGCCCACCGCCACCACGCCCTTCATCTGCTCCAACGGCTGAGCATAAATGTAAGCAATGTTCAGTCCCACAAACAAAGCCGCCACCAGCGTCGTCCCTATCGTCAAAGCCAATGGCAACGTTCGTTCCGGCGTCTGTAACTCCTCCGCCACGTAAGTCGCCGCATTCCAACCCGAATAAGCGACGTAAATGAAAATCAGACTCGTCGCAAACTGCTCCCACACCGGCGACGTCGACGTCCTTACCGCCATCTGCCCGAAATTGCCCCAGTCGCCCTTACCAATCGCAAACGCAAAGACCAAAAAGCCGACAATCACGCTCAGCTTCACCGCCGTCAGCACGTTCTGAACGCTCGCCGCCAGCCTAATCCCGAATAGGTTCAGCCCCGCAAAACAAACGATCAACACACTCGCCACCACCTGGGCCCCGCCCACTGTAAACGGGCCAATCGCCGTCGAACTCGCCTGCTTCACCCCCGGAAAGAAGTACCCGAGATAGTCCGAAAACGCAAGCGCCGCCAAGGCAATCGGTGCCGAAAAACCAGCCGTGAAGGAAATCCAGCCCTCCATGAAACCCCACGTCGGCCCATAAGCCTGAGTCAGGTAGACGTACTCTCCACCCGAACTCGGGAAGTTGATTCCCAACTCCGAATAGCAGAACGCCCCAGCCAGCGCCACAACCGCGCCCACCACCCAAATCCCCAAGACAATTGACGGGTCCCCCAAGTCACCGGCCAAAAACCCGGTCGTCGTAAAGATCCCGGTTCCGACCATGTTCGATATCACAAGCGCTGTGGCGCTAACCAGTCCAAGCTGGCGAAGAAGAGAAGATTTCGGTTGATTCAACTGGCTACTCGAAGGTTCGTGGGCAACTGCCCACACGCGGATTCGTAAACTTGGTATACGTCTTCAAATACTCTATCCCAGCTCACGCAGCAGGCAGATTCGCGCGCTTCGACGCGCATGCGTTGTAACTCTACCGGATTAGCAATCAACTCGGCAACCCGGCGCACAAAGTGAAGGTCGCTCTGGCATACATGCCCGTTCTCCCCCGACGTGATCAGATGCCGAGGGCCACCCTGGTTCATCACGATCGCGGGCACCCCGCTCGCTAATGCCTCGTGCACACTCGTGCCGTAGGTATCGGTCATGGAAGGGTTTAAAAACAGGTCCATGTTCGCGTAGGCGTCCGCCAACGCTTCCCCATCCAGAAAATCAGAAAACTCCGCCCGGCGCAGCCGACGCTTCAACCAAGCTCGCTCAAAGCCTTCCCCGATAATCTGAAAACGATGGCTGCCAGCCGGCAACGCCTTCTGCACCTGCACCAGCAACCGAACATTCTTTTCCGGCTGCAACCGTCCGGCGAAACCGAGCGTAAACGCCCCGTCCTGCCGGAAACGCCGACCCGGATGAAACAGCCGCGTATCGACAGCCCGAGGCATCAGACTCACCGGCCGTCCTGTCTGTTCTTCGAGAAAACGAACCAGATCCGGATTCGGCGCAAACAACCGCCGCGCCAGCTTATAAAACAGGGTAACGCTCTCAAGCGCCCCCCGCTCGGTCAACGCCGTAACGAACTCGGTATACGCCCTCGGCAACAAGGCAAACACCGGATGATCCAACAAAAACCGGAGCCGCCGCGCGGCCAATTCGTGCAGATTGTTGTGCCACGACGCCACCAGCGGGATCCCGTAATAGAAGGAGAAATAGGCTCCCATCAAGCCAATATCGCCCGGCCCTGTCACGTGGAGAACATCCGGCTGGAATCGGCGAACCGCCGCCCGCAAACGCAGTAAATGGCGCGGCAGTAAAGGATCAAATGAGAGTTCATTATCGAGTGGGATCGACGTCGCCGCCCGATGTAACTTCACGTGCATCTGATTGCCGTCCGTCCAACTCCGCGTCTCATGCCCCGGCCTCACCAGCAACATCGGCAATCCGTTCCGGCGCGTAAACGCGGACATCTCCCGGCTCGTCCGCGCAAGCCCATTCACC
Organism: Acidobacteriota bacterium; assembly: GCA_025354525.1. Classification (GTDB taxonomy): domain Bacteria; phylum Acidobacteriota; class Terriglobia; order Bryobacterales; family Bryobacteraceae. The sequence continues at coordinate 2,601 of JANXMS010000500.1, forward strand.
TCATCGAATGAGTCAGTGAAATAGGCGACGCGAATAGATGGACTTGCCGACATACGAAGTGAGGAGACGCTGCCATCAGTATAAACGTTTCCTCACCTGCGGCGGAAAAACCTAATGGGTATGCGGCTCCGCAAACGCCGGAGCTAACCCGTGCAACGCCAAACGGGTATCGATCGCCGTCTCCACGACGTCCTTCTCCTCGTCGTTCAGCCCGCCCGCCAAGTCCTCGATCTTCCGATACAACTTCTTGGCGTTCGACTTCGTCGTATCGCCTGAGCAACACAGCGCGTAAGAAAACAGCGCCCGTTCCCGCAGGTCCGGGTCATCGAACATATCTTCGAGCTGCTTCGACTCGTAATTCATCCCCAAGTAGCCGACGCCAATAATGGCTTCGTTCTGCACTGGACGAATCGGGTCTTGCAAATGCTTCGAAAAGATTGCCGCGAAGGTCTTGTCAAACGTGCGCCACATCCCGCGCATCGCCAGCGCCCGCGTCTCCGGATCCTCGTACAACTCCCGCAGAACTTTCTCCACCGCCGGCGTCATCTCGTTCGTCGCCACCGCGATGGCCGCCCCTGCCCGCTCCGCCCCCGGAGCCTGCGCATCCATCATCTTCGCCCGTAGCTTATCCGCGACTCTGTCCTCCTCCCAATACTCCGCCAAACTCTGCCAAGCCGCCGCCCGAACTCCCGCGTCGGAATCCGTCTCCGCCGCGCCCACCAGCACTTTCAAAAGCTCCTCATCGGGCTCTTCGTCAACCAATGCCTCCGCCGCCTCACGCCGAACGTCCGCCTCCGGATGCTGCAAAAATTCGACGATCTCTTCAACCTCTAACACATCCCAAACCGGAGTCGCGACCTCGTCAAAATTCTCGTAGACGTCGTACTTGGGATGCCCGTCTTCCACCACCGGAGCCTCCAGATTCCGCAGGGAGTACTCAAGCTCGCGCCGTTCGTCTTTCTCTTCCTCGCCCATCCGCTCCATCCGCTCCGTCATCGCCGGAATCAGATCCCGGTCTCCGTAGAGACTCAGATTGATCGCGGCATCGGCCGGCTCGGTCTCCAGACGCTCCAGCAAAATGGCTTTGATCCGCTCGTCTTTCACGCCCAGCCCCGCCAGCAGGAATGCGATGTTGCCCCGGCTCTCGCCCTCGGCCGTCTCGCGCAACGCGAGCAGCGGCTCCACCGCTGCCTCGCCCAACTCGCCAAGCGCCTCGTAGATGTGGTCCGGTGCCTCGCCGTCGTCCTGATGCAGGAGATCGATGAAGAACGGAATCGCCGCCGGGTGCCGTAGCGAACGCAACACGTGGAACAGGTCCACCGTCAGGTCCACCCGGTCCTCCTCCGGTTGCTCGAGCGCGTAAGCCGCTACCTCTTCCGCCACCGACGCCCCCCGATCAAGAATCGCCTTGACGAACGCATGGTCAGTCCCAATGCGCCCCCGGCCCGCTTCATGGAGAAGATCGCGCAATGGCGCAGTCGCGTATTGAGAGGGTAAAAGTAACATGATATTCCAAAACGACTTAGTAAGTAGCGCGCCCGCCCGAGGCGTCGTAGGTTTGGGCAGTAACAAAGCTGCAATCCGGACTCGACAGGAAATGCACGACCGCCGCGATCTCTTCCGGTTCGCCCGTCCGGCGCATCGGAATCTTCTCCAGCATGTAGGCCACCTGCTGCGGCGTCAGTTGTTCGAGAATCGGCGTCCGCACCACCGCCGGGCTCACCGCGTTCACGCAAACGCCATCGGTCGCCACTTCCTTCGCGATCGACTTTGTAAACCCAATCACAGCCGCCTTGGTCGCCGAATAAGCCGACATATTCGGATTGCCCTCTTTGCCAGCAATCGAGGCAATATTCACAATCCGACCGTACTTGTTCGCGCGCATGTGGGCCATCACAGCCTTACAGCCGTTCCAGACACCGTCCATGTTGATCGCGATGCACTTGTGCCAATCGTCGATATCCTGCTCCCATAGCGGGGCAGCCTTGCCGCCGATCCCGGCGTTGTTGACGAGGATGTGCACCTGCCCCGTCTTGGCGATCACGCCGTCGACGGCCGCCTGTACAGACTCCGTGCTCGTCACATCCATCTGGACCGACAAAGCACCCGAAATCGTGGCAGCCACTTCTGCCGCCGCCGTCCCGTTGATGTCAGCGATCACGACGGTCGCGCCCGCTTTCGCCAAACGCCGCGCAATTGCAGCCCCAATTCCAGAAGCCGCGCCGGTGATGATTGCCGTGTGGCCGGTCAGATCGAAATAGCCCATGGGATTATCCTCTTAATGAAGATGGCCCGGAGTCAAGCATTTGCCTCCAGGCCATCGTTCAGTTGATTGACTCGAACGGAACTACTCTTCCCGCTTAACGATCACTTTCACGTTTACCGTGACCTGCTTGTGCAGTTTCACAGGAACCAAGAACTCGCCCAGGGTCTTGATGGCCTCAGGCAATACGATCTTCTTGCGGTCGAGGTGGAAGCCCTTGGCCTCAAGCTGGTCGGCGATGTCTTTCAAAGTCACCGAACCAAACAGGTGGTCGTTCTCACCGGCCTTCATGCTGATCTCGACCACGGTCGGTTCGAGCAACTTGGCCAGCTCTTGCGCAGCACCAGCTTCGACGGCTTCCCGCCGCAATCCCGCTTGGCGCTCCTGTTCCACGATCTTTTTGTTCGATTCCGTAGCCGGCACGGCAAGCCGTTTCGGCAACAGAAAGTTGCGGGCAAAGCCCGGGGCGACGTTCACTAGTTGACCGCGCGTGCCGAGCTTGTCGATATCCTCTCGTAAAATGACTTCCATGTGGGGATTCTCCTCGGGTTATAGCGACGTCGTGAACGGCATCAGGGCGATGTTGCGGCTCTGCTTGATCGCCATGGCGAGCAAGCGCTGATGCACGCAGCATACACCGGAAATCCGGCGCGGAGTGATTTTTCCCCGTTCGGAGATAAAGGCCGAGAGCAACTTTACATCTTTGTAATCGATGTGGTCGATCTTCTCGACGCAGAACCGGCATACCTTCTTCCGGCGGAAAAACTGCTTCTTATTTCCGGCCAGGGCTTTGTCGCCACCGGTCGGACGCTGGCTGGCCGCAATCGGGCGGCCTCCACTCTTGGTTTCTGCCATAGTCGTATTCTCCTACTCGTTAGTTCTCAGCTGCCGGTTCAACGGCGGCTTCGGCAGTTACCGGCGCTTCCTCTAACGGGAGCGGCGCGGCGGGCATCGGCATATCGGGAGCACCCGGCATCTCAGGGCGAACGCCCGGAGCGGCCGGCGCGAGCGGGGCAGCAACTTGCGGCTTCCGCGCGGCGCGTTTCTCACGACGCTTCTTCCGCTTCTCGACGCGACGCATTCTCTCGTCCATCCGCACGGTGATGAACTTGATTACAGCGTCGGTCACTCGCAGACGGCGTTCTACTTCCTTCGCCGTCTCGGCGCTTTCGGTTGAGAATTCGAGCAGAATGTAAGCGCCCTCGGTCTGCCGGTTCACCCGGTAGGCGAGTTTGCGAATACCCCACTTTTCCACCTTGTCGAGAGTTCCGCCGCCGGTGGTGATGACACCCCGGAGCATCTCGACAATCGCGTCCTGTTCTTCTTCGGTCGCGTTGGCGTTGACGATAAAGAGTTCTTCGTAAGTCCTCATGTTTCCTCTTTGGCACCGGGAGCGCGACGCGCATTGAAACGCGCCATGGCCTTTTCGACGCCCTCGGTGATGATGGATTCCACTGCCGTGACAACTTCGTCGAGCAGCGGGTCCAACGTTTCTAGCTGCGCCCGCCGAATTTTGGCGAGCACGTATGACTTCATTTCTTTCACGGGCCGTTCCGGGCGGATGCCCAGTCGAATCCGTGCAATCTCTTCTGTCCCCACGCTGCGAATGATCGAACTGACACCGTTGTGTCCGCCCGCTGAGCCTTTCGGCCTGATCCGCATCGAGCCCCAGTCGAGGGCGAGTTCATCGTAGATCAAGAATAGCTGATCGACTGGAAGCGTGTACTTAGCAAGCAGCTCCTTAACGGAGCCGCCACTCAAATTCATGTAGGTTTGGGGTTTCGCCAGCACGACATCCGCGCCAGCGATCCGCCCGACTCCGGTGATCGCCTTGCCCTCGGCCCGCGTGACGCGGATGCCGTGAGCGGCGGCGAGCCGATCAATGGCCAGGAATCCCAGGTTGTGGTACGTGTTGTCGTACTCCTCGCCAGGATTGCCCAAGCCAACGATCAGCATGGAGGATTACTTCTTTTTGGCCTTGGCGTCAGCGGCGGGAGCAGCCGTTTTAGCGGCCGTCTTCGCGGGAGCTTTGTCGTCTTTCTTACCCTTCTTGACTACTTCGGGTTCGGCGGCGGCAGCGGCAACGGCTTCGGCGTCGAGTTTTGGCGAAACGATGTGAACGATGATCGTTTCCGGTGCAACGACCAGCTTCATCGAACCAACCATCACTAGGTCTTGCGCACGAATGGCCTGATTGATTTCAAGGTCCTGCAGCGCGAGGCTGAAGTCGGCCGGGATATCGTCGGGGAGACACTCGATCTCCACTTCGCGAGCGACGATTTCGAGGATACCGCCTTGCTGTTTGACGCCCTTCGGTTCGCCGTGCACGTGCACTTTGACTTTGACGAAGACGCGCTTGGCGAGGTCGATCCGCTGCATGTCGATGTGCAACATTGCGTTGGTAACGGGATCGAATAACCAATCAACAATCATGACGGGCTCGGGCGCGCCACCATCGACGGTAACGTCGAAGATGGAGTTGTGACCGGTGGAAGAGAGGAGAATCTTATTCACTTCCTTCGGACTAATGGCACAGGCGACGGGATCTTTGCCGGTGCCGTAGATGATCGCGGGTGCGCGTCCGGAGACGCGCAGCCGCCGAGCTTCGTTTTTACCGCGTGAAGTGCGGCCCTCGGCGGCGATCGTGATGTCCTTTCTCATACTGGCTCCTAAAACTCGACTAACAACTAGACGAAGAGACCGCTTACGCTGGTCTCTTCATGGATGGACTGGATGGCTTGGGCGAGCAGCGGGGCTACAGAGAGCTGCTTGATGCGACCCGAAACCAATGCGGCTTCCCGAAGGGGGATGGAGTTGGAAAACACCACCTCTTCGAGACTCGAATTTCTAATGCGTTCGATGGCTGGCCCAGACAGAACGGCGTGGGTAGCGCAGGCGCGGACACTTTTGGCTCCGCTGTTCAAGAGCGCTTCGGCTCCTTTCACGAGGGTGCCAGCGGTATCGATGATATCGTCCACGAGCAGGCAGGCTTTGCCGCGAACGTCGCCGATGACGTGCATGATCTCGGCGATATTGACGTCTTCCCGACGCTTGTCGACGATGGCCAACGGCGCGTTTAAGCGCTTGGCGAAAGCTCGAGCGCGTTCAACGCCTCCGGCGTCGGGGGAGACGACCATGAGGTCAGGGATGTCCACTTCGCGGTAGTACTCGATCATGACCGGAGCGGCGAACAGATGATCGACGGGGATGTCGAAGAAGCCTTGAATGGGGGCGGCGTGTAGATCGAGGGCGAGAACGCGATCGGCGCCGGCGCGTTCGATGAGGCTGGCCACCAATTTGGCCGAGATGGGCACGCGGGGTTTATCCTTGCGATCTTGACGGGCGTAGCCGTAATAGGGAAGCACGGCGGTAATGCGATCGGCCGAGGCGCGCTTGAGGGCGTCGATCATCAGGAGCAGTTCCATGATGTTGGTATCGACGGGGCTGCAGGTGGGCTGGACGACGAAGACGTCGGCCCCGCGGACGTTCTCTTTGATTTGGAGGTAGATCTCACCGTCGGCGAACGAACGCACCGGCGCTACGCCCAGTTCGGTGTCGAGGCACTCGCAAATCTCCGTCGCGAGGGCGGGGTGTGAGTTGCCGGTGAATATCTTGAGTTTGTCGAATCTCATCGCGCGTACCGGCTTCTAGGCGGCCACTGGTTCAGTTCTGTATGGTCTTTCAGAGCTTTCGCCCAGGAGGCCCGGTACTGGCGACGCGACAAAGTGGTCGCGGCGAAGACGCGCGCTGAACCGAAGTGGCTCATGGCTGCCCGTACCTCCTCCGGAGTGCGGAAGAATCCAAAGAGAGCTGCTCCGCTTCCGGTCATCCGGGCTGGGGCTGCTCCCAATTTCTTAAGTTTTTTGAGGGTAAGATCGAGCTGAGGGTGTTGGGGGAAGACTACCCGTTCGAAATCGTTTTCACTGCTGCTCCCGGCGACGCTAGAAGGCAGGGATGTCCCCGGCTCCCAAGCGCGTGCCTGGAAACTACCAATGTAGCGGGCGACGTCATCGTCTGTCAATTTTCCGTTACCGGCGCGGTCGAAAGCGCGATAGGCGTCTGGAGTGGAGACGTGGATATTATTGGCCACCACGAGCAGGTGTTGTTTGGGCGATTCCGGGAGTGGATAGAGTTCGGTGCCGCGGCCGAGGCCGAGCGCCTGCCCGCCGTAAAGAAAGAAGGGTACGTCGCTGCCTAGCGTGGCGGCGAGTTCGTGAACCTGCCCGGGGCGCAGTGGTTTGCCGGTCAACACTGGGAGGGCGAGCAGAACGGCTGCCGCGTCGGTGGAACCGCCGCCGAGGCCGCCGCCCATGGGAATGCGTTTGACGAGCTTGCAGTGAAGATGGCCTTTGGCACTGGAGGCGGCGAGCACGGCGCGGGCGGCGCGGAGAACGAGATTGTCCGGTACGTCAAAATCGGCTTCGAGCGACGGTTCAGCGGCTCGTCCTGGAGTGAAGTACAGTTCGAGTGAGTCGGCTAACGAGATGGTCTCGAAGACGGTCCGGAGTTCGTGGAAGCCATCGGCTCGGCGGTTGAGGACCGTTAGGAGCCGATTGATTTTGGCGTAGCAGGGGACGCGAACGTAGCGGGTCTCGGCCACGGAACCGTTAATAGTGAAGCAGGGAGTGGACGGGACGTCCACCCAGCTTTGATTGGCCGTTCAAGAAGTCGAGTTCGATAACGAACGAGAGGCCGACGACGATGCCGCCGAGGCGTTCGACCAACGAGGCGACGGCTGCCGCGGTGCCACCGGTCGCCAGGACATCATCGACGATCAGGACGCGTTGGCCGGGGGTGATGGCGTCGCGATGAATTTCGAGCGAATCGGTGCCGTACTCGAGGGCGTATTCGACGGCCTCGACGGCAGCAGGCAGTTTCTTCGGTTTCCGGACTGGGACGAAGCCTTTCCCGAGCGCCTTGGCGACGGTGGGGGCGAAGAAGAAGCCGCGGGCCTCAATGCCGATCACGACGTTGACGTCAGCCGGTTGGACTGTGGCGACAAGTCCATCAATGACTTGGGCGAAGCCGGGGCCGTCCTTCATCAGCGTGGTGATGTCGTAGAAGAGAATGCCCGGTTTGGGCCAGTCCGGGATCTCCCGGATCAATTGTTTGAGGTCGCTCATGGGTAACAACTCCCAATTGTAGCAACCGCAGTTGCCGACGGCCCCGCGGCGCACAACTTTCGGAGGACAATTGGGTTCTATGGTCTCGATGCCCGTACGCGCCTTTTGGATCCTACTGTTCGTGTGCCTTGCGGCAGGAACGGCTTTCCCCCAATGCACCAGCGTTGCCCTGAATAACAGCGCGGCCTTTGCCGCCGTCGGAGGAGGCAACGGGACGTTTAACGCCACGGGCACGCCCGCGAGTTGCAACAAGACGGTGGCGTCGAACGCGGACTGGATCTTGATTTCGTTTGGGGGCGGGACGGCTAATCCTTCGACTATTGGCTACAGCGTACAGCCGAACTCGAGCGTGCAGCAGCGGGTGGGGACGATCTCCGTCAATGGGGGATTGGCGACGTTCACCGTGACCCAGGCGGGCATTACGTGCACCAACAGCTTGACGCCGAACAACGCGACGGTGGCCAATACGGGTGGGTCCGGGTCGATTGCGATGACGACGCAGAGTGGCTGTTCGTGGACGGCGACCGCAAATGAGAGTTGGATTCAAGTGAACCCGACGGCGGGGCAGAACAACGGGACGTTGAATTATAGTGTGCAGGCGAACCCGGATGGGGTTTCCCGAACGGGGACGATCACGATTGGGTCAGCGAACTTTACGATCACCCAGGGGGCGGCGTGCGGCTTTACGCTGAGCCCGGGTTTCGCGAGTGTGCGGTCGGCTGGGGACGTGGGGACGATCACGGTGACGGCGACTAATTCGGCCTGTACCCGGAACGCGACGAGCGATGCGAGTTGGCTGACCCTATCGTCTGGAGCCAGCGGGACGGGGAACGGCACGGTGGGATGGACGGCGGCGGTGAACCCGACGGCGGAGCGACGGACGGGGAATATCACGGTGGGGAGTGCCGTGTTTTCGGTGGTCCAAGAGGGAGGCACCTGCAACTACCAGATCTCACCGACGAGTACGACGTTGTTGTCGATCGGCGGGAGCGGGACCTTTAACCTAGTGACGAACTGCGCGTGGCAGACGGTGAGCACGGCGGATTGGCTGACGGTGAGTTCGGCGACGAGCGGGACGGGGAGCGGATCAGTTTCCTGGGTGGCGGCTCCGAACGTGTTGACTCAGGTTCGGACGGCGTCGATCACGATCGGCAATGTGGCGTTTACGGTGCAGCAGGCGGCGGTGGCGTGCAGCATCAGTTTGAGCCCATCGAGCTATGAAGCGCCGGCGGGCGGGGGCGATTCTTCTGTGAACGTCCAGGCGGCCAGCGGCTGTAGTTGGCAGGGCGCGTCGAGTGTCCCTTGGATCACGTTTACCTCCGGGGCGGCGGGGAGCGCGGACGGGACGGTTTCGTTCCGGGTGTCGGCGAACACGACGCCGGGGAGCCGGCAGGGGACGATCACGATTGGCAACCGTCAGTTGGTGGTGACGCAGGTGGGGGCGAACTGCGAGCTGGGGATTAGCCCGACGAGCGTGCAGGTGGCTTCTAACGCTTCGCGTGGGTCGATTGCAGTGACGACGACGTGTCTTTGGACGGCGGTGTCGTCGACGGGCTGGATTGGGGTGGTGAACGGGGCGAGCGGAGTAGGCAATGGAACTATTGACTACACGGTGGGAGCGAACGCGACGGCGGGGACGCGGACGGGGACGATCCGAATCGGCAACCTGACGTTTACGGTGACGCAGACGGGCGGGACGTGCGCGGTGACTTTGGCACCGACGAGTTTGGCTTTGGCGGCGGGGACGCGGACGGGCCGATTTACCGTGAACGGCACGCCGGGTTGTTCGTGGGAGCCGACGTCGGGGCAGAGTTGGCTAACGGTGGAGGCTTGGTCGGCGGTGAATGGTTCGGGGTCAGTGGACTTTCGGGCGACGCCGAACTTGACGGGGAGTGCGCGGACCGGGACGTTAAGTGTTTTGGACCAGACGTATACGGTGACGCAGGCGGCGGAGCGACCGGCGCTGGCGGCGAACGGGATCCTGAATGCGGCGAGTTTTCGGGGCGGGCCGATTGCGGCGGGGGAGATCATTACGATCTACGGGACGTTGTTGGGCCCGGAGGTGCTGAAGACCTTGGAGCTGAACTCGACCGGCAACGGGATTACGAACAGCTTGGCGGGGACGCGGGTGTTGATCAATGGGACGGCGGCACCGCTGATCTATACGAGCGACCGGCAGTTGAGCGCGATTGTGCCCTATGGCGTGGGGCCTGGCGAGGCGAAGGTTCGGGTGGAGTACCAGGGTCAACAGAGCGACGAGGCGACGGTCGCGGTGGCTGCGACGGCGGCGGCGATCTTTACGCAGAACGCGAGCGGATCGGGGCCATCGGCGGTTTTGAACGAGAATTTTGGCCTGAACACGGCGACGGCGGCGGCGACGCGGGGATCGATTTTGCAGATCTACGTGACGGGGATGGGAGCTTTGACGCCGGCGCAGCCGGACGGCGGCTTGGCTCCGGGGGCGGCACCGTTTCCGCGAACGGTGGTGGTGCCGACGGTACGGATTGGGACGCTGGATGCGCCGGTGCTTTTTGTGGGGCCGGCACCGGGGTTGGTGAACGGGTTGGTGCAGATTAACGCCCGGATCCCGGCAAACGCGCCGGTGGGAGCGGTAGTTCCGATTGCAATTCGCGTGGGAACGACGGACAGCGCGGCGGGGCCGACGGTATCGATTCGGTAGGCGTGCCTCGGACGAGCCGCGAAAGCGTCTGGAAGTTGTCATCAAACTGTCAGGAAGTAGTGCGAGCGGGCACACTTGTGGCGATGCGGTTCGGTAGCTTGTTCGGTCCGCGCTTGCGGCGGGGCGCGTTTTCTATAGCTGGCGGGGAATATTCTGAATGGAAAGCTGCTACGCCGCGAAGGGCGGCTTCCGACGACCGAACCGGACGAGCAATTCCTCTCGTTCGCAGATTGGGGCAGTAATCGCGATAAAGTGTTGATTATAAGATACGTTAAGCACGACTTCCGGGAGATTTAATTCCGGTTCGTTTTTTGGTTGGGCGGCCATACTGAGCATTTCCTGGACGAGTTCGGGATTGGGAACTACCGGCTCGAACTGCATGGGGAATGTTTGCGCAGTTGAACCAAATCCCAGGATATCTGGCGAGACGATTTGCAGAATATCCGCCGCTACGCCGCGAAGGGCGGCTTCCGACGGCCGAACTGGCCGAGCAATTCCTCTCGTTCTCAGCTTGGGGCAGTAATCGCGATAAAGTGTTGAATATAAGATACGTTAAGTACGACTTCGGAGAGATTTAATTCCGGTTCGTTTTTTGGGTTGGGCGGCCATATTGAGCATTTTCTGGACGAGTTCGGGATTGGGAACTACCGGCTCGAACTACATGGGGAATGTTTGCGCAGTTGAACCACATCCCAGGATATCTGGCGAGACGATTTGCAGAATATCCGCCGCTACGCCGCGAAAGGCGGCTTCCGACGGCCGAACCGGCCGAGCAATTCCTCTCGTTCTCAGCTTGGGGCAGTAATCGCGATAAAGTGTTGAATATAAGATACGTTAAGTACGACTTCGGGGAGATTTAATTCCGGTTCGTTTTTTGGTTGGGCGGCCATATTGAGCGTTTCCTGGACGAGTTCGGGATTGGGAACTACCGGCTCGAACTGCATGGGAAATGTTTGGGCAATTGAACCAAGTGCCAGGATATCTGGCGAGACGATTTGCAGAATATCCGCCGCTACGCCGCGACGGACGGCTTCCGACGGCCGAACCGGACGAGAAGTTCGTCACACTCGTAATCAGGGGCGATAACGGCCATAACTGCTTTATCTTCCAACAGGTTAAGGACATAGGCCGGAAGCTCGAATTCCGGTTCGTTTTTGGCCCGGTCGGC